>CAYNGV010000059.1:0-12444 GCA_964397005.1 uncultured Sulfuritalea sp. | reverse complement strand
TTCACGTAGACCATCTCGCCGCTGATCAGCCGCTCGCCGTCGCGGAAGATGGCCATCTCGAATGTCATGCTCGAATTGCCGAGCTTGTCGGCGCGCACGCAGATGTCGATGAATTCGTCGAAGTGCGCCGAGGCGTGGTAGTTGATCACGCTTCTCACCGCGAACAGGTCGCCGCCGGTGCCGGCGATGCCTTCCGGGTAGGGCAGGCCGATGGCTCGCCAGTATTCGGTGATGCCGATGTCGAAGTAGCTGAGGTAATGGCCGTTGAAGACGATGTTCTGCGGATCGACTTCGGCCCAGCGCACGCGCAGCGTGTGGCGAAGGCGAAAGGCGGAAAGCTCCGAGGGCGCGTGCATGCTCAGTTTTCCTCGGTGAGCAGCGACACGCCGAGCAGTGCGCGACGCTTGAGCCACGGGCTGGGACGATAGCGCGGGTCGCCGTAGAACTGCTGCATGTTTTCCAGCACGGACAGCACGTTGCGCGCGCCCAGTGCGTCGCCGAAGGCCAAAGGTCCTTTGGGATAGCCCAGCCCGAGGCTCACCGCGCGGTCGATGTCGGCCGGGCTGGCGACGCGCTGCTGGGCGATGTCGCAACCGATGTTGACGATGCAGGCAATGATGCGCTGGGCGACGAAGCCGCCGCTGTCGCGGATCACGCTGACCGGCGTGCCGTCGGCGACGAACAGGGCGTGCGCGGCATCGCGCATGGCGGCCGTGGTCAGCGGCGTCGTCATCAGGGTCCGCCGAGTCGTCCCCGCCGCGAGCCCGAACAGGCCGTCGATGGCGATCGTACGCTGCGGGTCGAGGCCCTGCATCAGGCAGCAGGTGGTGGCGTCGCTGCCAAGCGGGGTGACGACGCAGAGGGCCTGCGGGCCGGGCGTGTAGTCGGTCTCCACCGTGACGCCGGCGGCGGCCACGATTTCGCGCAGCACCTCGGCCCATTCCGGATGGGTCTGGCTGACCCAGACGCTGGCGGGTTTGTCGACCGGAACGGCGGCGGCCGGCAGTGCTTCGGCGACGCCGTTGTCATAGGTATAGAAGCCGCGTCCCGTCTTGCGTCCGAGTGCGCCGCCGGCCAGTCGTTGCGCGGCAAGTGCCGAGGGTCGATAGCGCGGTTCCTGATAGTACTGGTTATAGATCGATTCCATCACCGGCTGCGAAACGTCGAGGCCGGTGAGGTCGAGCAGTTCGAAGGGCCCCATGCGAAAGCCGGCGGCCTCGCGCATGATGCGGTCGATTTCATGGAATTCGGCGACGCCTTCGCCGAGGATGCGCAGGGCTTCGGTGACGAAGCCGCGACCGGCGTGATTGACGATGAAGCCCGGGGTGTCCTTCGCCCGCACCGCCGTGTGGCCCATGCGTTGCCCGAGTTCCAGCAGCGCCGCGGAGGTCCACGGCGCGGTGAGCAGGCCGTCGATGACCTCGACGATTTTCATCAACGGCACGGGGTTGAAAAAGTGAAAGCCGCCGACGCGCTCCGGCCGCTTGCAGGCGGCGGCGATCGAGGTCACGGACAGCGAGGAGGTATTGGTGGCAAGAATGCAATCGGCGGCGATGATGTCCTCCAACTGCTGGAATAGCTGCTTTTTCACGTCGAGGTTCTCGACGATGGCTTCGATGACGATGTGCGCCGATGCGAATCCTTCCAGCTTGGGCACGACTTCCAGCTTGGCCGAAGCGGCGGCCAGTGCGTCACTGCTTATCTTGCCCTTGTCGGCAAGCTTGCCCAGCGTGCCGATCACCGTTTCGCGCGCGCTCGCCGCCGCGCCATGCAGTGCGTCGAACAGCAGCACACGAATGCCGGCCTGTGCGGCGATCTGGGCAATGCCGCGCCCCATGGCGCCGGTGCCGACGATGCCGATGGACAGGGAAGACGACTGGATATCCATTCCAGAGGACAGAAGACTAAAGTTTACCGGCGCTGCGCGCCGCAACCATTACTGTCATCGGTCTTCTGTCGTCCGGTCACCAGAGTTTCCACCACGGCTCGGTGCGGTTGAGACCGCGTGCGTAGTATTCGCTCTTCGGGAAGTTTTTGCGCATGACGCGCTCGGCGTCGTCGCGCAGGTCGTTCATGCCCAGCTTGTCGTAGGCCTTGATCATGATGAACAGCGCCTCTTCGTTGGCCGGTGCATCCGGGTAGGTCTTGATCGCGGTCTGCGCGCGGTTGACCGCGGCGACGTAAGCTTCGCGCTTCATGTAGAACCGGGCGACATGCACTTCATGCGACGACAGCGCATTGACCAGGTACTTCATGCGTGCCGTGGCATCGGGCGTGTATTTGCTTTCGGGATATTTGTTGACCAGCACCTTGAAGGCGTCGAAGGAATCGCGCGCCGCCTTGGGATCGCGCTCGGTGAGGTCCTGCAGGCTGACGTAGCCGAGCAGGCCGAGGTCTTCGTTGAAGTTGGCAAGGCCCTTCAGGTAGTAGGCGTAGTCGACGTTGGGATGGTTGGGATGCAGGCGGATGAAACGGTCGCAGGCAGCAATCGTGGAGGCAGGTTCCTGCTGGCGGAAATAGGCGTAGGCAACTTCGAGCTGGGCCTGCTGCGCGTAGCGGCCGTAGGGGAAGCGCGCTTCGAGCTTTTCGAAATATTTGATCGCCTTGTCGTAGGCGCCGTCGGCCATCGAGCTCTTGGCTTCGCTGTAGAGCTTGTTGGGCGACCAGCCGGCGGTTTCATCGACTTCGCCAGGAAGCAGCCCGCAACCGCCGAGCAGGGTGGTACCGAGGCTGGCACCGATGACCACGATGGGGGCGAGCGCCCGCAGGAATGCCGCTAAACTACGCATGGTGAAAACCTCGCTTGAATGTCCGCCCGATTATAGCCGAAGCCCCTGCCTGCCCCTGACCGTCCAGGTCCCCGCGGAGTGCGCCGGCTGGCGGCTCGACGCGACCCTGGCGAAACTCTTTTCCGGGCACTCGCGCAGCCGTTTGCAAGGCTGGCTCAAGGACGGCCTGATTCGCCTCGACGGCAGCGCGGCCGAGGGGAAGCGCAAGGTCTATGGCGGCGAGCGCATCGACTTCGACGCGGAAATCGCCGTCTCATCAGCGCCGAGTTTTTCGGACGCCGCCGAGGACATTGCGCTGCATGTGGTGTTCGAGGACGACTACCTGATCGTGATCGACAAGCCGGCCGGGCTGGTGGTGCATCCGGGCAACGGCAACGCCTCGGGCACCATGATGAACGCCTTGCTGCATCACGCGCCGCAACTGGCGGCCATTCCGCGCGCCGGCATCGTGCATCGGCTCGACAAGGACACCAGCGGCCTGCTGGTGGTGGCCAGGACGCTGACGGCACAAACCGATCTGGTGCGCCAGATGCAGGCGCGTTCGGTGAAACGGCATTACCTCGCCCTGGCGCTGGGCACGGTCGAGCGCGACGGCACGGTCGATGCGCCGCTCGGGCGCCACGCCGTGCAGCGCACGAAAATGGCCATCGTGCGCGCCGGCGGCAAGGAGGCGCGCACGCATTACGCGGTGCTCGAACGCTTCGAAAGAGCCACGCTGCTCGAATGCCGGCTGGAAACCGGGCGCACGCACCAGATCCGCGTGCATCTGGCGTCGATCAAGCATCCGCTGGCCGGCGATCCGGTGTACGGCAAGACAAAGAGCGGCGATGCGCGGCTCGATGCCTTCGCGCGCCAGGCGCTGCATGCGTGGCGGCTGGCGCTGGTGCATCCGGCGACGGGCGCCGAAATGGCCTGGGAGGCGCCGCTGCCGGCCGATTTCGCGCGATTGCTGGAAGACCTGCGGCGTGAATAGTCTCATTCTCCCCGAGTGGCCCGCGCCGACCGGCGTGCGCGCGCTGACAACGACGCGCCGGGGCGGGACGAGCGTTGCACCTTGGCACGGCTTCAATCTCGGCGATCACGTCGGCGATGACCCGCAAGCGGTCGCGGCCAATCGCTCGCTGCTGCGCCGCGAACTGCCGGCCGAGCCGGTGTGGTTGCGCCAGGTGCATGGCACGCGCTGCGTCGATGCGGCGACGGTGGCGCCCGGCGTGGAAGCCGATGCCAGTTTCACGCGGCAGCGCGGCGTGGTCTGCGCCGTGCTCACCGCCGATTGCCTGCCGGTGCTGCTCTGCGACGAGAGCGCGAACGTGGTCGGCATCGCGCATGCGGGCTGGCGCGGACTCGCGGCCGGCGTGATTGAGGCGACGGTCGCCGCGATGGGCGAGCCGGGCGAACGACTGATGGCGTGGCTCGGCCCGGCCATTGGCGCGCAGGCCTTTGAAGTCGGCGGCGAAGTGCGCGATCAGTTCATTTCCCACGATGCGCAGGCGGCGGAAGCGTTCAAACCGGCCGCCGACGGCAAGTGGCTGTGCGACATTTACCAGCTGGCGCGGCAGCGGCTGCAGGCGCTGGGTATTGACGGTCCCCGAAGGGGCGTCCCCGTCATGCAAAGCCGCCGTATCGCCAGCGCCGAGTTTTCCACGATGGGCGATGCCGACCGGTTTTTCTCCTACCGTCGCGACGGCGTCACCGGTCGCATGGCCAGCCTGATCTGGCTGGAATAGCACCTATAATCGCGCCCTCATGTCAGTTCTTTCCTGGATCATCGTCATGTCGCTGGTCGGCGGCGCGCTCAGCGTTGCCGCCGCGGCGGCCTTCGCGTTCACTGCGCGGGTGCAGTGGGTGTCCCTGCTGATCAGCTACGCCATCGGCGCGCTGCTCGGTGCGTCCTTCCTCGAAGTGCTGCCGCATGCCATCACCGCCAGCGGCGATGCTGCGACCACGACAGCAACGGTGCTCGGCGGCATCCTGGCCTTCTTCATCATGGAGAAGCTGGTGCTCTGGCGCCATTGCCACATTGAGGCCTGCGAGGGGCACGAACCTGTGGTGCATGTCCATGGCCACGATGGCCACGATCACGGCCGCAGCGGGCTGATGATCCTGGTCGGCGACACCTTCCACAACTTCGTCGATGGGGTGCTGATCGCGGCGGCGTTCATGGAAGACGTGCGCCTCGGCATCGTCACCGCGCTGGCGATGATCGCCCACGAGATTCCGCAGGAAGTCGGTGACTTCGTGATCCTGCTGCATTCGGGTTATTCGAGGGGCCGCGCGCTGGCCTTCAATCTCCTGTCGAGCCTGGCGACGCTGGTCGGTGCGCTACTGGCCTATGTCGCGCTGGGCCAGGTGCAAAGCGCCGTGCCGGTGCTGCTGGCCCTGGCGGCGGCAAGCATGATCTACGTCGCTGTGGCCGATCTGATTCCGGGCCTGCACAAGCGCACGGAGCTTCGCGCCACGGTGCAGCAGGTGCTATTGATCGCGGCGGGCATCGGCACGATCGTCCTTGTCGACCGCATCGTCGATCTGTTCGCGCGCTAGCTGCTTCCGGCGTCTTTGCGGCGTGCCGAACAGCCACAGAAACAGCGCCAGCGGTGCGGCGCCATACACAACAAACGTGAGCACGCCGGCGGTAATATTCGCTTCGGTGGCCGCCATCAGCAGGGTGACGTAGAGCCACCCGATTGCGATTACATACATTTCGTCATTCTACGTTCCGCTTTCTTGACACCGTTTATTGTGCAGTGCAAAATAAACATCGTTTAAGGAGTCCTGGATGTCTTCTCCCCCCGATCAGAATGACGCATTCAACGCCATGTTTCAGGCGGGAAATGCCATGGCGCAAGGCTTCAACCAGTTTGTTGCCCAACAACAGAAGTCCGCGACGCCCGGCGCGAACCCTGCGGCGTGGACTGCCGAGTCGGAGGCGCTCAAGGCCCTGCAGCAGGAATGGATGGGCCGTCATGCCCAGCTCTGGCAAGGCATGCTCGGCAAGGGGGCCGACCAGCCTGCGCCGCAGGTGGCGAGTCCGGCGGCCGGCGACAAACGTTTCGATCATCCGGCGTGGGGCGAGAGCCCGGTCTATGACTATCTGCGCCAGGCCTACCTGATCAATTCCGAGTACATGAAACGCATCGCCGAGGCGGCGCCGGTGGCGGACGGACAGACGAAGAACCGCATGCGTTTCCTGACGCGGCAGATGGTCGACGCGATGGCGCCGTCCAACTTCCTCGCCACCAATCCCGAGTTCGTCAAGAAGGCGCTTGAAACCAAGGGCGAGAGCATCCAGCAGGGCATCCAGAACCTGCTCGGCGATCTCGACAAGGGGCGCATCTCGATGACCGACGACAGCGCTTTCGAGGTCGGCCGCAATCTGGCGGTCACGCCCGGCGCGGTGGTATTTGAAAACGAGTTGATGCAGCTGATCCAGTATTCGCCAACCACCGAGAAGGTGGCCGAGCGGCCTTTCCTGATGGTGCCGCCGTGCATCAACAAGTATTACATCCTCGACCTGCAGCCGGAGAATTCACTGGTGCGCTATGCGGTGGAGCAGGGCAACACGGTGTTCCTCGTTTCCTGGCGCAATGTGCAGGCCGATCTCGGGCACCTGACCTGGGAAGACTACATCGAGAAGGGCGCGCTGACCGCAATCAAGGCGGTGCAGGACATTTGCAAGGTGAAGCAGATCAACGCCCTGGGCTTCTGCGTCGGCGGCACGATCCTCGGTTCCGCGCTTTCCGTGGCGCGCATTCGCGGCGACAACCCGGTGGCATCGCTGACGCTGCTGACCACGCTGCTGGATTTTTCGGACACCGGCGAGATCGGCTACTTCATCGACGAGAAAGCGGTTCAGGCGCGCGAGGCAGGCATCGGCAAGGGCGGGCTGTTGCGCGGCAGCGAACTGGCGACGGTATTTTCGGCGCTGCGCGCCAACGACCTGATCTGGCAATACGTGGTGGGCAACTACCTCAAGGGCAACAAGCCGCCGGCCTTCGACCTGCTTTACTGGAATTCGGATGCGACCAATCTGCCAGGCCCCTTCCTCGCCTGGTATCTGCGCAACATGTACCTGGAAAACAACCTGCGGGTGCCCGGCAAGCTGGAAATGTGTGGCGTCAAGGCCGATCTCGGCCGGGTGGACATGCCCGCCTTCCTCTACGCCAGTCGCGAAGACCACATCGTGCCGTGGAAGACCTCGTACCAGACGCGCGGCCTGCTCGGTGGCGAAACCACCTTTGTCCTTGGCGCTTCGGGGCATATTGCCGGTGTCATCAATCCGGCGACGAAGAACAAGCGCAACTACTGGCTCAACGAGAGCAAGACCGCCAATGCCGACGAATGGTTTGACACCGCGACGGAAGCTCCGGGCAGCTGGTGGCCGGTATGGGCGAAGTGGCTCAAGGGTCACGGCGGCAAGGAAGTCGCGGCACGCGGAAAGCTCGGCAGCAAGGCCTACCCGGCGGGTGAGCCGGCGCCGGGGCGCTATGTGAAGGAAAAGGCATAATCAACAGCCGGATGTCAGTTCGGGGCGCTGCTTCCGGCAAGGCAATGAGAGCCCCACCCCAAGAAAAATTCAGAGGAGAACCAAAATGCTACGAGTTGCGCTGGTAACCGGTGGAATGGGCGGTCTGGGTGAGGCAATCTGTATCAAGCTGGCGGCGCTTGGCTACAAGGTCGTCACGACCTACAGCCCGAGCAACACCAAGGCACATGAGTGGCTGCGGACCATGAACGACATGGGTTATGGCTTCAAGGCCTATCCCTGCGACGTGGGTGACTTTGAATCGGCCAAGGCCTGCGTCGCGCAGGTGACCAAGGACGTGGGCGCGGTCGAGGTGCTGGTGAATAACGCCGGCATCACCCGCGACATGACGTTCAAGAAAATGGCCAAGGCCGATTGGGATGTGGTGATGCACACCAACCTCGATTCGGTTTTCAACATGACCAAGCAGGTCATGGACGGCATGATGGAACGCGGCTGGGGCCGGGTCATCAACATCTCCTCGGTGAACGGCCAGAAAGGTGCATTCGGCCAGACCAACTATGCGGCGGCCAAGGCCGGCATGCACGGCTTTACCAAGGCACTGGCGCTGGAAGTAGCGAAGAAGGGCGTGACGGTCAACACCATTTCGCCGGGCTACATCGGCACCAAGATGGTCATGGCGATCCCGCAGGAAGTGCTGGACAGCAAGATCCTGCCGCAGATTCCGCAGTCGCGCCTGGGCAAGCCGGAAGAAGTCGCGGGCCTGGTGGCCTATCTGTCCTCGGAAGAGGCGGCATTCGTCACCGGCGCCAATATCTCGATCAACGGTGGACAGCACATGTACTGATCCACGCCGGGAGGAAGGCCGCGGCTTGCGGCGCGCCTTCCTCCCGCACAGGTTTTTTAGTCGTCAATAGGAAGTAGCGGAAATGGCAAAACGAATTGCATTGGTAACAGGCGCGATGGGTGGACTCGGCACGGCGATCTGCAAGGCGCTGTCGCAGAGCGGCATGACGGTGGTGGCGAACTGCCTGCCGAATTTCCCGCCGAAGGATGAATGGCTGGCAAAGATGAAGGCGGAAGGTTTCGATTTCATCGTCGCGGAAGCGGATGTCACCGACTACGAAGCGTGCGCGGCGATGATCAAGAAGGTGGAAGCGGATGTCGGCCCGATCGATGTGCTGGTGAATAACGCCGGCATCACGCGTGACTCCGTGTTCAAGAAGATGGACAAGGGCCAGTGGGATGCCGTGCTGTCCACCAACCTCGACTCCGTGTTCAACGTCACCCACCAGGTGCTGGCCGGGATGGCCGACCGCGGCTGGGGTCGCGTCATCAACATGTCGTCGGTTAATGGCATCAAGGGGCAGTTCGGCCAGGCCAACTATTCCGCGGCCAAGGCCGGCATCCTCGGCTTCACGCGGGCCATCGCCGCCGAAGTGGCGAAGAAGGGCGTCACCGTCAACGCCATTGCTCCCGGCTACATCGGGACCGACATGGTCATGGCGATCAAGCAGGAAGTGCGCGATTCGATCGTGGCCACCATTCCTGTCGGCCGCCTGGGCAAGCCCGAGGAAATCGGTGCGCTGTGCGCCTACCTGGTGTCGGACCTGGCCGGCTACATGACGGGCGCTACGCTCAACATCAACGGCGGACTGCATTACTGCTGATGCGGGCCTGAACCACCCCAGCCACGGCCGGGGTGGTTCGCGGTTTGGCAGTGACCGCCCTTGTATTAGAATGACTTTTTCGAGGGGGAAAAGAATGGCCGGACAGAGCCGATTGATCAAGAAATACCCGAATCGCCGTTTGTATGACACCCGCACCAGCACCTATATCACGCTGGCCGACATCAAGCAGCTGGTGCTGGCGCACGAGCCATTCCAGGTTGTTGACGCCAAGTCCGGCGACGATCTGACGCGTGCCATCCTGTTGCAGGTCATTCTTGAAGAAGAAGCCGGCGGTGCGCCGATGTTCTCTTCGGAGCTGCTGTCGCAGATGATCCGCTTTTATGGCAATGCCATGCAGGGCATGATGGGCGCCTATATCGGGGACAACATCAAGTCCTTCACCGAGGTACAGGCCAAGCTCAAGGAGCAGGCCAAGGGACTGTATGGCGAAGGTGCGGGCGACAGCCAGGATCTGTGGGCGCAGTTCCTCAAGTTTCAGGGACCGGCCATGCAGCACATGATGGGCACCTACGTCGAGCAGAGCCAGAAGATGTTCCAGCAGATGCAGGACACCATGCAGGAACAGACGCGCAAGATATTCCCGGGCATCTACGTCAAGCCGGAAGAAAAAGCCGAGAAGAAGTGACGCAACGCAAGGCCAGGGCGCCGACCGTCGGCTTCGTGTCGCTGGGGTGCCCGAAGGCGGCGTCCGACGCGGAGCAAATCCTGACCCGGCTGCGTGCCGAGGGTTACGAAATTTCAGGCAGCTATGACGGCGCCGATCTGGTGGTGGTCAACACCTGCGGCTTCATCGATGCGGCCGTCGAGGAATCGCTCGATGCCATCGGCGAGGCGCTGGCCGAAAACGGCAAGGTGATCGTCACCGGCTGTCTCGGCGCGAAGAAGGATGCGGCGGGCAAGGACATCGTGCGCGCCGTGCACCCGAAAGTGCTGGCCGTCACCGGGCCGCATGCAATGCCGGAGGTCATGGAGGCCGTGCATCGGCACCTTCCGCCCCTGCATGATCCCTTCGTCGATCTGGTGCCGCCACAGGGCATCCGCCTGACGCCGGACCACTATGCTTACCTCAAGATATCGGAAGGTTGCAACCATCGTTGCACTTTCTGCATCATTCCTTCGCTGCGCGGCGACCTGGTGTCGCGTCCGATCGGCGAGGTGCTGCGCGAAGCCGAAGTGCTGGCGGAAGCTGGCGTCAAGGAACTGCTGGTGATCTCGCAGGACACCAGCGCCTATGGCGTCGACGTCAAGTACCGCACCGGGTTCCACGGCGGCCGGCCGGTGAAGACCCGGCTGCTGGAACTGTGCAGCGAACTCGGCAAACTCGGCATCTGGGTACGCCTGCACTACGTTTATCCCTATCCCAGCGTCGACGACCTGATTCCGCTGATGGCCGAAGGCAAAATCCTGCCTTACCTCGACGCTCCCTTCCAGCATGCCAGCTCGCGCATCCTCAAGCTGATGAAGCGTCCCGCGTCCGCCGAGAAGGTGCTCGACCGCATCGTCGCCTGGCGCCGCGAAGTGCCCGATCTGGCGATCCGCTCCACCTTCATCACCGGCTTCCCCGGCGAGACCGAAGCCGAGTTCAACGAGCTGCTGGATTTCCTCGACGAAGCACAGCTCGACCGTGTCGGCGCCTTCTCCTATTCGCCGGTGGAAGGCGCCACGGCCAACCAGTTGCCCGACGCCTTGCCGGAGGAAGTGCGCGAAGAACGCAAGGCGCGCCTGCTGCGCCATCAGGAAGACATTTCGACGCAGCGGCTGGAAAGAAAGATCGGCCGCCGCATCAAGGTACTGGTCGACGAGATCGACGAAGACGGCGCCATCGCCCGCTCGGAAGGCGACGCGCCGGATGTCGATGGCCTCGTATACATCACGGACGGCCACGACCTTGAAATCGGCGAGTTTGCCGAAGTCAGCGTCATCGACTGCGATGTGCATGATCTCTACGCGACCCTCGCGGATCCGGACTGAGGGGCCGCTGTCGGCATGAGTGCCCTGACCGCCGAATTGCGCCAATTGCTGGGCGAGCGCCATGTGCTTGCCGCGACGGATGATCTCGCCCCGTTTTGCACCGACTGGCGCGGCCGCTACTCGGGCAGCGCGCTGTGCGTCGTGCTGCCGGGCAGCACGGAAGAAGTCGCCGCCGTGGTGCGCGCCTGCGCCGCTGCCGGCGTGGCGGGGGTGCCTATGGTCCCACAGGGTGGCAATACGGGTCTGTGCGGCGGGGCGACGCCGCTGGGCGGCGAAGTGGTGATCAGCCTGCGGCGCATGAACCGCATCCGCGCCATCGACGCCGACAACAACTCGATGACCGTCGAGGCCGGCTGCACGCTGCAGGCGGTGCAGGAAGCGGCGGCCGGGGCGGATCGCCTGTTCCCGCTGTCGCTGGCGGCGGAGGGCAGCGCCACGATCGGCGGCAACCTGTCGACCAATGCTGGCGGCGTGCAGGTGCTGCGCTATGGCAACGCCCGCGAACTGACGCTGGGTCTCGAAGTGGTGCTCGCCGATGGTTGCATCTGGGATGGCCTGCGTGCCTTGCGCAAGGACAACACGGGTTACGACTTGAAGCACCTGTTCATCGGCGCCGAAGGCACCCTGGGGCTGATTACGGCAGCAACCCTGAAGCTGTTTCCGCGACCGCGCACCAACGCCACCGCTTGGGTGGCGGTGCCCGATCCCGCTGCCGCCGTGCGCCTGCTGGGGCGCCTGCGTGACGCGGCCGGCGACAACGTGACGGCCTTCGAAATCGTCGGCCGCCCGGCCCTCGACCTCGTGCTCCGGCACATCCCGAATGCGCGCGATCCACTGCTCGGCAAGCCCGCATGGCAGGTGCTGATCGAACTCAGTGGATCGCGTGACGACCTGTCCGCTACCCTGGAGCAGGCGCTGGAAGCGGCTGCCGAAGACGGCATCGTCGACGATGCCGTGCTGGCCGCCAGCGGGGCGCAGACCACCGCGCTGTGGGCCTTGCGCGAAAACGTCTCCGAGGCGCAGAAGATCGAGGGCGTTTCGATCAAGCACGACATCGCGGTACCCGTATCGCGCATCGCCGAGTTCATCGCGCGTGCCGATGCCGCGTTGTTGAAGGCATTCCCGCAGGTCCGCATCGTCTGCTTCGGCCACATCGGCGACGGCAACCTGCACTACAACCAGTCGCGGCCCGATGCCCAGTCGAACGGCGAGTTCATCGAGCAGACCGGGGCGGTCAATCGCATCGTGCACGATCTGGTACATGAACTTGGCGGCTCGATTTCCGCCGAACACGGGTTGGGGCAGTTGAAGCGCGAGGAAGTGCTGCGCTACAAGAGCGCGACCGAAATGGACATGATGCGCGTGGTCAAACAGGCACTCGATCCGCGCGGTTTGATGAATCCCGGTAAACTGCTGTAGAAAGTCGTGGCGGGGGGCTTTACATGCAGACCCCGCCTCCCTATAATGCGCGCTCTCTTGTGGGGGTATAGCTCAGCTGGGAGAGCGCTTG
>CAYNGV010000058.1:10027-12651 GCA_964397005.1 uncultured Sulfuritalea sp. | reverse complement strand
TCCGAGCTGGAAAACCAGCTCAAGTTCTCGCCCTATGTCACCGACGCGGTGGTCATCGGCGACAAGCGGCCCTACCTGGTCTGCCTGATCATGATCGATCAGGAGAACGTCGAGAAGTTCGCCCAGGACCACGACGTGCCCTTCTCCAACTATGTGAGCCTGACGCGCTCGGCGGAAGTGCAGAAGCTGATCGGCAGCGAGATCGAGCGGGTGAACCAGCAGTTCGCCCGCGTCGAGCAGATCAAGAAGTTCCGCCTGCTCGAGAAAAAGCTGGGGGCCGAGGACGAGGAGTTGACCCCGACCATGAAACTAAAGCGTAAGCTAGTCAGTCAGAAATATGCCGAGCTGATCGAGTCGATGTATCGCGACTAGGTTGATTACGGCTTTCGTTTTAACCGGCAAACGGAGGAGAGCGCAATGAAGGGATATACCAAACTGGCTGCGGCATTGCTTGCGGCTGCAGGAGTCGGCGCTGGCGCCACGGCGATGGCCGCCGAGCAGATGGGCGTCAGCAAGAACGAAATCGTGGTCGGCACCATCCAGGATCTGTCTGGCCCGCTGGCCGGCTTCGGCAAGGCCTTGCGTTACGGCATGCAGATGCGGGTCGATGAGGTCAACGACCAGGGCGGCATCAATGGCCGCAAGCTGAAGTTCATTGCCGAGGACAGCGGCTACGATCCGAAGAAAGGCCTGCTCGCGGCGCAGAAAATGGTGCAGCAGGACAAGCTCTTCGCCATGGTCGGCACCATCGGCACCGCGGTCAATGTGGCGACCTTCCCGACCCTGTTCGACAAGGGCGTGATGAACCTGTTCCCGCTGACGGCGGCGCGCGAAATGTACGAGCCGCTGCACAAGCTGAAGTTTTCCTTTGCCGCCCCCTATTACACCCAGATGCGGAAGGGAATTCCATGGATGGTCAAGGAGCGCGGCGCGAAGAAATTCTGCGTCATCTACCAGGATGACGATTTCGGCACCGAAGTGCTGAAGGGCGCGGAAGACGGCCTCAAGGACATCAACATGGCCTTCGCCGAGAAGACCTCCTTCAAGCGCGGCGCCACGGATTTCTCGGCACAGGTGTCCAAAATGAAGGCGGCGGACTGCGACACCGTGGTGCTCGGCACCATCATCCGCGAGACCATCGGCACCATCGGTACGGCGAAGAAGATGGGCTGGAGCCCGAACTTCGTCGGCTCCTCGGCGGCCTACACCGACCTGATCCACAAGCTGGGCGGCAAGGCGATGGACGGGCTTTATGCCTTCCATCAGGTGGCCGTGCCCTATGCGGACGACTCGTCGAAGAACGTGCGCGACTGGTTCGCTTCGTACAAGGCCAGGTTCAACGAAGATCCCGGCCTGTTCTCTGCCTATGGTTACGTGGCGATGGACATGTTCGTGCAGACGGCGAAGAAGACCGGCACCAACCTGACCACCGACAACTTCATCAAGACGCTGGAGAGCACCACCTTCGCCCGCGACATGTTCGGCAGCCCCGAATACAAGTTCACGCCGAAGCAGCATCTGGGCAACGAGAAGTCCAAGGTTGGACAGATCCAGAATGGCCGCTGGGTGGCGGTGACGGATTATCTGGCCCAGTAATTTCCTTGCCCGTTCGGGCAGGAAGTAGTCAGCAACGGGCGCCTTGATCAGGGCGCCCGTTTTCATTACCGAACCCTGTGGGGTCGGATACCCGAGAATGAGGACGCCATGCCCGATACCATTGACGAACTGCTGGCGCGTATTCGAACCCTGCAGGACGAACTCGAAGAAGAATATCGCAAGGCACGCGACGACTTCGGGCGGAAGCGAGCCCAACTCGCCGAAGAATTCCTGCGCCAGCAGCGGCGCTACAAGATCGGTCTGTTCGGGTTTTTGCGTCGCACGCGGCCGCTGGTGGCGCTGACCGCGCCGCTGATTTACGCCGGGTGGATTCCCTTTTTGCTGATGGATTTGTTCGTCACGCTCTATCAGCACATTTGCTTCCCGATCTACCGCATTCCCAGGGTGCGCCGCGCGGACTATCTGGTGTTCGACCGGGCCGATCTGCCTTACCTCAACCTCATCGAAAAATTCAACTGTTTCTATTGCTCATACGGCAATGGCCTTGCCGCGTACACCCGCGAAGTGGCGGCGCGCACCGAGCAGTACTGGTGTCCGATCAAGCATGCGCGAAAAATTCATGCCGCGCACGAGAGGTATCCGCGGTTTTTCGAACATGGCGATGCCGAGGCGTTCCGCCTCGGTATGGAAAGATTGCGCCAGCAATATGGCGATGTTGACCGGACGAAACCCTGACGAGACGCGTCTGATCGAATCCGGCGGGCCCTATCTGCATTTCGCGATCTCGGCGTCGGTCATGACCGATTTGATGACGCAACCCCGATCGACGTGCGCCTGCTGGCGCAATTGTGCCTTCTTCTTCTTTTCCTGAGCCAGGCGAATCTCTTCCTGCTTTCGCTCTTCCTCCGCCTGCAGCGCCAACTGTTCTGTTTCCAGGCGTTTGCGGTCCTCCTCGGCCTTTCGCTTTTCGTCGGCGATCTTCGCCAATTCCACCTGCCTCCCCTGCTTGTCCGCCTGCTTCTGCTGGTCTTCTTCCGCCTTGGCCGCCGCTGCCGATCCCGCCGCCG
>CAYNGV010000058.1:0-9927 GCA_964397005.1 uncultured Sulfuritalea sp. | reverse complement strand
GCCGATCCCGCCGCCGCGCCCGCCGCCGCGCCCGTCACTACAGCTGCCGCCGAAGAACCACTCCCCGAAGACGAGCCTCCCCCCGAGGAAATATTGACGCTGATGCCTTTGCCGGCGGCAGAGGCAGGGGCGTCCTTCTCGGTGGTTTTGGCGGCCGTCGACGTGGAACTCGACGTTGATTTCGATGATGACGATGAAGAGCGGCTGCCGCCGCGACCGGCGTCGCTGGTGCTGGAAAGGGTGATCAACAGTGCTGCGATCAGGATATGGATTCCGGGTTTGGCGTTCATGGGTTCTCCGACAACCGTGGCTTTGAATGGAGACTAGCCTGAACACGTTCCCGATTCAAGCCTTGATCAGGGGCGCCACCGCTTGAGTTGCAGCCCGGATTGATGACGCAGGCCCGTTCGCCATCGTCCAGCGGCTCGAACCACGCGAGCTGCTTTTCGAGCACCGCCACGGTCGCTTCCGACGCGTCGCCGCTGCGCGCGATCAGGCGACGGCGCAACTCCCGCGCCGGCGCCTCGGTGGCGAGGATGCCGAAACCGGCGCCACGCCCGGCCGCCAGGGCACGAAAAGCCGCGCGTTCCTCACGCCGCAAAAAAGCCGCATCGACGATTATCGGCCAGCCGGCAGCCAGCAAATCACTGGCCAGGTTGTGCAGCCGAGCATAGGTCCGCGTCGTCGCCTCTGCCGTGTAGATGCCGCCGTCGCGTGGCGATCCGCTGTTTTGCCGCGGCGCCAGTCCGAACAGGCGTTTGCGTTCGACGTCCGAGCGCAGGCGCAGGATGTTGCCGGCACCTTCCAGGGTCGGATCCAGCAGGCGTGCCGAGCTGGCGGTGGTCTTGCCCGAGCCTGACAGGCCGCAGGTGATCACTAAAGTCGGCGCCGACGGTACGGCGATCCGCCACGCGAGGTCGAGGTAAGCGCGCGCCGCGTCGAGCTCGCCGCGCGCCGCTTCGCTGTCTTCCTGCCCCGCGCGCAGGCCCGCGACCTTGGCCCGCACCACGGCGCGATAAACGGCGTAGAAGCGCAGCACGGAGAGCGCCGCGAAGTCGCCGCCGGTCTCCAGCCACGCATTCAGGAACCAGGCGGCAAGGCCCGGCCGGTCATGGTCGAGCAGGTCGACCCAGACGAAGGCGATCTCACTGGCCGGATCGTTCCAGCGGAAGTCCTCGTTGAACTCGATGCAGTCGAAGGGCGTCACGCGGCCGTCGATCAGCACCAGGTTGCCCAGGTGCAGGTCGCCGTGGCCCTCGCGGATGAAGCCGCCGGCCTTGCGTGCGGCGAACTCGCCGGCGCGTCGCGCGAACTCGGCTTCGGTCCAGTCGGCCAGCGCTTCGACCGCGGCCTGCGCGGCGGCGGGCAGGAGCTGGCGCAGCTCGACGAAATTTTCGCGCGCCGCGGCCAGCACCTGTTCCGGTGCGCCAAAGCGTGCATCGGGCGCGGCAACGGCGGCGTCCTGCTGAAAGGCGCAGAGGGTGTCGGCCAGCCGGGCGAGATGTGCTGGCTGCAACTCGCCGCGCGCCGCCATGTGATCGAGGCGTCCGCTTTCGTCAAAACGCCGCATGCGCACCGCCCACTCGATCGCGGGCAGCTCGCCGAATCCCGGCTGCTGCGGGCTGCCGCCGATCGGCACTACATCGAGATACAGGTCCGGCGCGAGCCGCCGGTTCAGCACCAGTTCGGCGCGGCAGAATGCTTCGCGCCGTGCAAGCGTGCCGTAGTCCAGAAAGGGCAGGGTGATCGCCTTCTTGATTTTGTAGGCGAACTCGCCGGCCAGCAATAGCCAGGACGCATGGGTTTCGACCAGTTCCACGCGGTCGGCGCCATGCGGATACGGGCGCGGGTCGAGCAGGGCGGCAATCAGGGGCGGCAGGACGGCGGACATGGCTGCATTATGCGGCTGCGCGCAAGGTCCGGCTTGCCCGCTGCGCCGGGCCGGCGCCGTCCGCGCAACCCGGCGGCGTCGGGTATATTGGCCCATCCTATTGCGGACCCGCCAGGCCCAACGATGATCGGCGCCATTACCCTGCTGCTGGTGTTCCAGCTTCTCGGCGAAGTGATCGCGCGCACGCTCGCGCTGCCGATTCCCGGCCCGGTGATCGGCATGGCGCTGCTGTTCGCGGCGCTCGCGTTGCGCGGCGGCCCGTCCGCCGACCTGCGCGATACCGCGCAAGGTTTGTTGCAGCATTTGTCGCTGCTTTTCGTGCCGGCCGGCACCGGGGTCATGCTGCATTACCAGCGCCTGTCCGATGAATGGCTGCCGCTGGCGGTTTCGCTGCTGCTGAGTACCGCGCTCACCATCGGCTTGAGCGCGCTGGTGTTGCGCCTTCTGATCAGGCGCCGCGCATGGCCAAAGGATGCATCGTGACGCCGCAACTGGGCGAAGTCTGGGTCTACCTCGCCGCCTCGCCATTGCTCGGCCTGACCATGACGCTGCTCGCCTACCAGGGCGCGACCTGGCTGCACCGGCGTAGTGGCGGGCATCCGCTGGCGAATCCGGTGCTGCTCGCCGTCGCCGTGCTGGTGGCCCTGCTCGCGCTGACCGGCACCTCCTACCAGACCTATTTCGATGGCGCCCAGTTCGTCCATTTCCTGCTCGGCCCGGCCACGGTGGCGCTGGCGATTCCGCTCTACGCCCAGTTCGACCGCCTCAGGCGCATGGCGCTGCCGCTCCTTGGCGCGCTGCTGGTCGGATCCTTGACCGCGGCGCTATCGGCGGTCGCCATCGGCGGCCTGCTTGGCGCAAGTGAAGCCACGCAGCTTTCCCTGGCACCGAAATCGGTCACGACGCCGATCGCCATGGGCATCGCCGAGCGCATCGGCGGCCTGCCCTCGCTGACCGCGATACTGGTGATCGCCACCGGCATCCTCGGCGCCATGGGTGCAAGCTTCATCTACCGCGCACTGAAGATCGAAGACGACGCCGTGCGCGGCTTCGCACTGGGCATCGCCTCGCATGGCATCGGCACGGCGCGCGCATTCCAGGAAAGCGAGCAGGCCGGCGCCTTTGCCGCCCTGGCGATGGGACTCAACGGCCTGATGACCGCCCTGCTGCTGCCGGTGGTGATGCCCTGGGTGACGGGATAGGCAGGGGATTGCGAGACGGGGTGTCCGCTGCCGGGCGGGCCACCCGGAAAACGCAGGCGCTACAATGGGCCGGATCGGCATACGATCCCCGCTATCGCCCATGACCCTGACCGAACTCCGCTACATCGTCGCCCTCGCCCGCGAGCGCCATTTCGGCCGCGCCGCGGACAAGTGCAACGTGTCGCAGCCGACGCTGTCGGTGGCGGTCAAGAAACTCGAGGACGAACTCGGCGTCGCTCTGTTCGAGCGCAGTTCCGGCGACGTGCGCACCACGCCGGTCGGTGCCGGGGTGGTCGCCCAGGCCGAACGGGCGCTGGCCGAAGCGGCGCGCGTGACGGAGGTCGCCGCCGCCGGCAAGGACCCGCTGGCCGGCCCTCTGCGCCTCGGCGTGATCTACACCATCGGCCCCTGGCTCTTGCCAGCGCTGGTGCCGCGGGTCAAGAAACGCGCGCCGAACATGCCGCTGTTCATCGCCGAGGGCTACACCGAAAACCTGCTGGAACGCCTCAAATCCTCCGAGCTCGACGTGCTGGTGCTGGCGCTGCCGATAGCCGAACCCGGCCTCGTCGCACAGCCGGTATATGAAGAAGCCTTTCGCACCCTGGTCCCGGCGGCCCACCCCTGGGCCAAACTGAAGTCGCTGCGGCCGGATCAGCTGCTCGACGAGCCGCTGCTGATGCTGGGTGCCGGCAACTGCTTCCGCGACCAGGTGCTCGACCTGTGCACCCGCGCCAGCCGCGGAGAATCGCCGCAGGTGCTGGAAGGCAGTTCGCTGGAAACCATCCGCCACATGGTTTCTTCCGGCGTCGGCGTGACGGTGATGCCGGCCAGCAGCGTCGACGGCATCCCGGCCAACGACCCGCTGCTGCGGGTGAAGCCCTTCGTCGAGCCGAGCCCGACGCGCCGCGTCGGTTTGGTCTGGCGCTCCAGCTTTCCGCGGCACAAGGCGATCGACGTGATCCGTCAGGCGGTGCTCGACTGTCATCTGCCGGGTACCTTTACGACGAAATGACTTGATAGTCGGTCGCTATCGACTCGGTGAAAAAATACAATTAGAACTTGTGGGCTTACTCGGCTAGAGTATTTTCAAGTCCGCGAGCGCTAGCGCTTTTGTGACTTGGGGTCGCGCGTTGGCGCGACGCCTCTTATCCAACGCTGAGGAGTACATCCATGCAACTCAAGGGATCCAAGACCGAAGGCAACCTGAAGGCCGCATTTGCCGGCGAATCGCAGGCCAACCGCCGCTATCTGTATTTCGCGAACAAGGCCGACATCGAAGGCTACAACGACGTCTCCGCCGTGTTCCGTTCCACCGCCGAAGGTGAAACCGGTCACGCCCACGGGCACCTCGAATACCTCGAAGCCTGTGGTGATCCGGCCACCGGCCTGCCAATCGGCGCGACCGCCGACAACCTCAAGGCCTCTATCGCCGGCGAGACGCACGAGTACACCGACATGTACCCGGGCATGGCCAAGACCGCGCGCGACGAAGGTTTCGACGAAATCGCCGACTGGTTCGAGACGCTGGGCAAGGCCGAGCGTTCCCACGCCAACAAGTTTCAGCGGACGCTGGACAGCCTCAACGGCTGATAAATGAATGCGGACGGCACGCGGCCAGCCCGCGCGCCGTACCGCCAGCGCCGACTTTCACCCCTGCCCCAACACCCTTCCTACAGCAGCCCTGAGGACGTTATGCGCGAAGGCAATCTCCAAGCTCCGACCCGGCACGCGATCGACTGGAAGAATCCCGATTTCTACAACGAAGCCTCGTGCGAGAAAGAGCTTGAGCGCATTTTCGACATCTGCCATGGTTGTCGTCGCTGCGTCTCGCTGTGCAATGCCTTCCCGCTGCTGTTCGACTATATCGACGAAGCCGGGGATGCCGAAACCGCCGGCGTGCCCAAGGAAAAATTCTGGAAGGTCGTCGACCAGTGCTATCTGTGCGACGTCTGCTACATGACGAAGTGTCCCTACGTGCCACCGCACGAGTGGAATCTCGATTTCCCGCATACCATGCTGCGCGCCAAGGCGATCCAGTACAAGACCGGGAAAATGAAATTCCGCGACAAGCTGCTGACCTCGACCGAGCTGATGGGCACGTTCGCCTCGATTCCGATCGTGGTGCATGCCGTGAATGCCGCGAACAGGAATGGCCCGGCACGCGGCGTGATGCAAAAGGTGCTGGGCGTCCATTCGGCTCGCGAACTGCCCGAATACGACAGCGCCAATTTCCGTGCCACGGCGACGCCGAGTTGCAACCATCCGGTGCGCGATGGCGCCAAAAGTCCCGGCAAGGTGGCGGTGTTCTCGACTTGCTACGTGAACTACAACGAGCCCGGCCTCGGCCACGATTTGCTGAAGCTGCTCGACCACAACGAAATTCCCTATGTCGTGGTTCAGGGCGAAACCTGTTGCGGCATGCCGAAGCTTGAACTCGGCAATCTGGATGCGGTGGAAACGTACAAGGAGCGCAACATCCCACTGATGCACGACCTGGCGCTGGCCGGCTATGCCATCGTCACCCCGGTGCCGTCCTGCACCCTGATGTTCAAGAGCGAAATCCCCCTGCTGTTTGCCGACGATGCGCGCTGCAAGGCGGTCTCCGACGCCATGTACGATCCCTTCGAGTACTTCGTCCTGCGCAACAAGGACGGCCTGCTGAAGACCGACTTCAAGGTTGCCTTGGGCCGCGTCTCGTATCACGTTCCCTGCCATTCGCGGGTGCAGAACGTCGGCCGCAAGACCGAGGAAATGCTCAAGCTGACCGGTGCCACGGTGAATACAGTCGAACGCTGCTCCGGCCACGACGGCACCTGGGGCGTCAAGGAGGAGTACTACGAGTTGTCGATGAAAATCGGCAAGCCGGTGTTCAAGGCCATGGCGAAAGACGAGCCAGACTACATCAGCTCCGACTGCGCCATCGCCGGCCGCCACATCCTGCAGGGCATGAACGAAGCGGGCGCCGCCGGCAAGAAGGAAAAGCAGCATCCGCTGACTTTGTTGCGCATCGCTTACGGACTCGAATAAATGGAAACCGCAATGACCATCACCCGTGATTCCCTGATGACCCTTGAAGCCTATGCGAAGGCGCGCTCTGCGATGCGCGAAGAGGTCATGGCCGAGAAGAAGCTGCGCCGCGTCAAGCTCGGCGAAAACATACTGCTGATCTTCGAGAACGAATTGCTGATCCGCTACCAGATACAGGAAATGCTGCGCGTCGAGAAAATCTTTGAGGAAGACGGCATCCGGCACGAACTGGAATCCTATGTGCCGCTGTTGCCGACCGGCAGCAACTTCAAGGTGACGATGCAGATCGAGTACGCCGACGAGAACCGGCGGCGCGAGATGCTGGCGAAGCTCAAAGGCGTCGAGGACCGCGTCTGGGTCCGCGTCGATGGCTTCGACCCGGTGTTCGCGATTGCCGACGAGGATTTGGAGCGCGAAAACGAGGAAAAGACCTCGGCCGTGCATTTTTTGCGTTTCGAACTGTCTGCCGGCATGGTGGCGGCTGCCAAGGGCGGCGCAGCCGTCGCCGTTGGGGTCGATCATCCGGAATACACGGTCTCCACGGGACCGTTGGCGGAGGCGGTGCGGGCCTCGCTGGCGTCCGATTTGGCCTGAGTTGACACGGATCAACTGAATCCGGCGAGGGCTCAACTACACTGCCCGCCTGATTTAATGGGGGTGGTACGTGGCAGCAAAACCTCAACTGGTGTGTCCGGCGGGCAGTCTGGCGGCGCTCAAGGTGGCCGTCGATAACGGCGCCGACGACGTCTATCTTGGTTTTCGCAACGACACCAACGCGCGCAACTTCGCCGGGCTGAATTTCGACGACAAGAGTCTCGCCGACGGCATTCGCTACGCCCATCAGCGCGGGCGCCGCGTGCTGGCCGCGATCAATACCTATGCCCAGGCCGGACGCTTCGCCGACTGGACCGCCTCGGTGGACAAGGCCGCGGCGCTGGGCATCGACGCGGTCATCATCGCCGATCCGGGCGTGCTCGACTATGCCGCCCAGACCTACCCGGACATGCGTCGCCACCTTTCCGTCCAGGCTTCGGCCACCAGTTACGAAGCGGTCAATTTCTGCCGCGAGAAATTCGGCATCCAGCGCGCCGTGCTGCCGCGCGTACTGACCCTGGCGCAGGTCGAGAACGTAATCCGTAATACCGAAGTGGAAATCGAGGTATTCGGCTTCGGCAGCCTGTGCGTGATGAACGAAGGCCGCTGCTGGCTGTCCTCCTACGCCACGGGCGAGTCGCCCAACACGGTCGGCGCCTGTTCGCCGGCCAAGTTCGTGAAGTGGGAAAAGAAGCCCGGCGAAATGGATGTGCGCCTCAACGGCATCCTCATCGACCGCTACGGCAACGACGAGAACGCCGGCTACCCGACGATCTGCAAGGGCCGCTTTGAAGTTGCCGGCGAGACCTACTACGCGATGGAGGAACCGGCCAGCCTCAACGTGCTGGAAATGCTGCCGGAGATCATTCGCATCGGCGTCGCCGCGATCAAGGTCGAGGGCCGCCAGCGCAGCCCGACCTATGTTGCCCAAGTCACCCGCAACCTGCGTCAGGCGCTGGACGCCGCTGTCGCGGCGCCGGAAAAGTTCGTGGTGAAACCCGCCTGGGCGGCGGAACTGGGCAAGGTGTCCGAGGGTTCCCAAATTACGCTTGGCGCCTACAACAGGCCGTGGCGCTGATGCAGATCACCCTGGGTCCGCTGCTGTATTTCTGGCCGAAAGCCGAGGTCATGGAGTTCTACGCCCAGGCCGCGCAGCATCCAGGCGTCGACCGCATCTATCTCGGCGAAGCCGTCTGTTCGCGCCGCCAGCAATTGCGCACGGCGGACTGGATCGGGCTGGCGAAGGATCTGCGCGAGGCGGGCAAGGAAGTCGTGCTCACGGCGCAGGCCCTGCTCGAATCGGAAAGCGACCTGAAGGCCCTGCGCCGCCTCATCGCCGATGCCGGCGGCATGATCGAGGCGAATGACCTGGGTGCGGTCAAGATCGCCTGTGATCAGGGCATCGGCTTTGTCGCCGGCCCGCACCTCAACATCTACAACGAACAGACCCTGGCCTTCTTCGCCGCGCAGGGCGCCAGGCGCTGGCTGCCGCCGCTGGAAGTTGCCGGCAGCGTGATCGAGGATTTGCACCGGACGCGCCCGGCGGGCATGGAGACCGAGGTGTTCGCCTTCGGCAAGCTGCCGCTGGCGTTTTCAGCGCGCTGCTTCACGGCGCGGCACTATGGCCTGAACAAGGACGATTGCCAGTTCAAGTGCCTCGACCATCCGGAAGGCATGCTGGTGAACACCCGCGAAGGGCAGCACTTCCTGACCCTGAACGGCATCCAGACCATGTCGGCGCAGACCTTCAGCCTGCTGGCGCAGATGCCGGAACTCATGGCGCAAGGCATCGACGCCGTGCGCATCAGCCCGCAACCGGCGCATACTTTCAATGTGGTCGACGCCTTTGATCGGGCGCGCAACGGCCAGGACGCGGCGGAGGACGAAAGCTGGGCGCCGGCCGGCTTGGTCAATGGCTTCTGGTTCGGCCGCGCCGGCACTGCACACCAGGCCGCCTGACACAGATCCAGAGGAATTCCGATGGCAAATGCATTGAAGCTTCCAACCATCCCCACCTTCAGCCTGCCGCCGCTGATCGCCCGCCTTGGAGCGCAATTGCCGCAGTGGCCGCATTCGGTGAACCTGGCGCTGGCGCTGAATGCAGCCCGCAAGCTGGGCGTGCTGCCCGAGGAAAGTTTGCAGGAACTGGAAGGCAAGCGCTTCCGGGTCACCGTGCTCGATACCGGCATGGTGGCGGAGTTCAGCTACAACCAGGGCGCCTTCCGCCCGGTGTTCGTTTCGCCCGGCGAGCCGGACCTGCAGTTCACCGCGCGCCTCGCGGCCTTCCTGCAGATGGTCAGCCGCCAGGAAGACCCCGACACGCTGTTCTTCAATCGCAGCCTGAGCATCGAGGGCGACACCGAGCTGGGCCTGCGCGTCAAGAACATGCTCGACGCCCTTGAGTGGCCTCGCCTCGCCTGGCAGGGCTTCCGCCCGACATTCCTCAAGAGTTGAATCCCGCTGCCGCGCTTGCGGTAGCATGCGAGACTTTTGCGGGATGCGAGGACGTGGCGATGAAAAAGTGGCAATGCATAGTGTGCGGCTGGGTCTATGACGAAGCGCTCGGCGACGCCGACCATGGCCTCGCTCCCGGCACTCTCTGGGCCGATGTGCCCGACAGCTTCGTCTGCCCGGAATGCGGTGTGCCGAAGGCCGATTTCGTCATGATGGAAGTTTGACGCGAGACTTGAATCGGGAAAGTCGGCGCTGGCGGTACGGCGCCACCACGACCTGCGGCGAAAGAAATCCCGGAGATCGCTGCCGCCTGTGTTACAGTCCGCCCCGCTTCACCTCCTCAACGACCGCGCCCCAGTCTGCCGGTCGTGCCTGAAGGGCGACATAGAGCTTCTCTCCAGTCCCCTCGACGGTTACACCCCATGGAAGTTTCCGCCCAGATTGGCCTGCAAGATTGCGGGGGTCGGCTTCAGAGGTAATTCAAATGCAGTTCTCCGACCTCGGCCTCTCGGCCGAGCTCCTGCGCGCCATTGGCGAGCAGGGCTACACCACGCCCACCCCTGTGCAGCAGCAGGCCATCCCCCACATTCTCGCCGGCCGCGATCTCGAAGCCCTGGCCCAGACCGGCACCGGCAAGACTGCCGCATTCGTGCTGCCGATATTGCAGCGCCTGACCAATCCACAGACGAGTCCGCTGCAAAAGGTCACCCACACCGCGCCGCGCGTGCTGGTGCTGGTGCCGACGCGCGAACTCGCCGC
>CAYNGV010000057.1:0-12914 GCA_964397005.1 uncultured Sulfuritalea sp. | reverse complement strand
ACTGCCGCGCCTGCGTGCCGCCCTGCCCCACCGGCGCCATCGACAACTGGTTCCCGATCGCGCCGGGCAAGCCCTGGACGCTGGCGGAACAACTTTCCTGGGACGAGCTGCCGACGCCGTCCGCCCCGCCCGTGAAGGACGTCGCCGTGCCCGAGGACGTCGCGCGCATGACATCGGAAGCCACCGCCGGCCAGGGCGGCCCGGCGCCCGCGCCGTGGTCGGCCGAGAAGCCGGCGGTGAACCTCTACAACGAGCGCGGCCCGATCACCGCCACCGTCTCCGGCAACTTCCGCCTCACCGGCGACAACGCCAGCGCCGACATCCGCCACATCGTGCTCGACTTCGGCGGCGTGCATTTCCCGCTGCTCGAGGGCCAGAACATCGGCATCGTCCCGCCCGGCACGGATGCCGGCGGCCGCCCGCACCATGTGCGCCTCTACTCGGTCGCCAGCCCGCGCGACGGCGAACGGCCCGGCTACCACAACTGCGCGCTGACGGTGAAGCGCGTCACCGAGGACCACGAGGGCAAGCCGATCCGCGGCGTCGGCTCGAACTACCTGTGCGACCTGAAGAAGGGCGACAAGGTGCAGGTCATCGGCCCCTTCGGCGCCAATTTCCTCATGCCCAACCATCCCGGCAGCTCGCTGATGATGATCTGCACCGGCACCGGCTCGGCGCCGATGCGCGCCATGACCGAGCGGCGGCGCCGGCGCATGGCGCTGAACGAAGGCGGCAGCCTGATGCTGTTCTTCGGCGCCCGCGTGCAGGACGAGCTGCCCTACTTCGGCCCGCTGATGAAGCTGCCGAAGGACTTCATCGACATCAACTTCGCCTTCTCGCGCGTGCCCGGCCAGCCCAAGCAGTACGTGCAGGACCGCATCCGCGAGCGCCACGAAGACGTCTGGCGGCAGCTGAACGACGAGCACTGCTACATCTATCTCTGCGGCCTGAAGGGCATGGAGAAAGGCGTCGACGAAGCCTTCCGCGACATCTGCCGCCAGCACGGCGGCGACTGGGACAAGCTGCTGCCGCAGCTAAGGGAAAAGAGCCGGTATCACATCGAGACGTATTGAACTATTCCGTCATCCCCGCGCAAGCGGGGATCCAGCCTTGCCGGGTACCCATGGATTCCCGCTTTCGCGGGAATGACGAATCCGGCCCCTCCCGCAAAAGTCAGTCCCCTCGATACAGCGAACTCAGGCCAACGCCCAGTCCTGCGACAGCAGCGCCGCCTGTTCCAGCACTGTCTGCGTCGCCTTCTCCTGCTTGTCCGGCGGATAACCGTATTTTCGCAGAATGCGCTTGACGATGACCCGCAATTGGGCACGCACGTTCTCGCGCACAGTCCAGTCGATGGTGACGTTCCGCTTCACCGTCTCCACCAACTCGCGTGCAATCTTCACAAGCGTCGGTTCGCCGAGCACCTTGACCGCGCTGTCGTTGACTTCCAGCGCATCGTAAAACGCCAGCTCGTCCTCGCTCAGCTTGAGCGCCTCGCCCCGCGCGCTGGCGGCGCGCATGTCCTTGGCGAGCTGAATCAGCTCCTCGATCACCTGGGCCGTCTCGATGGCGCGGTTCTGGTACTTGCGCACCGCCTGCTCCAGCAGATCGGCGAAGGAACGCGCCTGCACCACGTTGCGCTTCGAGCGCGCCCTGATCTCGCCCTTCAGCAGTTTCTGCAACAACTCCACCGCCAGGTTGCGCTGCGGCATGCCTTGGACTTCGGCGAGGAACTCATCGGAAAGAATGGAAATGTCCGGCTTCTTCAGGCCCGCCGCGGCGAAAATGTCGATCACGCCGTCGGAGACCACCGCCCTGGAAATGATCTGCCGGATGGCGTGCTCCAGCTCTTCGTCTGTTTTCTGCTCGCCGGGGGTTCCCTTTGCCAGAACCGCCCGCACCGCCTGGAAGAACCCCACGTCGTCGCGAATCCTCAGCGCGTCTTCGTGCGGCACTGCAAGCGCGAAGGCCTGGCCCAGCTCTGTCACCGCACGCAGCAGCCGAGCCTTGCCGTCGTCCTGGCCGAGGATGTGCTCCTGCGCCGCCGGCAAGAGCGACAGCCGATCCTGCGGCGTGCCCGATATCCATTTCGACCAATCGAAACCATGGAACAGCCCGAGGCAGATCTCGTACTTCTCCAGCATCACCGCAACGGCTTCGGTCTGATCGATTGCCGTCTTGCCGGTGCCGCCGCTCTCGGTGTACGTCGCCAGCGCCTTCTTGAGTTCGTCGGCAAGCCCCAGATAGTCCACCACCAATCCACCCGGCTTGTCCTTGAACACGCGGTTCACCCGTGCGATGGCCTGCATCAGCCCGTGCCCGCGCATCGGCTTGTCCACGTACATGGTGTGCAGGGATGGCGCGTCGAAGCCGGTGAGCCACATGTCGCGCACGATGACGATCCGGAATGCGTCCTTCGGCTCGCGAAACCGCAGCGCCAGGTCTTCGCGGCGTTTCTTGTTGCGGATGTGCTGCTGCCACGGCAGCGGGTCGGACGCCGAGCCGGTCATAACCACCTTCATCGCGCCCTGTTCGTCGGCATCGGCGCCCCACTCCGGCCGCAGCGCCGCGATCTCGCGGTACAGCTCGACGCAGATGCGCCGGCTCATGCATACCACCATCGCCTTGCCGTCCAGCGTGGCGAGGCGGTTCTCGAAGTGCTCCACCAGGTCGCGCGCGACGAGCTTGATCCGGTTCTCCGAGCCGACCACGGCTTCGAGCTGCGCCCAGCGGCTCTTCAGCTTCTCCTTGCGTTCGACCTCCTCGCCTTCGGTCGCCTCCTCGAACTCGGGATCAATCTTCGGCCGCTCGGCCTCCTTCAGCTCCAGTTTGGCGAGCCGGCTTTCGTAATAGATCGGCACCGTCGCGCCGTCGATGACCGCCCGCTGGATGTCATAGACGCTGATGTAGTCGCCGAACACCGCGCGCGTGTTGGCATCGGTCTGCTCGATGGGCGTGCCGGTGAAGCCGATGAACGAGGCGTTCGGCAGCGCATCGCGCATGTGCCGCGCGAAGCCGTCGATGAAGTCGTACTGGCTGCGATGCGCCTCGTCGGCGATGACGACGATGTTGCGCCGATCCGAGAGTACAGGATGACGGTCGCCCCGCTCCTCGGGAAAAAACTTCTGAATCGTCGTAAACACCACGCCACCCGAGGCGACCGCCAGCTTGGCGCGCAGGTCGACGCGATCCGCCGCCTGCACCGGCGGCTGGCGCAGCAGGTCGCGGCAGCGGGCGAAGGTGGCGAAAAGCTGGTCGTCCAGATCGTTGCGGTCGGTGAGCACGACGAGAGTCGGGTTCTCCATCGTCGGGTGCAGGATCACGCGGCCGGCGTAGAAAGCCATCGTCAGGCTCTTGCCCGAACCCTGCGTGTGCCACACCACCCCGACGCGCCGGTCGCCGGGATCGCCGCCGGGTTTGCGCCCTGTCTCGTAGCGTCCGGGCGTTTGCGCGGCCTTGTGGGCATTCGCCGCCCGCAGCGTCTCTTCCACCGCCACGTTCACCGCGTGGAACTGATGGTAGCCCGCCATCTTCTTGATGAGCTTGCCGCCGCTTTCATCGGAGGATGCGCCCTCGAACACGATGAAGTGCCGCAGCAGGTCGAGGAAGCGGCGCTGCTCGAACACCCCTTCCAGCACCACCTGCAACTCGGCCAGCTTCGCCCCTGCATCCTCGCGCCCGCTGATCGTACGCCAGGGCTTGAACCACTCCTTGCCCGCGCCGAGCGCGCCGATGCGCGCCTGCACGCCGTCGGAGACGATCAGCGCCACGTTGGTGGCAAAGAGCGCGGGAATCTGCGCCTGGTAGGTCTGGAGCTGCTGGTGTGCGCTCCAGACGGTGGCGTTCTCATCGGCCGGGTTCTTGAGCTCGATCACCGCCAGCGGCAGCCCGTTGACGAACAGCAGCACGTCCGGCCGCCGCGTGTGCTGCCCTTCGGCCACGGTGAACTGGTTGACCGCGAGCCAGTCGTTGTTGCCGGGCGCGTCGAAGTCGATTACCCGCGCCTGTGCGCCGGCGATGGAACCATCCGCCCGGCGATACTCCACCGTCACGCCATCCACCAGCATCCGATGCACCGCGCGGTTGCGCTCCAGCAGCGACGGCGCATCGCTGCGCGTCAGCTTGCGGAAGGCGTCTTCCAGCGCCTCGGCAGGCAGGGCGGGATTGAGCGTCACCAGGGCATTCCTTACGCGCCGCTCCAGCACCACGTCGCGGTAGTCCGGGTCGCTGCGCTCGGCATCGGGCATGCCGGCTGCAATCTCGGGGCCGTGCAGGACGGCGTAGCCGAGCGCCTCCAGCCAGGCGAGCGCGGCTTCTTCGACGACGGTCTCGGTGAATGAGGAAGAGGGCATGGGCAATCGCTTAAATAAGCAACCTCATGATTTACCGCTGTTTTTTATTAATCACCCCAATGCAGGAAAGCTGGCTCTAAATAAGATCAGGCCCAAAACGGCAAGTAGCGGGCGTACTTTCCCTTATGCATCTCGCCGTACAGTCGTGGGCCGTAAACACAACACCTTACAGTGCGTGGTGCCCGGCCCTCAAACCCAGTGCTCGGCGAGTATCCCGCGAAGAAGGAAGGATCTTGCAGTTATGCGGGCTCGGCCAGCGATTCGCTGAAGCGCAATCGCATCCAGCCAAGCAGAACCAGGTTGCGAATTGTGCTGGCAACAGCTCGCTCTTTTTCTGCAGTACGCCAGGATTTCTTCCATTCGAGGATGTAATCGTAGAGCTGTTGTTCCGCCACCTCTTCGTTCGGATGCGCCTGCTTCAACTGGCGACTCGCAAACAGCACTGTCATCACTTCTTCGGCTTGTTCCGTGCTCTTTATACGGCTGAAGAGATCAACGGCCTTAGCGATCTTTCGCTCATGGCGCTGGAGTTCCTGGCGAAATTTGCCCCGATCCTGCTCATATTGGGGGCCTACGTGTAGCGCTATCATGCGGCCCAGATTCTTCTCCCGTAGCCAATTACGGTTTGCAAATTCATGCAGGGCCAACTTGGCTTCCTCGGCGAATGGGCCGTAGCTTCCTTTGGCGAAATGAAATCCTGTCGGCACGCCCATTTCCGTGATGACGTAACAAATCTTCTGAAAAATTGTCCGACCGACAGGGTTTGCATAAGGCTGCTGCCCCAATTCGCGCAGCACCTCCATCAGAACCACCCACTCGGGATTCAGCTTTTCATGCTTCCGCCCTTTTACTTCCAGGTTCATCTGCGATGGACCACGAAGGAAATCGAGCTCCAATTCGTGCTTGGGTGTCCCGTAAGGCGCATAGACCTCTACATCGATGGGCAATCCATGGAGTTTCCGGTAGATCAGAGGCCCGACCTCGGCCCATTCCAATCCGCCGTTGCCGCAACCCAACGGTGGCAACGCGATTCTGGTGATGCCCCATTCGGCGGCATGGGCGGCCAGGTAATCCAGGCCGCGCTCGATGTCCTGCAACCGGGATGGCGAACGCCAATGATCCTTGGTCGGGAAATTGACGATCAGTACACCCGATGCATCACGGTAGAGATAGGGCTCGCCCAGACGTACCGCCTTGTTCTCGCAGCGATTCTCGTAGTCCTTGAACATCTCCGGGAAGCGCTTCTTGAACTCCAGCGCCACGCCCTTGCCCATAACGCCAACGCAATTCACCGTGTTGACCAAGGCTTGGGCCCGGCTAGCGAAAAGGTCTCCGATCAACGACTTGAACATAGACATAGTGTGCCCCCGTTAGCGAAAGAATAACACCGGGTCGACCGTGACAGGCAGCTTGAAACCAAGACCTCCCAGACGAGTGGCGGCAGCCGCATCAACCACGTAGGCGCCGTTCAGCAGGCCGGGTTCCACCCGATGGGGAACAAGAACCTCCGCGCACTTGCGCGCCTTGTGCCGCCAATACGCCACCTGATCGTCCGGATGCCGCCAGTCCATCGCGAAAATGTCGTCGAAGTCCAATAACCTCCATTGCGAGGGGTGGAGAAAGCGAACGTAATCGCTGGCGGCATTCTGATCGGAAATAACGGTTCCTTCGAGATTCAGCACCTGGATGGAAACGCGAAGTACGCACAGTGAGTCCACCTCGCCCAGACGCTTGAACAGCATGGGGTTACGGGCGTGAAAGTACAGGTTCGCATACTGGTGCAAGCGCAGCCCGCCCGGCACCTGCTTCTGATCGCGCCGATCCTGCACCGGCTGCATCGCTACCGAGTGATGCGGCAGCCTTGCCGTCCGTTCATAGGACAGGATGCCGTGCGCCATCACCGAAACGATATTGGCCATTGGCATAATGCAGTGCAATTCAGTGACGCGTGGATCCATATTCAAGCAGCCTTCTCGACTTGCCGCTCGACGACTTTTGCTCGCGACTCATTAGCGATAGGGATCTTCGGTACCACGTCGCGGTAGAGCGGTGCGGCACACTCCGCGCCGCGCTCGTCGGCCGCGACGTCCGGGCCGTGCAGCACCGCATAGCCGAGTGCCTCCAGCCAGGCAAGGGCGGCTTCTTCAGAAATGGGCTCGGTAAATGCGGTCACGGATTTGCGCCTAAATAAACATCTTCTTTTATTTCATGCAGTTACGCAGCAGGCTCGCGCCAATCCGGGTTGGCGCGCAAATAAGAGCCGAATTGGAGTGATCCAAGCACTCAATCTGGATCTCTTCCGGCCACGCCTGATCCTTTTCGACGGTGAATTTCTTGAATTCCAGCGTTACAGATTCGCCGGAGGCCGCCCTGGATGCGATTTGCTCGGGCGTCATGCCGCCAGCGCTTCCCTAGCCTGTTCGCGCTGTGACCACAGCACGGGCTCCAAGTCATAGTTCTTCAATGCGTCGATCACGGAATGCGACACGGTCGTCGTGCTGTCGTTGAGGAAGGCATGGAGGCGCGACTCAGGCGGCCGCGTTTCGCGGGTATCCAACCACTTGAACACCAGCGCCTCGGCGGTGTCCTTCTTCGGATTGCTGACCGCCTGGACGATTCGCTCGGGCTGCTTGCGCGACTTCGGAATGACGAAATCGAACATGTGGTCGTAGCCGCTCTTGCCCGTAATCTTGATCTTGGGCGTGTAGCGAATATCGGCCAGATCCATCCACTGCATCACGTCTTCGTAGAACAGACTGGCAACATAGGGGGAAGCCAAATAGAACAGGTCGTTTACAGCCAGCATGGCCTGAATCAGGTTGTGCTTCTTGATCGAGAAGCTCTCAGGCGTGGCATGGAGCAACAACTGATCGCCATCCACTTGCACACCGAACCCGGCAAGCGTGGTCTTGAGGAGTTCCTGCCGCTTCGGGCTGTCCAGCGGGCAGCCCGAACTGATCAGATCATTGATGATATAGCCGTCATCCGTGAGCAGATAGCCGTTGCCGTCCTTGCGGATATAGAACTGGAGGTGATCGTTGTGCCGGTCCAAATGCGGCGTTGTGACCTCCACCCAGTCGGCGCCGGCCTGCTTGAGCACGGTCTTGTCCTTGAGCCACCGTGTGTAGTCGTCGAGCAGCTTCTGGATGTCCTCGATCATGATCATATGAACAGCTCCCGCTCGATGGGCGGCTTGGTGACGACCTTGCAGAAATCCATGAACATCGCCAGCAGTTGCCATGGATCATCGACACCGACGAATGCCTCGGGCAAGATCATCGCCCATTTGTCGCCGTAGCCTTCCCGATACAGATGCAAATGCGGGCAGGCGATTTCCTCGCCATCGGGATTTCGATGTGATGGACCACCCAGATCAAGCCGCGCCAGGATTACCGCTTTGCGCGCCCGGCTCTGGAAGGTATTTTTCTCCAGCACGATGCGGCCACGGGTGATGTCCAGGCTGAACTCCTCGCGCCGATCCGCCGAGTACAGAGGAATGCGAATTGCACCACCAAGACCGGGGAAGAAAAACCTCTCCTCGCCCTGGTAGTGCTTTTCGAGCGCCAGCAAAGTGTCGGCTTCGTGTTGCGTAAGGATCAAGCTCATACTTGCGTCTCAAATGAACTGAACAATATCGGGTTGCCGATATTCATCCATAATGCCTCAAGATAAAGTTCATGGACTGGGGATACCCGGTCGGCAACTGGACTCGGTGGATGCGTCGGGGCCTTTTGCTTTTCAGGGGTAGCATTTAAGCCCCCAGCCCGTCCGCTTGCCGCCTGCATTCGTGTAGAACTTGTTCGATGCTGTTCAGCACATGAACAGCCGCTCTCGTCGACGAATACCAGATAGTCCGAAAAGCCTTTTGTCATAGAGCTGCGCCTGGTTTTGCTGGTGCAGTAAGGCTATTTGTATTTCCCCGCATTGTCATGGCAATGTTGCCTCACCTGATCAATCCATGGCTCGTACCAATACCAAGAGCTCTCGACCTGAACCCCAAGTCCCTTGGCTGGATTCTTGGCATCCATACCCTTCCACAAGTCGGTGTGCGATGTCATTGTGAAGCGTTTGAACCCCTCACCCTTCATCTTCTTGACGATGCCACCCGGCAGGTACTTGGGGCGCTCGGTCTCCTTGATAACGGCGTATGCCTTGTTGACGTCCTGCGCGAGCGGGGAATCGGCCTTTACGAATTCAATCACTTGATCCGCTTGACCCTTGCGGTTCGCGGTCTTGGCTACAAACAGAACGCGATAGGCGAACTTCGGGCTGTTGAATTCCTCCTCGCTAAGAGCGCCCTCGAAGTCCTGAATGTACGCCGCCAGGTGTGCAGGCATCTTGTCCACGGAAGGAAGTGCTGCGAGTTGGTCCTTGCTGATCGAGGAGAACTGCAAACTGAAGGCCAAATGCTTGTCGATACCATGCTGCACGCCAAACAGTTTCTTCACATATTCGTTGTAGTTGAGACAACACGCCTGGAACTTCGCACTGAGCGCACCGTCGAGTCGCGACGTCATCTGGTGCTCGATTTCATGCCGGATACCGATCAGGAACCGCAAATTATTAGCCGCATCCTTGTCGATCGGCGAGTTTGCATCGTTGATGCACCGCTCCAACTCCCAATGCTTGTGGGCGCCTGAACTTGTCTTGCCAAAGACGCGGCGGTTCCCTTTCTGCTCGAAATATCGGTATTCAGTGCCCTGCTTACGATAGTAGGCATGAAAAAGATATGTCCAAGCAATATTCATCAGCACGATGAATATCTCGGACCGAAACGTAATCAGCGGGCTGTTGAAAATCTGCACAGCAGCCAGTGCGGCTTCTCTCGACTTCGTGAGCAGTTCCGACGCGACGGAGGATGCCCGCCTGATTCGCTTCTTTTTCATTGCCATTACGTTGCTTCCACCATCCGAATGGCCGTGTCGCCCAAGCGAATCTCACCGGAGATGAGCTTGGGCAGCAGCGTGTCGCGCAGGGCAGCGAGGGTGCGGGACACATGGATGGACGCGATGATGTGGTCAACGACGGGACGGATTTGGGAGGTGAATGCCTTCGCGACGTTTTGCGGAGGAATCACCGCCGCATAGCGCGCCATCTCACTCCAACTCGTCCGTGGCATCTTTGTGCCGGTCGAACCCGCAGTCGTGTGTTCGACGAAGGCATCGCTTGAGACGTGGCCAAGGACGAAGCCGAACCACTCCTGCGTGCGCGGCTGCACCACAACAATGTCAGTCGAACAGACGCCATCCAGCGGAGCGACGCCGACCTTGTGAAAATAGGGGCGCAGCTTTCCGAACAGGATCTCGCCTTTCTTAAACTCGAACTTGTTACTTTCCAGCCCTTCGGCAGTGCCCCACTCCGACAGCGCAATGCAGCGCCTCGGCATGTGCTCAAGCGCGATATAGGGTCTGGTCGATTCAATCGCATTGGGTTGAACGCCACGACGCGGATGCTCCGCGACATCACCTAAAGCGCCAATTCGCCACCCCTTCGGAATCTCTCCCAGTTCTGAATCCTCGAAGGCATCCGGGAAGAGGTCGGCGAGGGGCTTGGGCAGGCCGGGGTCGCGGCCATCGGCTTTGGCGCGGACGGGGTCGAAGTCCACGAACCACGACTTGAAGAGCGCCCGGGCCATTGCTTCCAGCGTTTCGTTCGTGCGGCGGTTCAGTTCGATCTTGTCTTCTATTTCATCCAAGAAGTCGGCGATCATCACCTGGGCCTTCATCGGCGGGAGGGCGAGTTCCAGTTCAGCTACTTGGTCGAAGGTAATCTGAGGGAAAGTCCCCGAGCGCGATTCAGCAAGGTGCTGAAGCCACTGCGTTGTGTCTGAACTCGTAAGAAAGTGATAGAGGAAGCGCGGGACAACCTTCCCAGGCCGAGAACGAATGACCATTAGTTTCGTGGAGACGACGAAGTCATCAGCATCGACATCGACGTATGCCCAACGTCCGTTAGCTGGTCGAATCTCGCTGAACAAGATGTCGTCGCGTCGAATCGACTTCTTTGCTTGTCCAGGCCATGAACGTACTGCCGAATATGTATTGTGCAACATCTGTCCAAGCAGCACGTCGGAAGTATTCAGGAAGATAAGCTGGTCCTTGCCGAACTTGTGGGTATCGGATATTGACTCGGCAAGTTGACCTACGGTGACTATCGGCCACTCACCCGCCATACCCAAGTCCCTTCAGATTGGCGGCGATGGCGGCGTCCAATTTCGCGGCTTCCTTCTGCTGCTCGTGCAGCGTCTCGGCGAGGCGCTTCATCTTGTCCTCAAACGGTTCGCCGTCGTCCTCGGCGGCTTCGGCGCCAACGTAGCGGCCGGGGGTGAGGACGTGGCCGTGCTTGCGGATGTCGTCGAGGGTGGCGGATTTGCAGAAGCCGGGGATGTCCTGATAAGTCGTTGGATCCCCGCTTTCGCGGGAATGACCGACATCGCCGCGCCAGGCGTGGTAGGTGCCGGCGATTTTGGCGAGGTCGTCGTCGGTCAGCTCGCGGTGGGTGCGGTCCACCATCGAGCCGAGCTTGCGGGCGTCGATGAAGAGGGTTTCGTGGCGGCGGTCGCGGAAACGATGGCCCTCTCCCCGGCCCTCTCCCGCTTTCGCGGGAGAGGGGGAAGTGCCGCGCTTGTTGCGGGTGAGGAACCAGAGGCAGACGGGGATCTGCGTCGAGTAGAAGAGCTGGCCGGGGAGCGCGACCATGCAGTCCACCAGGTCGGCCTCGATGATGGCCTTGCGGATATCGCCTTCGCCGGACTGGTTGGACGACATGGAGCCGTTGGCGAGCACGAAGCCCGCCTGCCCCGTGGGCGCGAGGTGATGGATGAAGTGCTGCACCCAGGCGAAGTTGGCGTTGCCCGCCGGCGGCACGCCGTAGACCCAGCGCTTGTCGTTCTTCAGCAGCTCGCCGCGCCAGTCGCTGTCGTTGAAGGGCGGGTTGGCCAGCACGTAGTCGGCCTTGAGGTCGGGGTGGGCGTGCTGGTGGAAGGTGTCGCCGTGGGCGATCTGCGCGTCGATACCACGGATGGCGAGGTTCATCTTGGCCAGACGCCAGGTGGTGTAGTTGGATTCCTGGCCGTAGATGGAGATGTCGCCCAGCTTGCCGCTATGGGCCTCGATGAACTTCTCGCTGCTGACGAACATGCCGCCCGAGCCGCAGCAGGGGTCGTAGACGCGGCCCTTGTAGGGGGCGAGCATCTCGACCAGTACGCGCACCACGCGCGAGGGCGTGTAGAACTGCCCGCCGCTCTTGCCTTCGGCGCTGGCGAAGCGGGCGAGGAAGTATTCGTAGACGCGGCCGAGGGTGTCCTTGGCGCGTTGGGTTTCACCCCCACCCCCGCCCTCCCCCGTCGAGGGGGAGGGAGAAAAAGAAATGTCGCTGACCAGGTTGATGATCTGGCCGAGGCGCTGCTTGTCGAGGCCGGGGCGGGCGTAGTCCTTGGGCAGCACGCCCTTGAGCGAGGCGTTGTCGCGCTCGATGGCGGCCATGGCGTCATCGACCAGTTGGCCGATGGTCGGCTGCGGCGCCATCGACTTCAGGTACTTCCAGCGCGCCTCGGGCGGCACCCAGAAGATGCTGGCGGCGCGGTATTCGTCCGGGTCTTCCGCGTCGGCGCCCTGCATTTTCTGCGCTTCGAGTTCGGCGTGCTTGGCCTCGAAGGCGTCGGAGATGTATTTGAGGAAAATGAGGCCGAGGACGACGTGCTTGTACTCCGCCGCATCCATGTTGTTGCGCAGCGCGTCGGCGGCGGCCCAGAGCTTGGCTTCGAAGCCGAGGTTGGCGCCGGTGTCGGATGCGGATTTTTTGGGACGAGCCATTTTTTCTGATTTCCCGGTATCGAATGGACGAGATGGAAACAGCGAGCTGCCCGCCCCTCCTCTATGACGGACGATTCTAGCACCGGGACATCGCGCCGACCCGCCTTATCCCTTCCCGGGAAAAGTCAGTCCCCGTGATACGGCGGCTTCACCTCCACCACCACCTTGCCGGTGGCGTGGCCGGCCTCGACATGGGCCAGCGCCTCGCGCACCTGCGCCAGCGGGAACACCTTGTCGATGATGGGCCTGACGCTGCCTTCCGCGAGCAGGCGGCCGATTTGTTCCAGCTGCTCGCCGCTCGGGTGCATGAACAGGTACTCGTAGCGCACGCCGTTCCGTTTCGCCAGGCGCAGGGTCTTGCGGTTGAGGAAATCGAGCAGCACGCCGAGGAGGGGATTCAGCCCCCATGCCCGCGCCAGCCGGCCGTCCGGCTTGCCGGCGATGCTCACCAGCACGCCGCCGCGCCGGAGCACGGCGAAGGAACGGTGCTGGATGTCGCCGGCCTGGGTGTCGAAGACCAGGTCCTGTCCGCTGACGACGTCCTCGAAGCGCTGCGACTTGTAGTCGATGACGATGTCGGCGCCGAGGCTGCGCACCAGTTCGGCATTGCGCGCGCCGGCGGTGGTGGCGACCGTCGCGCCAGCGTGGCGGGCGAGCTGGATGGCGAAGCTGCCCACCCCGCCCGAGCCGGCGTGGATCAGCACCTTCTGCCCCGCTTTCAGGCCGCCGATCTCGAACAGCGCCTGCC
>CAYNGV010000056.1:0-12942 GCA_964397005.1 uncultured Sulfuritalea sp. | reverse complement strand
GCGGGGCCGAAGGTGCGCAGGGTTTCCATGCGCGCCTTCATGGTGAAGCCGAAATCGCCGAAGGTCTCGTAAAACTTCACGCCGTGATAGCCCGCGGAAGGCTCGGTCATGCCGGGAAATTTGCCGTTGCCCCAATCAAATTTACCGGACTCGATCACCACGCCGCCCAGCGTGGTGCCGTGGCCGCCGAGGAACTTGGTCGCCGAGTGCACGATGATATCGGCGCCGTGCCGGAAGGGTTGGCACAAGCAGGGCGAAGGCACGGTGTTGTCGATGACCAGCGGCACGCCGTGCTCATGGGCGATCGCGGCCACCGCCTCGATGTCGAGCACGTTGAGCCGTGGATTGGCCACCGTCTCGGCGAACAGGCATTTGGTGTTCGTCGACAGGGCGGCGCGGAAATTTTCCGGATCGTCGGAGTCGACGAACACGGTCTCGATACCGAGCTTGCGCAGGCTGACGTCAAGCTGCGAGAAGCTGCCGCCGTACAAAGACCGCGCCGCGACGATGCGATCGCCGGATTCGCACAGGGTCAGCAGCGCGACGATCTGCGCCGCCAGCCCGGTAGCCGCCGCCACGGCGGCACGACCGCCTTCCAGCGCCGCCATGCGCTCCTCGAAGGCGGCGACGGTGGGATTGCCGATGCGCGAATAGACGTTGCCGAAAGTTTGCAGGTTGAACAGGCTGGCCGCATGTTCCGCCGAATCGAAAACGAAGGAGGTGGTCTGGTGGATCGGCAAGGCACGCGCACCGGTTGCCGCGTCCGGCTGGGCACCGGCATGCAGGCAAAGCGTTTCGATACCGTAGGAGCGATCCGTCATGAAATCGTGGTCAGGGCAAATTACCTTGATAATAGTGGCCGTGGCGCCCCCCATAAAACGCGATCAGCCCCGCCTTTGACCCCATGTTTCTGCTGAAGAAGCTCCTGACAGCCCTGATTCTGCCGCCCACCGGACCGATACTGCTGGCATTCCTCGGCCTCTGGCTGACGCGCGCAAAAAGTCGGCGCTGGCGGGACGGCGGCCTGTGGCTGGCGATCCTGTCGCTCGCCGGCCTGTTGCTGCTTTCGCTGCCGATTGTCGGCAAGGCGCTGATAGCGCCGCTGGAGCCGCACCCGCCGATCACGACAGCCCAATTGCAGGGGGTCCAAGCCATTGTCATTCTCGGCGGCGGTTCGCATTTTGCGCCCGAATATGGCAGCGAAACGGTGGGCTACGCCACGCTGGAACGCCTGCGCTACGGAGCGCGGCTGGCGCGCGAATCTCGCTTGCCGCTGCTGGTCAGCGGCGGCGCGCCGACAGGCGGCAGGCCCGAGGGAGAATTGATGCGCGAAACACTGGAGCGCGACTTTGGCGTCAAGGTGCGCTGGGCCGAAACCGCTTCGCGCGACACGGCGGAAAATGCCGGCCTGTCGGCGGCGTTGCTGAAGGCCGCGGGCATCAGCCGCATCGCCCTGGTCAGCCACGCCTCGCACCTGCCGCGGGCGACTCCGCTATTCGAGAAACAGGGCCTGGAGGTGACGCCGGCCCCGATGGCCTTCATATCGGGCGAGTCGTCGCTGCCAGCAGCATTGATTCCCGGCGGCCTCGGGGCGAGCCGCGAAGCGCTTCATGAATACCTCGGCCAACTCTACAACCGGATCAAGGAATACCAATGAACGACGAACTGGTAATCGGCCTCGTCTCCATCTCCGATCGCGCCTCCAGCGGCGTTTATGAAGACAAGGGCATCCCCGCGCTGCGCGAGTGGTTCGGCCAGGCGCTCAGCTCGCCCTGGCGCATGGAAACGCGCCTGATCCCCGATGAACAGGCCGCCATCGAACAGACCCTGATCGAACTCTGCGACACGGTCGGCTGCCACCTGGTACTGACCACCGGCGGTACCGGTCCGGCGCTGCGCGACGTGACGCCGGAAGCCACGCTGGCCGTGGCGCACAAGCTGATGCCTGGATTCGGCGAGCAGATGCGGCAAATCTCGCTCAACTTCGTGCCAACGGCGATCCTGTCGCGGCAGGTCGGTGTGATCCGCGGCAACTCCCTGATCCTGAATCTGCCCGGGCAGCCGAAGTCAATCAAGGAAACTCTCGAAGGCGTCAAGGATGCGACGGGCCAACAACTCGTACCCGGCATATTCGCGGCCGTACCCTATTGCCTGGATCTGATTGACGGACCGTATGTCGAGACGAACGAGGCGGTGGTCAAGGCCTTCCGGCCGAAGTCGGCGATCAGGCCGGCCGGCTGAGCCGGGAACTCAGCTGAACGACTGCACGAAGAAATTCGCAACGACGAAGTCGCTTCCCGTCTTGATCGTCTCCCGCGGATGCAGGCGGGCATTCTTGTCGTCGAGGGGAAACAGCAGCGCCACCTTTTCCTCCAGCGCACGGGCCGGCAAGGCCATGCGGGCATACTCGCCGACCTCCGGGATGTCGAGCAGCAACGCCTCCGTGTCCAGGCCGCCGGCATCGGCAATCACGGCAAACGGCGTTTTCGACAGGGTTTCGATACCGACCGACCCCTGATTCGGCCCGGTGCGGACGTAGCGACGGACGATGCCGATCAGCCAGTTGTCGCCACCCTCCGGCTGCAGGCCGACCAGGGCGCCGATGCGTATCCAGTCATGGCGGGAACTGGTCACTTGCGCGCCAAGGCCGCCCAGGCTGACATCATCGATCACCCAGGTTTCGAGGCCTTCCGTGCCGCTGGCACGCCCCGACAGCCGCTGATGCACCGCCGCCAGCCCGTTGACCACCTTCAGCGGCGAGTTCATCCGGTGCCGGGTATTGCTGCGCGTCGGCGGCTTGGGCGCCCAGCACATTCCCAGATGCTCGAGAACCGGAATCACCGTGTCGACGTCGTATTGCGCACCGAGCTTGATGCCGGTCGGCACACGACCTTCGGCACGAATCTGTTCCATGGTTTTTTCAACCGCCGCCACCGCACGCGTGCCGTTGAAGAAGCGCAAGGTTGGCGTCACCTCGGGCAATTTGGCAAGCCGCGTCGGCGGCAGCGGTTTGGCGGCATCCACCCAATACACGTTTTCCGGCCGGACTTCCCGAATCAGCGAAAAGAAGGGCAGAAAGTAGGTGATGAAGTGCTCGGCAATTTCGATCTCCAGCGGCTTGAGGTTATCCATCGATGTCGCATGGAAGACCAATACCTTGAGGTATTCCGCCTCGATCGTGGTCTCGGCACCGCCGGCATGGAGCAGCAGCGGCTTCTGGGCGGCTTTTGCCTCGACGGCAGCGAGGTAAGTCGCCCCCAGTGTCTTCCAGAACTCGGGGTCGACCGGGCCATAGCGGAACTGCTTCCACTTGAGCTGAGCCGCCAGCGCACTGATCAGGCGGCCATAGATCATCGGCAGCTGGGGCCGGATGGCATCCTCCTCCTTGACAGCCGCCCGGTAACGGGCAATGCAATTGAGATAGGAGTCAACCAGGTGCTGCCAATAGTCGTGGCAGCACTGCCACTGTTTCGATTCATGGACCCGACCGAGGCTACCCGATGCGGGAAACTCGCGACCAAGGCGGCGCGTCTGGGAAATGGCAGCCTCGTCGAGCCGGAGTATCAGATCAACGCGCTGCGACAGCTTGAAACTCTCGTCGGCAGCGAGCGACTCAAGCCAGGCACCGGCATCTTCCACCGCGGACAGCGACCCGCGACCGGGATTGGCGATCTCGGCGAGAATGCGCTTGGCCTCGCGCGAGTCGGCCAGCGGGTGAACGGTCTTGTTGGAGAAGAATCCGAGCATGGAGTTTTTATCGGTAAGTTGGCGCTAGCATAACGACTCCGGCCCTTGCTGTCATTCCCCGGCCAACCAGCGGGCCAGCAGCGTCAATCCCCAGGCAACGCCAAAACCGGTGAGATCGGACGCGGTGGCACCCAAGCCCCCACTGCAACTCGATGCCGAAAGGTCGACATGGAGCCATGGCCGGCCATTGGTAAAGCGCTGCAAAAAGCGGGCGGCCAGGATGTGGTCGGCCTCGCCATCCAGGGTGCATTGCTTGACGTCGGCCACCTTGGAATCGAGCGCCGGATCGTAATCCTCGTCCAGCGGAAAAACACAAATGCGCTCGCCGCTGGCGACGCCCGCCGCCACGGCAAGGGAACCCAGCCTGTCACTGCTGGCAAACACGCCCGAGTAGCGGGCACCAAGCGCGACATGCATGGAACCGGTCAGCGTGGCGAAATCGATCACCAGGTCGGGCTTTGTCTTCGACTTGCCGCCGCTTTTGCCAACTGCGCCGCCGGTCGCCATGAGCAGCGTGTCGGCCAGCACCATGCGGCCTTCGGCATCGGTGTGAACGATCTCGATGGTGGTTCCATCCAGTGCCGTGATGATGTCGTTCTGCTTGTAGGCACCGGGCGAGAGGTGGTTGTGGGCAATCGCCAGCCAGCAGTCAATGGCTACCGGCAGTTGCATTTCGGCCGCCGCCAGCACCAGCGCCAGGGCCACCGCGGAACCGTTCATGTCCTCATGCATGCCGGCCATGTAGCGCGCGGGCTTGAGGTTGTGGCCGCCGGTGTCGAAGCAGATGCCCTTGCCGACCAGCGCCACGCTCTTCTTCGCCGACCCGTTTTTCAGTTTCGGCTGCCACGACAGATGCACGATGGCGGCGTCTTCGTGATGCGAGCCCTGCGCCACGGCGCAAAATGCTCCGGCACCCATCTTCTTCAGGGCCCTGAAATCGAATTCCTCGATGCTCAAGCCGGCGTCTTTCGCCACGCTGCGAATGCGCTTGCGGTAGGTGGCCGGGGTCAGTTCGTTGGGGGCCAGGGCGGTGAGCTCTCGCGCCAGCAGGTTGGCGCGCGCCAGGGCGCGTACCGGCGAAAGCTCGGACTCCTGCAGCGAACAGAACAGATCGATCCGCGCCAGAGCCACCGCCGGCTTCTTCTTGCGCACCGGCAGCGGCACGCCGTTGATCTGTGCCACATAGGCGGCATCGCGCGCCACGTCGCTCATGCCTTCGCCTGCCGCGACCCAGATCGCCAGCGATTTCGGCGTTTCGTCGAGCAACAGCATTGTCGCCTTGCGCAAGCGCGTCAATCGCTCGAAGCGCGACAGCTTGCCATCCACCATGAGCAGGGCAAGGCGACGGCCATCGGGCAGGTCAAGCGCCAGCGGCGTCTTCGCCAGTTCCTTCGGCTTCATCGCCTTGCGTTTCAAGACCGCCAGCCACTGATTCCGCTGCGGCAGGTCGGGTGGCAGGGCGTCGCCCGCCGGCAGAATGATCAGGCCATGCGAGGCCGTGTTCAGTTGCGAATACTGGCGTGCCGGCTGCAATGCGATGCGGGGGAGCGTCATGGACGATTCCAGTAAAATGGATAATCAATTATAAGTGCCGCCGCCAACCATGCGCCCCTACCTCGATCTGATGCGCCACGTACTCGACCACGGACACGAGAAATCCGACCGCACCGGCACGGGCACCCGTTCGGTCTTCGGCTGGCAGATGCGCTTCGACCTGGCCGAGGGCTTCCCGCTGCTCACCACCAAGAAGCTGCACCTGCGTTCGATCATCCACGAACTGCTGTGGTTCCTGCAGGGCGACACCAACATCCGCTATCTCAAGGAAAACGGCGTCTCGATCTGGGACGACTGGGCCGATGCCAACGGCGACCTCGGCCCGGTGTATGGCCACCAATGGCGGCACTGGCCCGCCGGCGGCGGCAGCGAGATCGACCAGATCACGCAGCTGATCGAGGGCCTGAAGAAGAACCCGGATTCGCGCCGGCACATTGTCTCGGCGTGGAACCCGGCCGACATCCCGCAGATGAAGCTGCCGCCCTGCCACGCGCTGTTCCAGTTCTATGTCGCCGACGGCAAGCTCTCCTGCCAGCTCTACCAGCGCAGCGCCGACATCTTCCTCGGCGTGCCCTTCAACATTGCGTCCTACGCGCTGTTTACGCTGATGGTGGCGCAGGTCTGCGACCTCTCCCCCGGCGATTTCGTGTGGACCGGCGGCGACTGCCACCTCTACTCCAACCATCTGGAGCAGACCCGCCTGCAGCTCTCGCGCGAACCGCGCCAACGCCCGACCATGCTGCTGAACCCGGCGGTGAAGGACATCTTCGGCTTTCGCTACGAGGACTTCACGCTGCAAGGCTACGACCCGCAGCCGCACATCGCGGCACCGGTGGCGGTGTGATTCTTTGCGGGGATATCGGTGGCACCAAGACGCTGCTGGGGCTGGCGCAGGACGGTGAATTCGTTCTGCATCGCCGTATCGCCAACGCCGACTTTTCCGATTTCGCCAGCCTGCTCGCCGCCTTCCTTGCCGAGACGCAGACCGATCCGACGCTGATCACCGGCGGCTGCCTCGCGGTGGCCGGCCCGATCGCCGATGACGGTCGCTCCGCGCGGCTCACCAACCTGCCCTGGACCATCGATGCCGACGCCCTCGCGCATGGCTTGGGCCTGCCCGTCTTGCGCCTCGCAAATGACTTCGCCGCCGCCGCACTGGGTGCGGTCACCGCATCGACAACACAACTGGTCAATCTGCAGCAAGGCGCGCCGCTGACCACCGCGCCGTGCCTCGTCGTGGGCGCCGGCACCGGGCTGGGCATGGCCATCGTGCTGCCGCAAGACGGACACTGGCGAGTCCTTTCCGGCGAAGGCGGCCATGTCGCCTTCGCTCCCGCTGACGAGCAGCAGATGGCACTGTGGGCATTCCTGCACGCGCGGCATGGCCGCGTTACCTGGGAGCGCGTGGTGTCGGGGCCGGGACTGACCGCCATCCACGAATTTGTCGGCGGAGCCCGCTTGTTCCCGGAGCAGATTGCCACCGAGGCACAGAATGACCCGACTGGCACGGAGCGTCGCGCGCTGGATATTTTCTGCGCTGCATATGGCGCCTTTACCGGCGACATGGCGCTGGCCTGCCTGGCGCGCGGCGGAGTTTTCCTGGCCGGTGGCATCGCCGCCAAACTGCTGCCGGTGCTGCGGCAAAGCGGCTTCCTTGCGGCCTTCAACGCCAAGGCCGAGCACGCCGCCATCGCCGCGCGCATGCCGATCCATGTAGCCACCGATCCGCTGCTGGGACTGCAAGGCGCACTACACCTCGCACGAACCTAACTCTTGATGATTGTCAACATCCTGTCATGCAGTGAGCGCAGCATGGCATTGGAGTATTCGACAAACAGGAGGAGGCAACGATGGCAACCACCAAGAGCAGCACAAAGACTTCGCCCGGCAAACGTCCGGCGGCGATAGTCGCATCGAGTACGGCCAAGGCCAAGCCTGCGCCGAAGACAAAACTGGCGCCTAAACCGGAGCCGATCGCCAAAGCGAAGGCTGTCCCGAAGGCAGCCCCAAAAGCTGCACCCAAAGCGGTGGCCGCAAAACCGGCATCTGCACGTACCAGAAAACCGGCAGTCATTCCGTTGGAAAAGCGCAAGCACTACGTTGAGATGGCCGCCTACTACATCGCCGAACGGCGCGGCTTTGCTCCGGGCGATCTGCTGGACGACTGGGTACAGGCCGAAGCCGAGATTGATCGATTGCTGGCGGAAGGGCGCTTGGGCGGGTGAAGGTTCGACCCGCGCCAATCAGGCCGGCAACAACACCAGTGCCGCAAGGGGCGGCAATGTCAGCGTAAGCGAGGCGGGGAATCCCATCCATGGCGTGGATTCGGCGCTGACGCGGCCTCCGTTGCCCAGATCGCTGCCGCCGTAGTGCGCGGAATCGGTGTTCAGCCGCTCAACATACTCTTGTGCCAGCGGCACGCCGAGGCGATAGTTTTGACGCGGTACCGGCGTGAAGTTCAGCACCACCACGGCATGGCGGCCGTCGCGCGAACGGCGCAGCCAGCTCACCACGGATTGATCGGCGTCGTGACAGTCGATCCACTGAAAGCCAGCAGAGGAAAAGTCCAGTTCATGCAAGGCCGGCTCACTCACATACAGCTGATTCAGCTCGCACACCAGGCTCTTGACCCCGGCGTGCAGGGGGTATTGCAGCAGATACCAGGGCAGTTCTTCGCCGGCCCGCCATTCCCACGACTGCCCAAGTTCCGCGCCCATGAACTGCAGCTTCTTGCCCGGCGCCATCATCTGGTAGGCCAGCAGCAGGCGCAGGTTGGCAAAGCGCTGCCATTCGTCGCCCGGCATCTTGCCCAGCAGCGAACTCTTGCCATGCACCACCTCGTCGTGCGACAGGGGCAGCACGAAGTTTTCGGTGTAGGCGTAAAGCTGGCCGAAGGTCAGCCGCTCGTGGTTGTAACGCCGATACACCGGATCGTGTTGCATGTAGTCCAGCGTGTCGTTCATCCAGCCCATGTTCCATTTCATCGAGAAACCCAGGCCGCCGAGCCAGGTCGGCCGCGACACCATCGGCCACGCCGTCGACTCTTCGGCAATGGTCAGCGCGCCGGGAAAATCGGCATGCACCATTTCATTCAGCTCGCGCAGGAAGGCGATGGCTTCGAGGTTCTCGCGCCCGCCATGGACGTTCGGCGTCCATTCGCCCGCCTTGCGCGAATAGTCGAGATAAATCATCGAGGCCACGGCATCGACGCGCAGGCCGTCGATGTGGAACTCGGACAGCCAGTAGCACGCCGAGGACAGCAGGAAACTGCGCACCTCGTTGCGCCCGTAGTTGAAGACGTGCGTGCCCCAGTCGGGATGCATCTTCTGCTTCGGGTCTTCGTGTTCGTAGAGTGCCGTGCCGTCGAAATGGGCCAGCGCCCAGTCATCGGCCGGAAAGTGGCCGGGAACCCAGTCGAGAATCACGCCGATACCCGCCTGGTGCAGGCTGTCGATCAGGAAACGCAGGTCGTCGGCGCTGCCGAAGCGCGAACTGGGCGCGAAGAAGCCGGTGCATTGATAGCCCCAGGATTCGTCGAGCGGATGCTCCATCAGTGGCAGGAATTCAACATGGGTATAACCCAGTTCAACAAGATAGGGCACCAGCCGCTCCGCCAGCTCGCGGTAGCTGTAGAAGCTGCGATCGGGATGGCGCATCCAGCTGCCGATGTGCATTTCATAAACGCTCATCGGTGCCGAGAGCCAGTCACCGGTTTGGCCACTGCGCGCACGCGCCTGCATCCAGCCGGCGTCGTTCCAGACATGCGCCGCAACCGGCGCTACGCAGCAGGCCGACGCGGGACGTCGCTCGAAGGCGCGCGCATAGGGATCCATCTTGAGTCGCAGCGCGCCGCTGCCGCGCACGCGCAATTCAAAGCGATACAAGGTGCCGGCGGCGAGTTCGGGAATGAACAGTTCCCAGACACCGGACGCGCCCAGGGTCGCCATGGGATGCGCGCGGCCGTCCCAGCCATTGAAACCGCCCACCACCGAAACCCGCTCGGCATTCGGCGCCCAGACGCGAAAGCAGATGCCGGAAATCCCCTCGCGCATTTCCGGCACCGCGCCAAAAGTACGCCAGGCCTGGCGCAAACGCCCGGCATTGAACAGAAACAGATCATCGGCCGGCGGTTGCGGCGGAAAGGCATAGGTATCGTATTGCGTAAGGCCATCAACCTTCAGGCGCCAAGGACGAGCCGGCGGAACGGCGCCCTGCCACTCGAACAGATCCGAACCGCTGCGGCGTTTCAGTGGCGCCCATTCGCCGTTGTCCAGCGCCACCGCGACCGATTTCGCCTGGGGACGGAAAACCCGCAGCCGCCAGCCGGCACCTTCGGCATGAAGACCGAGCACCGAAAACGGATCGTGTTCACGCGCTTCGATCAAGGCGGCGCAGGCAAGGTCGGACATAGATATATATTTGACGGGTTTTTTTGCTATCGTGCAGATTGTAGCCGCAACGGGAATACCAGCATGAAACCCGGGAAATCATTGCGGGGTAAAGCCGCACGAACCGGAGGTGCCGAATGTACGTAAGCGAACTCACCCGCAACAGTTTCGCCATCATCCTCGCCGGCGGGCGCGGCAGCCGCCTGATGCAGCTCACCGACTGGCGCTCGAAGCCGGCGGTGCCCTTTGGCGGCAAGTTCCGCATTATCGATTTCACGCTGTCCAACTGCGTCAATTCCGGCATCCGCCGCATCGGCGTCGCCACCCAGTACAAGGCGCAGAGCCTGATCCAGCACCTGCAGCGCGGCTGGAGCTTTCTCGACGGTCGCTTCCATGAGTTCATCGACATCCTGCCGGCGCAGCAGCAGGTCAATGAAAACTGGTACGAGGGCACCGCCGACGCGGTTTTCCAGAACCTCGATCTGATTCGGCGCAACCGTCCCAAGAACGTACTGGTGCTTTCCGGCGATCACGTCTACAAGATGGACTATCGGCGCATGCTGGCCGAGCATGCCGAGCGCAAGGCCGACCTCAGCGTCGCCTGCATCGACGTGCCGCTCGCCGAAGCCAGCGGCTTCGGCGTCATGCATGTCGGCGACGACCGGCGCATCTCGGCCTTTGTCGAGAAGCCGGCCAACCCGCCGGCCATCCCAGGCCGTCCCGACCGGGCGCTGGCCAGCATGGGGGTGTATGTCTTCAACGCCGACTTTCTCTACGAGCAGCTGATCCGCGACCGCGACGACCCGAACTCGTCGCATGACTTCGGCAAGAACGTGATTCCGCATTGCGTCGAGCGCTATCGGGCATTCGCCCACGACTTCGCCAACTCCTGCGTCGGCATGGACGACACCGGAATTCCCTACTGGCGCGACGCCGGCACCATCGACGCGTACTGGGAAGCCAACATGGAACTGACCAAGGTCACTCCTGAACTGAATCTCTATGATGACGGCTGGCCGATCTGGACCCACCAGGAACAGTTGCCGCCGGCCAAGTTCGTTTTCGACGACGAAGGGCGGCGCGGCATGGCGGTCGATTCCCTGGTCTCGGGCGGCGACATCATCAGCGGCGCGGTCGTGCGCAAGTCGCTGCTGTTCTCCCGCGTGCATGTGCATAGCTTCGCCTCGATCGAGGAATCGGTGATCCTGCCCGACGTGCATATCTGCCGCGACGCCAGGCTGCGGCGGGTGGTGATGGACAAGCATTGCCGCGTCCCCGAGGGCATGACGATAGGCTACGACCCCGTCGCCGACCGCAAGCGCTTTCATGTCAGCGAAAACGGCATCACGCTGGTCACGCCCGAAATGCTCGGCCAGCAGTCGCACCACATTCGCTGACATTCAAAATGGACAGATTCCCCGCGCATCCGGCATTGGCCTCCCCCCGATCATGAAAACCCTCGACCTGGTCTTCCTCTGGCACATGCACCAGCCGGACTACCGCGACCATGGCGCCACCGGAAAACTCGGCGTTGGCGATACGGCGGCGGAGTTCGTCCTGCCCTGGGTTTACCTGCACGCCATGAAGGATTACAACGACATGGCGGCGCATCTTGAGCGTCATCCGCATGTCCGCTGCGTGGTGAATTTCGTTCCGGTGCTGCTCGAGCAGATCGAGGACTACGCGCAACAATTCGCCAGCGGCGAGTTCCGCGATCCGCTGCTGCGCATACTGGCGACGCCCGATTTTGAGCACATCGACCAGGCGGATCGCCGTCTGCTGCTGGACACCTGCTTTCGCAGCAACCACGTCACCATGCTGGCGCCCTTTCCCCAATACAAGCGATTGCACGACATCTACCAGTTGCTGGTGCATGAAAACGAAATTGCCTGCGGCTATCTCTCCGACGCCTATTTCTCCGACCTCGTCACCTGGTACCACCTGGCCTGGACCGGCGAGACCGAACGCCGCCGCAATCCGCTGCTGGCGACGCTGATGAGCCAGGGCGAAGGCTACGATGCGGAAGACCGGAGCCGCCTGCTGGCAAGCATCGGCGAACTGATTGCCGGTCTGATTCCGCGCTGGCGCGCGCTCGCCGCGCGCGGCCAGGTCGAGCTCTCGTCGACGCCGCAGACGCACCCGCTGTCGCCGCTCCTGCTCGACTTCGGTGTCGCGCGCGAAAGCCTGCCGGCAGCGCCGCTGCCCTTCAGCGCCGCCTACCCCGGCGGACGCAGCCGCGTCATCGCCCAGATCGAGGCCGCGCGAGCCAGCCACGCCAGGCGTTTCGACGCGCCGCCCGTCGGCATGTGGCCCGCGGAAGGAGCGGTCTCCGAAGACTTTGTCAAACACCTGGCCAGTTCCGGCTGTCGCTGGATCGCCAGCGGCGAAGGGGTGCTGAAAAACAGCCTCGCCGCCAGCGGCATCGCCGACCCGCGCGCGGCCTATCACCCCTGGCGCCTGGACAGGGCGCCGGGACTGACGCTGTTTTTTCGCGATGAGCGACTCTCCGACCTGATCGGCTTCGATTACGCCAAATGGCACGGCCGCGATGCCGCACAGCATCTCGTGCTCCAGCTCGAAGCCATCCTCGATGCCGCCGCCGAAAACGAAACACCGGTGGTCAGCATCATCCTCGACGGCGAGAATGCCTGGGAACACTATCCCTACAACGGCTATTACTTCTTCGACGACCTCTACGCACTGCTCGCCGAGCATCCGCGCATCCGCAGCACGACCTACGCCGAACTCCTGGCGCGCCCGTCACCGCCGGCCGCCGCCCGATTGCCGCGCCTGACGGCGGGCAGCTGGGTGTATGGCACCTTGTCCACCTGGATCGGCGACGAAGCGAAGAATCGCGGCTGGGATCTGCTGTGCGAGGCCAAGAAGAGCTGCGACCGGGTTCTCGCCAGCGGCCGTCTCGACGCCGCGCAAGTCGCCGCCGTCGAGGAGCAACTGGCGATCTGCGAAAGCTCCGACTGGTTCTGGTGGTTCGGCGACTACAATCCATCGGCCGCGGTCGCCAGTTTCGACAGCCTCTACCGGCGCAATCTGGTCCGGCTCTACCGCTTGCTGCAACTGGAACCACCGGCCCAGCTCGACACCCCCATATGCGCCGGATCGGCCACCGCGGAAGGCGGTTCCATGCGGCGCGTTTCCATGGCTTCCAACTAACTTTCTAACTTTCATGAATCCCGAGCGACGCCCCGGATGATGAAACACGTTAAAGGCGAATTGAAGGCCCGCCCCCCCATCC
>CAYNGV010000055.1:0-12950 GCA_964397005.1 uncultured Sulfuritalea sp. | reverse complement strand
GCTCGCACCCCATCATCGGCGTCAATACCTTTCTCAACCCGCATGGATCGGGCGTGGCGAGCGAGATCGAGCTGGCGCGCTCGACCGACGACGAAAAGCAGTCGCAGTTGAAGCGTCTCAAGGACTTCCAGCAGCGCAACGCCGCCCAGGCCGAGGCCTCGCTGGCGAAGCTGCGCCAGGCCGTGATCGACAACGGCAACGTCTTCGCCGTGATGATGGAGGCGGTGCGCCATTGCTCGCTGGGGCAGATCTCGAACGCGCTGTATCTGGTGGGCGGGCAGTATCGGCGCAGCATGTAATCCGGGTTGGACGCAAAGTCGGCGCTGGCGGCACGGCGATGATCGGAGAGTCAAGTCTGGATTCCGCAGTGGCGGAGCAGCGCTGCGACCATTGCGGCGCACGACTCACGGAGATCGTCACCGAATGCCCGTTCTGTGGCGCGCGCCTGCTGAACCTCGTCAGCCTCGAGGACGAAACCCGGGCATTCCTGGAATCGACCGAGATTCGTTTGACCGAGTCGATCACCGGCCACGCGGACGGTCTGATGGTGCCCGCCCTGTTCAGCTTCATGGTCTCCGGGCCGGCCTGCTACCTGGTTCTCGATAGCTATACCGACGTCAGCTTGCTCGCACGCATTGGCCTGGCGGTGCTGGCGTGGTTCATTGCGTTCGTGTTTTTCGGCTGGCAGCTCAACCTGCGTGGCGAGCGCGCCGAGAAACATGCCTGGCGAGCGGTGGTCCAGCCCGCGGTTCGTGGCTACCTGGTGCGCAAGGGTTTCAGCGACGCCGAGTTCATGGTGTTGGCGCGCCGGTTGCTGACCGAGGAATCGCAGTTGCGCAAGATGCTGCTGCGGCGCCTCGATAGCGACGCTGCCGGGTGAATTCGGTGAGTAGGGCGCGCGATAGAATTCGACACACAATCATCACAATTCAAGGGAACGACAAATGACAATCAATAAAGTAGGCATCATCGGCGCCGGCACCATGGGCAACGGCATCGCGCAGGCGTGCGCGGTGGCGGGCATTGACGCGGTGATGCTGGACATCAACGAAGCTGCCGTGCAGAAGGGCATCGCCACGGTTTCGGGCAGCCTCGACCGGCTGGTGAAGAAGGAGAAGATGACGGCCGAGCAGAAGGCGGCGGCGATGGCGCGCATCAAGCCGACGACGCAAATGGCCGACCTGAAGGGCGTCGACATCGTGATCGAGGCGGCGACCGAAAACGAAGGGTTGAAGCTGCGGATTCTCAAGGAAGCGGAGGCCGTGATCGGCGCCGACACCCTCATCGCCAGCAACACCTCGTCGATTTCCATTACTCAACTGGCGGCGGCGACCGCGCGTCCCGGCCAGTTCATCGGCATGCACTTCTTCAACCCGGTGCCGATGATGGCGCTGGTCGAGCTGATTCGCGGCTTGCAGACCACCGACGAGACGCATGCGAAGGTGGAGGCGTTGGCCAAGGCGCTGGGCAAGACGCCGATCACGGTGAAGAACAATCCGGGTTTCGTGGTCAATCGCATCCTCTGCCCGATGATCAACGAAGCGATTTTCGTCTTCGCCGAAGGACTGGCGAGCGCCGAGGAGATTGACGCCGGCATGAAGCTCGGCTGCAACCATCCGCTCGGCCCGCTGGCGCTGGCGGACATGATCGGGCTCGACACCATGCTGGCGGTGATGATGGTGTTCTACGAGGGTTTCAACGACTCGAAGTACCGCCCGGCGCCGCTGTTGAAGGAAATGGTCGCGGCCGGTTATCTGGGCCGCAAGACGGGGCGGGGGTTTTACCAGTATTAAGACTGAGGCTTGCGCAAAAGTCGGCGCTGGCGGTACGGCATCGCCGTACCGCCAGCGCCGACTTTTATGTCCCCGCGCTTGGCGGGAACGGTACCCCCTGGCGGGACTCAGCCGCCGAAGCGGCGCAGGCCTTCCAGATCGAGCACCGTGACGCCGCCATATTCGGTGGTGAGAAAACCGGCATCCTCGAGCGTCCGCAAGGCCCGGTTCACCCGCTGGCGGGAAACCCCCGCCAGGTAGCCGATTTCTTCCTGCGAGATGGCGATGCGGGATTCGATTTCCGGTTGCAGCACGGGGTGGAAGAGGGCCGCCATCGTTCGCGCTACGCGGGCATCCACATCCAGCAGCCGTTCCGATTCGAGCAGGCCGATGAACAGGCCCAGGCGCTCGTTGATCTGGTTGATGATGAAGCGGTTGAAGGCGATGCTGTTATCCAGCAGCCAATGGAAGGTGTCGCGCCGCACGCAGACAATTCGGGTGTCGCGCAGGGCGATCACGTCGTAGCGGCGCGGTTCCGACTTGAGCATCGAGCCTTCGCCGAACCAGCCGCCGGCGGCGATGCCGGTGAAGCTGGCGGTCTTGCCGGTGGCCCAGTCACTGGACATCTTGGCCAGACCTTCTATGACGCCATGCCAATGCTCTACCGGCTCGCCCTTGCGGCAGACATAGCCGCCGGTGGGCACCAAGCGCTCGGTGCTGCCTTCGCGCGCGCGCGCGAAATCTTCATCGGACAGCGTCTGCGCCCAGCTTGTGCGGCGCAACATGTCTTCCATCGAGATTGAGGTTTTCGGGGAATTGTCAGGCACGCGACAATTATAGGCGGGAGAATGGCTTAGACTTAATTTCTGCAGCGGACAAGTCGCGATACAAGCGAGTCCGTACCGGTAGCGCTGGAGGAGAGAAAACGCATGGCTGTATCCCAATCGGAGCGGGCCGCAAGCTCGCTCGATACTTTTCCCCGTCTGTTGCTGAATCACGCGGCGACGCGAGGCGATCGCCCGGCGACCCGCGAGAAATATCTCGGTATCTGGCAAACCTGGAACTGGAGTCAGGTCGCCGAAGAAGTTCGCGCCATGGCCTGCGGCCTGGCCGAGCTCGGCTTCAAGCGCGGCGACAACCTGGCCATCATCGGTGACAACCGCCCGCGTTTGTACTGGGCGATGTGCGCGGCGCAGATGCTGGGCGGCGTCCCGGTGCCGATGTACCAGGATGCGGTGGCGTCGGAAATGACGTTCGTGCTGACCGACGGCGAAATTCGCTTTGCCATCGTCGAGGATCAGGAGCAGGTCGACAAGCTGCTCGAAATCAAGGCCCAGTGCCCCAGCCTGCAACACATCCTTTACGACGACCCGCGCGGCATGCGCCATTACACGCAGACCGATCTGCAGGGCCTCGATGAAGTGATTGCCATGGGGCGCATCCATGACAAGAACCAGCCGGACTTCATTCCCGCTGAAATTGCCAAGGGCAGCACCAAAGATGTCGCCGTGATGCTCTACACCTCGGGCACCACGGGCAAGCCCAAGGGCGTCTGCCAGACCCATGAAACCTTCATCGCCGCCGCGACCAGCGGCGTCGACTTCGATCACCTCACCGAACAGGAAGACATCCTGTCCTACCTGCCCATGGCCTGGGTCGGCGACCACCTGTTCTCCTATGCGCAGGCGATGGTGGCCGGTTTCACCATTAACTGCCCCGAGTCGGGAGACACGGTAATGACCGACCTGCGCGAAATCGGGCCGACCTATTACTTCGCACCGCCGCGCGTGTTCGAGAATCTGCTGACCACGGTGATGATCCGCATGGAGGATGCCAGCGCCATGAAGCGCGGCATGTTCCACTATTTCATGACCGTGGCCAAGCGTTGCGGCTCGGACATCCTCGACCAGAAGTCTGGCGTGTCCGCCACGGATCGGCTGCTCTACGCGCTGGGCAACGTGCTGATCTACGGGCCGCTGCGCAACGTACTCGGCATGAGTCGCGTCCGTGTCGCCTACACGGCCGGCGCCGCCATCGGCCCCGACCTGTTCCGCTTCTATCGCTCGATCGGCGTCAATCTCAAGCAGTTGTACGGTGCCACTGAGACCTGTGCTGCGGTGTGCCTGCAACCGGATCGCGAGATCAAGTTCGACAGCGTCGGCAAGCCGGCGCCGGGGGTCGAGGTGAAGATTTCGGACGGCGGTGAGGTGCTGGTGCGCGGAAAACTGCTGCTCAAGGAGTACTACAAGCGTCCCGATGCAACGGCCGAAGTGATGGATGCCGAAGGCTGGTTCCACACCGGCGACGCCGGCTTCTTCGACGAGGATGGTCATCTGAAGATCATCGACCGCGCCAAGGACGTCGGCAAGCTGTCAAACGGCGCGATCTTTGCGCCCAACTACATCGAGAACAAGCTCAAGTTCTTCCCGCACATCAAGGAGGCGGTCTGCTTCGGCCACGACCGCGACATGGTCTGCGCCTTCGTCAACATCGACATGGGTGCGGTCGGCAATTGGGCGGAACGTCGCAATCTGCCGTATTCGGGTTACACCGACCTGGCCGGCAAGCCGGAGGTGCTCGACCTGATCCGGGAGTGCGTGGAGCAGGTCAATGTCGACCTGTCGCACGACGCCATGGTCGCCGACACGCAGATTCACCGCTTCCTGGTGCTGCACAAGGAGCTCGATCCGGACGACGACGAACTGACCCGCACCCGCAAGGTGCGGCGCGGCTTCATCTCGGAGAAATACGGCGTGCTGATCGATGCGCTGTATTCCGGCAAGACTTCGCAGTACATCGAAACCCTCGTCAAGTTCGAGGATGGCCGCACCGGCAAGGTGGCGGCGGATCTGACGATCTGCGAGGTGAAAACATTTTCCGCCGGCTTGCAGAAGGCGGCATAGACCAGCGGCGACGAAGGCGGCAAACGACTCATGAATGACAGGACATATTCGGAACGGATCATCTTCCACGACGCCATCGAGACGATGGAGGTGGATTTCTCGCGCATGAGCTTCGCCGACGTGGGCGCGGTTGATGCGTTCTATGACGAAATAAACAGACAGCTCACCGCGACCGGGCAGCGCTGGTTTTTCCTGGTGATCTACACCGATTGCGTGATAGCGCCGGATGCCTGGGATCGCTTCGCCGAACGCGGCAAGGGCACCAATGTCAACCACGGTCGCGGCAGCGTGCGGGTCGATGCCAGGGAGCAGACGCGGGAGGCGATCCGGGAAAGCGCCGGCCGAGAATCCTTTCGTTCCAACATCTATGACACGCGTGACCAGGCGCTGCTGGCGCTGGGCGAGATGCGCAAGCGTCAGCGAGAGACCCATGGCGCGGCCGAGGAAATCTTCCTCCGCGTCGAGAACGTCAGCCTGCGCTTCGGCGGTGTCAAGGCCATCACCGGCGTCAGCTTCGAAATCAAGCGCGGCGAGATTTCGGCGATCATCGGCCCCAACGGCGCCGGCAAGAGCTCCATGCTCAACGTCATCAACGGCGTCTACCACCCGCAGGAGGGCACTATCACCTTCCTCGGCAACGTGCGCCATCAGATGCGTCCCCACGAGGCAGCCACCCAGGGCATTGCCCGCACCTTCCAAAACATCGCACTGTTCAAGGGCATGTCGGTGCTGGACAACATCATGACCGGGCGCAACCTGAAGATGAAGGCCAACATGCTGCAACAGGCCGTCTGGCTGGGAGCGGCTCAGCGCGAGGAGCTCGAGCATCGGCTCAAGGTCGAGGAGATCATCGATTTCCTGGAAATCCAGCACATTCGCAAGACTCCGGTAGGACGACTGCCCTACGGCCTGCAAAAGCGCGTCGACCTGGCGCGCGCGCTGGCGATGGAGCCGCAGCTGCTGCTGCTGGACGAACCGATGGCCGGCATGAACGTGGAGGAGAAGCAGGACATGTGCCGCTTCATCCTCGACGTCAATGACCAGTTCGGCACCACGGTGCTGCTCATCGAGCATGACATGGGCGTGGTGATGGACCTGTCCAACTTTGTCGTCGTTCTGGATCACGGTGAGAAGATCGCCGAAGGCACTCCCGACGAGGTTCGTGCCGACCCCGACGTCATCAGCGCCTATCTCGGCGCCAGCCACTGAGGATCTGAAAGATGGCCTTTTTTATTGAAACCCTGCTCGGCGGTCTGATGAGCGGCATGCTGTATTCCCTGGTGGCGCTGGGCTTCGTGCTGATTTACAAGGCGTCCGGCGTCTTCAATTTCGCCCAGGGCGCGATGGTGCTGTTTGCCGCCTTGTCGATGGCGCGCTTTTCCGAGTGGATTCCGCTCTGGCTGGGCATCGACAGCCTGTTCATGGCCAACCTGCTGGCGATTGTCGTCTCGGTGGTGGTGATGTTTGCGGTGGCCTGGCTGATCGAACGCCTGGTGTTGCGCCACCTGGTCAACCAGGAAGGCGCGACGCTGCTGATGGCCACGCTGGGCATCGGCTACTTTCTCGACGGGGTAGGTCAGACCATTTTTGGCAGCGACATCTACAAGATCGATGTCGGCATGCCGAAAGAGCCGGTGATGATGCTGGAGAGTATTTTCGACGGTGGCATCCTGATCAACAAGGAAGACTTTGTTGCCGCCTTCATCGCCGCCATGCTGGTGTTGGCACTGACCATCTTTTTCCAGAAGACGGCTACCGGGCGTGCGCTGCGCGCCGTGGCGGACGACCATCAGGCGGCGCAGTCTATCGGCATTCCGCTGGGCCGGATCTGGGTCATTGTCTGGTGTGTCGCAGGGATTACCGCGCTGGTCGCGGGCATCATCTGGGGTTCCAAACTGGGAGCACAGTTTTCGCTGGCGACCGTGGCCTTGCGTGCCTTGCCGGTAGTGATACTCGGCGGGCTGACCTCGGTCCCCGGCGCGATCATCGGCGGCCTGATCATCGGTGTCGGCGAGAAACTTTCGGAAGTTTATCTGGGCCCCTATGTTGGCGGCGGCATCGAGATCTGGTTTGCCTACATGCTGGCGCTGGTATTCCTCCTGTTCAGGCCACAAGGCCTGTTCGGGGAAAAAATCATTGATCGCGTTTGATTCGAGGTACCAGGAATGTTCTATAGAGAAAATGGTCAGTTCAAGACCACGTATCAATCGGATCAGCAGATATTTGCCATTCCGCAGGATCGCTGGGCGATTCTGGCCATCGTCGCCTTTGCCTTCATCGGGATTCCACTGCTGGTCGACGAGTACCTGTTCCGCGCCATCCTGATTCCCTTTCTGATCCTTTCGCTGGCGGCGCTTGGGGTGAATATTCTGGTCGGCTATTGCGGGCAGATTACACTCGGGGCCGGCGCCTCCATGGCAGTAGGCGCCTACGCTGCCTACAATTTTCTGATCCGCGTTGACGGTATGCCGGCACTTGCAGCCATTCTGCTGGGTGGTTTGACGGCTGCCGCAGCGGGCATCGTGTTCGGCGCTCCGAGCTTGCGCGTACGCGGCTTGTATCTTGCCGTGGCGACGCTGGCCGCGCAGTTTTTCTGGGATTGGGCCTTCCTGCGCATCAAGTGGTTTACCAACAACGCATCATCCGGTTCGGTTTCCGTTGCCGACATCAATCTGCTGGGCTGGACCATCAGTTCGCCGACCGACAAGTATCTTTTCTGTCTGGGCATTCTGGTCGTATTCAGTCTGGCCGCGAAAAATATGGTGCGCGGCAGCATTGGCCGGCAATGGATGGCGATTCGCGACATGGACGTGGCGGCGACGGTGATTGGCATCCGTCCGATGTATGCCAAACTCAGCGCCTTTGCCGTCAGCTCGTTTTATATCGGCGTGGCGGGGGCATTGTGGGGTTTCGTGCATCTCGGTTCCTGGGAGCCGGCGGCGTTTTCGATCGACCGTTCCTTCCAGTTGTTGTTCATGGTCATCATCGGCGGCATGGGCGCGATCGCTGGCAGTTTCTTCGGCGCGGCTTTCATCGTGATCCTGCCGATTTTCTTGAATCAGATGCTCGGGTTGGTGGGAGGCTGGTTCGGGGTGGAAGTGTCGATTGCGCTGGTATCGCATATCGAAATCATGGTCTTCGGCGCACTTATCGTATTCTTCCTGATCGTGGAGCCGCACGGCATTGCACGCCTGTGGTCAACCGGCAGGGAGAAGTTGCGATTGTGGCCTTTCCCTCATTGAGGGACGGGAGCATGATCGGCGGGTAAGATCGCCGGGTATTACATATCGTTTTTCGGGTTCCAAAGCAGGCGTAAAACTAAATCATCCTAGGAGGAGACAACATGAATCTACGAAAACTGGCAGTAGCCGCTTCGGTCGCAGCGATCGGCTTTTCCGCTTTACTTGCTGCACCTGCGGCATATGCCGCCGAGGAACAATTCTTTCCTGTGCTCGCCTATCGCACCGGCGCCTATGCCCCTAACGGCGCGCCCTGGGCCAACGGTTTCGTCGACTACATGAAACTGACCAATGCGCGCGGCGGCGTCAATGGCGTCAAGATGATTTGGGAGGAATGCGAAACCGGTTACGCCACCGACCGTGGCGTCGAGTGCTATGAGCGCCTGAAGGGTAAGCACGGCGGCGCGACCGCGGTGCAGCCGCTGTCAACCGGCATCACCTTCGCCCTCACCGAGAAAGCACCGGTCGACAAGATTCCGGTCATCACCGCCGGCTACGGTCGCAGCGAATCGCAGAACGGCGCCGTGTTTAGCTGGAACTTCCCGCTGATCGGCACCTACTGGTCCGGCGCCGACGTGCTGGTGCAGCACATCGCCAAGAAGGAAGGCGGTTTCGACAAGCTGAAGGGCAAGAAGATCGCCCTTGTCTATCACGACAGCCCCTACGGCAAGGAACCGATCGCCCTGCTGCAGGAGCGAGGCAAGATGCACGGCTTCGAAGTTTCGCTGCTGCCGGTGGCGCACCCCGGCGTCGAACAGAAGGCCACCTGGCTGCAGATTCGCCAGAACAAGCCCGACTACGTCTTCCTCTGGGGCTGGGGCGTAATGAACTCGACCTCGCTCAAGGAAGCCCAGGCCACCGGCTATCCGCGCGAGAAGATGTACGGCGTGTGGTGGTCGGGTGCCGAGCCTGATGTCAAGGACGTCGGTGAAGGCGCCAAGGGCTACAACGCGCTGGCGATGCAGCATGGCGCCGAGCCTAATTCCAAGGTGATCAAGGAAGTTCTTGCGAGCGTTCACGCCAAGGGCCAGGGCACGGGCCCGAAGGAAGAAGTTGGCCAGGTGCTGTACATGCGCGGCCTGATCTCGGCGATGGTTCAGACTGAAGCGGTGCGCGTGGCGCAGGGACGCTATGGCAAGGGCAAGCGGATCACCGGCGAGCAGATGCGCTGGGGCCTGGAGAACCTCAACCTCGACCAGAAGGCGCTGGATGCCCTGGGCTTTGCCGGCGTGATGCGTCCGGTGCACACCACCTGTATCGACCATCTGGGATCCGGCTGGGCGCGCATTCACACCTGGGACGGCAAGAAGTGGAACTTCTCTTCCGACTGGTACGAGGCGGACCAGAAAGTCCTGCGGCCGATGGTGATGCTGGCCTCGGCCAAGTATGCGAGCGAAAAGAAGATCACGCCGCGCACGCCAGAAGACTGCAAGAAGTAAATCAGGGATCGGGGATCAGGAATCAGGGATCAGATTACTGTCGGCGTGCCGCGCCGCAAGTGGTCTTGCCCCCCGAAACCTGATTCCTGACCTCTGATACCTGATACCTGATTCCTGATCCCTGATACCTGAAATGACTACAGCCAACATTTTGCTCAACGTGAATAGCATCGAGGTGATCTACCATCACGTCATCCTGGTGCTCAAGGGCGTCTCTCTGTCGGTGCCGCAAGGCAGCATCGTCGCTCTGCTCGGAGGCAATGGAGCTGGCAAGACCACTACATTGCGCGCTGTAAGCAATCTGCTGGAAGGCGAGCGTGGCGAGGTAACCAAGGGTTCGATCGAGTGCCGCGGCGAGCGCATCGAGGCACTCTCTCCCGCCGAGTTGGTCAAGCGCGGCGTGGTTCAGGTCATGGAAGGCCGCCATTGCTTCGGCCACTTGACCATTGAAGAAAACCTGTTGACCGGCAGCTATACCCGCCGCGATGGCAGGGCTGGCGTGGCGCAGACGCTGGAGAAGGTTTACAACTACTTTCCGCGCCTGAAAGAGCGGCGTACCAGTCAGGCGGCCTATACCTCCGGCGGCGAGCAGCAGATGTGCGCCATCGGGCGCGCCCTGATGGCGAATCCGACCATGGTGCTGCTCGACGAGCCCTCGATGGGTCTGGCGCCGCAAATCGTCGACGAGGTTTTTGCCATCGTCAAGGATCTCAACCAGCGGGAAAAAGTGACCTTTCTTCTGGCTGAACAGAACACCAACATGGCGTTGCGCTATGCGGACTTCGGCTACATCCTCGAGAACGGTCGCGTGGTGATGGAAGGGGCGGCATCCGACCTGGCCAACAACGAGGACGTCAAGGAGTTCTACCTCGGCATTTCCTCGGGCGAGCGCAAGAGCTTCCGCGAGGCCAAGCACTACCGCCGCCGCAAACGCTGGCTCGCTTGAGGACTGCGGATCACGCGGCGCGCTGCGGCGTTGCTCAAGGCCTCGTTTAGCAAACTAAACGCCGGTCTTTCGCGCCTTGCATCGCTTGGTGCTCCACAGTCCTCACCCGTTGCATCAAGCCCGCGCTTTGCGGCCTCACCAAACCTCGGAGCACCGTGACATGTCGACGTATTTTGACGCCCTCGAAACCCGCTCCGCCGACGAACGAAAGTCGGCGCTGGCGATACGGCTGCCGCAGCAGATTGCGCACGCCAAGGCCAATACCGCCTGGTTCGCGAAGTCGCTGAAGCAGGTCGATGCGGCTTCGATCGCCTCGACTGCTGCCCTCGCCGCTTTGCCGGTGGTGCGCAAGAGCGACCTGATCGAACTGCAGAAAATGCAGCGCCCGTTTGGCGGTTTGGCGGCATCAAGCTGGGGCAAGCTCGGCCGCGTGTTTTCCTCGCCCGGCCCGATCTACGAACCGGAAGGCCGAAATGCGGATTACTGGCGCACGGCGCGTGCGCTTTACGCCGCGGGCTTTCGTGCCGGCGATCTGGTGCACAACAGTTTTTCCTATCATATGACGCCAGGCGGCTGGATCATGGAGGCGGGTGCGCAGGCGCTGGGCTGTACCGTGTTTCCGGCCGGGGTTGGGCAGACCGAGCAGCAGGTGGCAGCGATGGCCGACCTGCAGCCCAACGGCTATGCCGGCACGCCATCATTTCTTCGCATCCTGTTGCAGAAGGCGGATGAAATGGGGGTCAAGCTGCCTTCCCTGACCAAGGCGCTATTCTCTGGCGAAGCCTTTCTGCCGCCGGTGCGCGACGCCCTGCTGGCGCGCGGCATCGCCGGCTATCAGGCCTATGCCACGGCCGAACTGGGCGTGATCGCCTACGAGACCGAGGCGCGCCAGGGTCTGGTGATCGACGAAGGCGTGATCGTCGAGATCGTGCGTCCCGGCACCGGAGACCCGGTGGCAGTGGGCGAAGTCGGCGAAGTGGTGGTGACCACCTTCAACACCGACTACCCCCTGATCCGCTTTGGCACCGGCGATCTTTCGGCTTTCCTGCCGGGGGTTTCCCCCTGCGGGCGCACCAACATGCGCATCAAGGGCTGGATGGGGCGCGCCGACCAGACCACCAAGATCAAGGGCATGTTCGTGCATCCGGAGCAGGTGGCGGCGGTCGTCAAACGTCATCCGGAAATCGCTCGTGCGCGACTGGTGGTGACCAATCCGGACAGTACCGATCACATGACGCTGAGTTGCGAAGTCGCCGCATCCGGTGCGGAACTGGAGAAGGCCATTGCCGAGACTGTGCGCGATGTCACCAAACTGCGCGCCGAGGTGAGGCTGGCGGCCGTTGGCAGCCTGCCGAATGACGGCAAGGTGATAGAGGATTCCCGCAAGTATGACTGACCGGTCGGGCCTGTGCGCCGGGCCTCTTGCGGGCTTGCGCATTCTCGATCTCACCCGATTGCTGCCGGGACCGGTGGCCACCATGCATCTGGCTGATCTGGGCGCCGAGGTGATCAAGATCGAAGACACCGGGGCGGGTGACTATGCGCGCGCCATGGGGCCGGGCGAGCGCGCGGCGAGCGCGAGCGGCGACAGCCAGTTCTTCCGGATGGTCAATCGCAACAAGAAAAGCCTGCTCCTGGATCTGAAGCAGGCAGCGGGTGTCGAGGTTTTCATGCGTCTGGCGAAAGATGCCGACGTGATTTTCGAAAGCTTTCGCCCCGGCGTAGTGGACAAGCTGGGCGTCGGCTACGAAGCGGTACGAACCATCAATCCGCGAATTGTCTATTGCGCGATCACCGGTTACGGCCAGACCGGTCCCTGGGCCCAACTCGCCGGCCATGACCTCAACTATCTCGCTACGTCCGGGCTGCTCGACCAGATCGGCACCCACGACGGCAAGGCCAGCGGCCCCCCGGCGATTCCCAATCTGCAGGTCGGCGATCTTCTCGGGGGGGCGCTCACTCCGCTGCTCGGCGTTCTTGCAGCGGTGATCGGCGCCAAATCGACCGGGCAGGGCAGCCATGTTGACGTGGCGATGACCGATGCCGTGCTGGCCCACACCATATTCCCGCTGGTTACCACATTGGGATATGGCCAACCGGCACCGCGCGGCGCAGACCTGCTGACGGGCGGTGTGCCCTGCTACGGCGTGTATCGCACGGCCGATGATCGCTACCTTGCGGTGGGGGCCCTGGAACCGAAGTTCTGGCAGGCCTTCTGTGCAGCGATCGAACGTCCCGACCTGGGGCCCTTCGGCCTGGCCACCGGCGGCGAAGGCCGGCGCGTGAAGTCCGAACTGGCCACCCTGATCGGTTCGCAGCCGCTTGCGCATTGGCAAGCCATCGTTTCTGTCGCGGACTGTTGCGTTACGCCGGTTTTGCGGATTGACGAAGTCGTGGCGCACCCGCAAGTTATCGCCCGCGAAATGGTGGTCGATGTTGGTGGCACCACACAATATGCGCCGCCCTTCAAACTCTCTGCCTGGCCTTGGGCGAATGCCCAACCCGCGCCAGCAGCCGGGGCAGACAGCGAAGCCGTGCTCGCTGGCGCCGGATTTGCGGAAGAGGAAATAGAGGCCCTGCGGAATTCCAGGGTTATCTAGCTAGCGCCTGTCTTCGGTCTTGCCGTGCATTGATCTACTTGGCTTTGCCGT
>CAYNGV010000054.1:0-12951 GCA_964397005.1 uncultured Sulfuritalea sp. | reverse complement strand
ATGCCCTGCTGAAACTTGGGCGCACCGCGGTGATGCTCCTCGGTGCGCTGCTCGGTACCGGTCTGATCGCCATCAGCTTCAGCATCATTCGCATGCAGGTACTCACACATCGGGCCGAAATCGAGGTGAGCCAGCTGCTCGGCGCAACGGATGGCTTCATCCAGCGGCCATTCCTCTATTACGGCGTCTTCCTGGGATTGGGCGGAGGTGTGGTCGCCTGGCTGCTGGTCGGCGCGGCGGCACTCTGGCTGCGCGCGCCCCTCGGTGAATTGGTGCGCCTGTATGACCTCACGCTCGTCCTTCAGGCTCTTGACGCCCGTGACTCGACCGTGCTGTTGGGCTTTGCAGCGGGCCTTGGCTGGCTGGGCGCGATGATCTCATTGCGGCAACATTTGAGGCAGCACTGAAGATCGGTATCCTTATGCGCAGCGCGCCGTAGCCAAAAAGCCCACATTGCGCTTGCCACAAGTACCCGGACTGGATCGAAAGGCACGATTCGAGCGATAATATGACCATGAATGAAGATCAGCCCAACGAACAGCCACCCCTCGAATCCGCGCCTGGCGAGCAGCCCCCGCCAGAGTCCGTGCGCAACGAGCAGCCCCCGCCCGAGCCGGCACGCAACGAACCACATCTTCCGGATCCGCGCCGCCGTTTGAGGGAATTGCTGGCTATTCCCGACCATCAACGCAGTGATGCCATCTGGGACGAGATCATCGAACTCGAAATCACCTTGGCGCCGGGCAACCGTATTCAGGGATCGCCCGGGGCTCAGCAGGAACCGGGGCGACGTCAGAATCCGGGACAGGGGCAGGGGCGACGCCCGGAGCAACCAAGGCGACAGGATTCGACACCCGGAGCCAAGCCTTCAAAGCGCTTCTTCAAGAAGCCGAAGCGCCCTCAAGGGGCGCCACCGAAAGTTTGAAGCTTGCCCGGGAGCCTTGTGTAGTCGCCCTCCGCAATACGACTTCTGACTCGAAACGGCCGCGTCTGCCTGCGCATTTGCGCCCATTCCGGCAATTCCCGACAAAATTGATCAGGAACTTTCGTGGCGGTTAGCACTCTTAGTTCAAGAGTGCTAATATTGCTTTCAAGGAGGTCGTACCATGAGTCATACCGTGTCTCTTGATCATTTCCCGATGCTCGCCGGCAGCGGAAGCATTGAGGCGTTCATTTCCGCCGCGAATCGCGTGCCGATGCTGAGCGAGGCCGAAGAGCAGTCACTTGCCCGTCGTTTCCGCGACCAGGAAGATCTGGACGCGGCACGTCAGTTGGTGACATCCCATTTGCGTCTGGTAATCGCCATTGCGCGCGGTTACCTGGGTTATGGCCTGCCCCATGCCGACCTGATTCAGGAAGGCAACATCGGACTGATGAAGGCCGTCAAGCGCTTCGATCCTGATCGCGGTGTACGCTTGGTATCGTTCGCGATGCACTGGATCAAGGCGGAGATTCACGAATACATCCTGAAGAACTGGCGCCTGGTGAAAATCGCCACGACCAAGGCCCAGCGCAAGCTGTTCTTCAATCTGCGCAGCATCAAGGCAGCATTGGCGCAGGACGCGGACTCACCCCAGGGCTTCAACACGCTCGGCGCCGAAGAGGTCAAAGCCGTGGCGAAACGACTCGGCGTCAAGCCGGAAGAAGTTGTCGAGATGGAAACGCGCTTGACCGGCGCCGATGTATCGCTGGAACCCCTGTCGGACAGCGACGAGGAAAGCTACGCCCCCATTGCCTATCTGGCCGCCGACAACAGCGTCGAGCCACTGGCGGTGCTTGAGCGCAAGGAATACGACCGGATGCAGGACGAAGGCCTGGGTTCGGCGCTGGCGAGTCTTGACGAGCGCAGCCGCACCATTGTCCAGCGACGCTGGCTGGTCGCGGATGGCGAAGAAGCCGCAACGCTCCATGAACTGGCCGCCGAATACGGTGTCTCGGCAGAGCGTATCCGCCAGATCGAAGTCAAGGCGATGCAGAAAATGAAGGGCAAGCTGGCAGCCTGACGAATAGCAATCGCAGCGAAAACGGGCAGCCTCGACCGAGGCTGCCCGTTTTCTTTTGTACCGCCTGCTACTCGCCAGCCAGCAGTCGCTTGATGTCCTGCGCCATGCGCTCGGCCCCTTGAAATCAGTCAGGCGACACGGCAAGCAACAGCAGAGTACGACGCATCAAGCCGGGATGTAGTGATCGATCAACAGTGCCGCAAAGAGCAGCGCGAGATAGAGGATCGACCAGCGGAAAGTGATGCGCGCCACGGCATCCGAGTAGTCGCGCCAGATCAGCCATGCATAGCCAAGAAACATGATGTCCAGCAATACGGCCGATGTCAGGTAGAACCAGCCGGACATCCCGATCGCATAGGGTACCAGTGTGACCAGGGTCAGGCCGACGGTATAGAGGAACACATGGCGGCGGGTGTATTCGGCGCCATGGGTTACCGGCAGCATCGGCAACCCGGCAGCCGCGTATTCCTTGGTGCGATACAGCGCCAGCGACCAGAAATGCGGCGGCGTCCACACGAAGATGATGAGGAACAGCAGCCAGGCCTCGCCCGGGGCATCGCCGGTGACCGCAGCCCAGCCGAGCACCGGAGGCATCGCGCCGGAGGCGCCGCCGATGACGATGTTCTGCGATGTATTGGGTTTCAGAAAGATGGTGTAAATCACCGCGTAGCCGACAAAGGTGGCAAAGGTCAGCCACATGGTGAAAGGGTTCACCCAGTAATAGAGCATGAACAATCCGGCACCGCCGATCAGCCCCGAGAACGCCAGCGTCTGCATCGAATTGACTTCGCCCTGCGGCAAGGGGCGGCCGCGCGTGCGCGCCATCAAGGCGTCGATCTTCTGTTCAATCAGGCAATTCGCGGCAGCCGCCGCGCCGGCGACCAGCGCGATGCCCAGTGTGCCGGCAATCAATATGCGCCAAGGCACCATGCCCGGAACGGCGAGGAACATGCCGATCACCGCGCAGAAGACGATCAGCGATACCACGCGCGGCTTGGCCAGCTGGAAATACTGGCGCAAACGATGGGAACTGCCTTGCAGTCTAAGGGTGGTGGATTTCACGCTTGAGAATTGAATGTTTGAAGCTGGGACGGGAAATCGAGTTTATCACGTGCCCTGTCGCAGCTCGCCAAATCAGAACTTGATCAGCTTGCCGAGTTCCCGAATGAAGGCCCTCGGCTCGGGATCGTCGGGATAGCGGAAAACCAGCAGGCCTCGCCGGTCGACCAGGTTTATGTGATGACGCTCGCCTCCGCCCAGGAGCTGCAGCACTCTGTCATCGGTGGCCCGGATCAGGATCAGGTCCGGATGCGCCGCCACCAGTTCTGGCACCGGTGCCACCGCATCAGTGATCAGCCAAAGGCGATCGACGCGCGCCATGTTGCGGCCCTGCGCCGTGCGCGCCTGACGTGTCAGGTAGAGCGCATGCTGGCAGCGTTCGTCGCACCGACCCGGCGCCGACAGAATGACCAGCCACTTGCCGCTGACTTCAGGGTGGTCCAGCTTCACGCCGTCGGCACGCTGCAGGAATTCAAACGGCAGGAGCACCGGGTCGAGCCGCTGGCCAACCGAGGCCTTGACCTCGGGCGGCGAGACATAGCGGAAATACAAAGCGGCCAGGAGGGGCAATACGCCGATCGCGACGATGGCCAGCAGAATCAACCGTCCCTTGAATTGGCCGCTCGGCGCTGCCGCCCCGGTCGCAGGGGCGATGCTCGCGGTTTCGTCGCCGCTGTACCTGTCTTCAGTCATTGCTTCCGCCATGCAAAGAGCCCATAGGCCGCGGCCATCAGGGCAAAAATCAGCCACATCGCCATGTATCCATGATGCTTGGTCGCCGGATTCTGCGCGGAACCCCAGTCTCGGATCAAACCGTCGCCCTCGGCACCCGTCTGCAACAAAATCACCGGCAATGCGTCAAGGCCGCTGTGCCGGCGATATTCGGCTTCCCGCACATGCTGCCAGACGTTGCCCTGAGGCGGGGTCTCCCGCAACTCAAAAATCCGCGTCTCGAAGCTGCGGGTCACGCCGGCAACCTCGATCTCTCCGGTCGCCGACGCAACCGCTGGAAGCTCGGATCGCAGGCGCGGTGCGGCTACCCAGCCGCGATTGACCAGCACTACAACTTCACTGCCGGATAATTGCAGGGGGGTAAGCACATGATAACCGGGGCGGCTACGATGAATCTTGTTGTCCAGAAACAGGGTCTTCTCGGTACGCCAGCGCCCGCGAACGGTTGCCGCCCTGTCGAGCAGTGCCTCGCGCTCACGCAGCTGCGGCGACAGGCTGACCGGTGATGCGAGGAGCGCCGCCTGCTCACGCTCGAACCGCTCGCCGCGGGTTGCGGCCCGCCAGTATTGCAGCGCGGCCATTGCGAGGCAGATCAGAACCAACAGCAGGATCAGGACCGGGCGCAGATAGGCGCGCTGGCTGGAAAAAATCGGCATTGTCGGAAAGGTAGGCCTCGGTGGGGATCGACTGCGAACCGTGGGTCAGCTAGACTTTGCGTAATCATCGAAAGGATAAGCCATGCGCGTCGTCGTCATACTGATGCTGATCGCCATTATTGCCAGCCTGGGCAGTGCTTTGGTATTCGTCTATCGCGACCGGGAGCAGGACAAGACCAGAGTAGTCAAGGCGCTGACCGTGCGCGTGGCCCTTTCCCTCGTCCTCTTCCTGCTGTTGATGGCCGCCTACCTGTTTGGCTGGATAGGCGACCGCCTCTGATTCAGGGCTTCGCGGCGCAAACCATGGGCGCCGCGTGCCTGGGCTTACAACCAATAGATAACGACGAACAGGCCGAGCCAGACCACGTCCACAAAGTGCCAGTACCAGGCTACGGCTTCGAAGGCGAAATGGCGCTCCGAGGTGAAGTGGCCCTTCATTGCCCGCACCAGGATCACGATCAGCATCGTCGCGCCAAGCGTCACGTGAAAACCGTGAAAACCGGTCAGCATGTAGAAGGTTGAGCCGTAGACGCCGGTGGTCAGCTTGAGATTCATTTGGCTGTAGGCCAGGCCGTATTCGTAGGCCTGCAGGCCGATGAACAGGAGGCCGAGCGCAACGGTCAGGGCCAGGCCGACGATCAGTTGCTGCCGCTTGTTGGCGATCAATCCCCAGTGCGCCCAGGTTACCGTGACCCCCGAACTCAGCAATATCAGGGTATTGACTGCCGGAATGCCCCAGGCGTGCATCGGCGTAAACGGATCCTTGGCCGCCGGTCCCGCGGTTGGCCAGACGTTCTTGAAACCATCCCAGAGAGCCGCTTGTTCAGGACTGGCGATTTCCGGCACCGACAGTACGCGGATGTAAAACAGGGCGCCGAAAAATGCCGCGAAAAACATGACTTCAGAAAAAATGAACCAGGCCATCGCCCAGCGGAACGAGCGATCGACCTGCGAGTTGTAACTGCCGCCCTCGGATTCGTCGATGACGCGGCCAAACCAGCCGAACAGCATGTACACCATGACGGCAAACCCGCCCGCCAGCAGGAAACCACCGCCGGCAATCGAGTTGAACGTCAGCACGGCGCCTCCTGCCAGCAGAAGCAGGGCCGCGGAGCCGACCAGCGGGAAATACGACGGGTCGGGAACGAAATAGCGGTTTGCAGATGCGGGGTGACTCATCTTGACCTCCTCGAAATCATTTTGTCATTATTACCCGATGACCCTGTACATGCGTCGGTTTGCTACTTGCCGATATTGATCGCCACCGTTACCAGCGTGAGTACGAAGACCAGCATGAAAACCAGCGCCGTGACCAGAATCTGCAGCGGCGACAAGGACGGTGCGTCCTGTTCGTGCAGTTTGTGGCCGCGCACGCCCAGCAGGCCCCATGCCACCGTGCGAATGGTGCGCAACAGTCGGCCCTTGGGCGGCGGCGGATTCGGCAGGGGCATAGCTCACATCCGGCTCACTGCAGACGTCGCGGATGATGTCACGCTGCCCGCGGGAACCTCGAAAAAGGTGTAGGACAGCGTGAGGGTATTCACATCTTCCGGCAGCGCCTTGTCGAGGACGAAGACCACGGGCATCTCGCGCACCTCGCGGGGAGCGAAGGTCTGCTGCTTGAAGCAGAAGCAATCCAGTTTCTTTACGTAGCCGCCCGCGTGCTGCGGGCCATAGCTGGGTACTGCCTGACCGATCACGGTGGTGTCACGCGTATTTTCGACCCGATACGTCACATGCACGATGTCCCCGGTCTTGACCGCGAGGCTGGTGGTCTCGGGCCGGAAAAGCAGGCCGTTATCGTGGCTGTTGGCATCGAACTCGAGCGTTACCGGGCGGGCGGGCAGCGCCGACGCGGCAACCCGCTGCGCGCGGTCTATGTCGTAGAGACCGGTCCACTCGCAAAAAGCCTTGTACAGGCTCGGCTGGGCGGCAACAAACAGCAGGCTGCCGACAACTACGGCCAGCAAGCCGGCAACGATGCGCCGGTTGCCACCGACCCGCGATAGCGGGTGCCTGGCAACCGGTCCAACCGGGGCAAGATCCGGGCTCAAGCGCCGGCCATCCACTGCCGGATGATGACGCTCAGGAACACGGCGGCGGCGAACAGGGCCAAGCCAATCGCGATGCGACGGTTCGCCTGCTCGCGGGACGCATCCTCGTTCATCCGTGCGCCTCGGCCGGATCAAAGGGAGGCGGATCCTCGAAGGTATGGTGCGGCGCCGGCGAGGGTATGGTCCATTCCAGCCCGTGGGCGCCGTCCCACGGTCGGGCTTCCGCCTTGACGCCACCCTTCATCGCCTTGAACACCACCACCAGCACCAGCAACTGGCTGAAGCCGAAGCCGAAGGAGCCAAAGCTTGAAATCATGTTGAAGTCGGCGAACTGCTGCGCATAGTCCGGAATCCGGCGCGGCATGCCGGCGAGGCCGAGAAAATGCTGCGGGAAGAAGGCGATGTTGAAGAAAATCATCGACAGCCAGAAGTGCAGCTTGCCGAGCCCTTCGTGGTACATGTAGCCGGTCCATTTCGGCAGCCAGTAATACAGGCCGGCATAGGCCGAAAAAAGTGCGCCGGCGACCATCACGTAATGGAAGTGGGCAACGACGTAATAGGTATCCTGCAACTGAATGTCCACCGCGGTCATGGCCAGCACCAGGCCGGTAAGTCCGCCAATGGTAAACAACACGAGGAAGCCCAGCGCAAACAGCATCGGCGTCTCGAAGCTTAGCGATCCGCGCCACATGGTGGTGACCCAGTTGAATACCTTCACCCCGGTCGGAATCGCGATCAGCATCGTCGCATACATGAAGTAGAGCTGGCCGGTCAGCGGGATGCCGGTCACATACATGTGGTGGGCCCAGACGAAAAAGGAAATCAGGCCGATCGCGGCAATTGCGTACACCATCGAGGTGTAGCCAAACAGCCGCTTGCGCGAAAACGCCGGGATCACGTGGGAAACCACGCCGAAGGCCGGCAGGGCGATGATGTACACCTCGGGATGGCCGAAAAACCAGAAGATATGCTGGAAAAGTACGGGGTCACCGCCGCCCGCCGCGTTGAAGAAGCTGGTGCCGAAATGGCGGTCGGTCAGCAGCATGGTCACGGCGCCGGCGAGAATCGGCATCGAGGCGATCAGCAGGAAGGCCGTCACCAGCCAAGTCCAGCAGAACAAGGGCATCTTCATCAAGTCCATGCCCGGCGTGCGCATGTTGAGAATGGTTGTGATGATGTTGATCGATCCCATGATCGAGGACATGCCGAGGATATGCACGGCAAAGATGGCCATGTCCATGCCTATCCCCATCTGCACCGACAGCGGTGGATACAGGGTCCAGCCGGTTCCGGCGGCGCCGCCGGGCACGAAAAGCGAGGCGGTGAGCAGAATCGCGGCGGGGGGCAGCAGCCAGAAGCTCCAGTTGTTCATCCGCGCAAACGCCATGTCGGGGGCCCCGATCATCAGCGGGATCATCCAGTTGGCGAAACCGACGAAGGCAGGCATGATGGCGCCGAACACCATGATCAGCGCGTGCAGCGTCAGCATCTGGTTGTAGAACTCCGGGGCCACGTACTGCAATCCGGGCGACATCAGTTCGGCGCGAATGACCAGCGACATCGCGCCGCCGACCAGGAACATGACGAAACTGAACCACAGGTACATCGTGCCGATGTCCTTGTGGTTGGTCGTGGTTATCCAGCGCATCAGCCCTGTCGGACCGTGGCCATGGCTGTCGTGGGCGTGGTGGCCGGCGTGGGCGGCGTGTTGGGCTGCTTGCATAATCAGATTCTCCTGAAGGCCGGTGGCGCGATCACTTGCCGCGAAGTGCCTTGATTTCGGCGGGCTGAACCAGCTCGCCGAGCTTGTTGGACCAGGCGTTCCGCTCGTAGGCTACAACGGCCGCGATGTCGGTGTCGCTCAACTGGCCGCCGAAGGCCGCCATGGCGGTACCCGGCTTGCCTTTAAGGACGATATCCAAGTGGGCCGCCTTCGGTCCCTTGGCGATCTTGGAGCCGTCGAGCGCGGGGAATGCCGGCGGCAAGCCTGCTCCGTTCGGCTGGTGGCAGGCCGCGCAGTTGGCGGCATAGACTTTTTCGCCGCGAGCCATCAACTCATCCATCTTCCAGACCTTGGCGGGATCGTCGGCACTTGCAGTCATTGCCTTCTTTTGTTCCGCAACCCATGCGGCGTACTTCTCGGCCGAAACCACCTCGACCACCACCGGCATGAAGCCGTGGTCCTTGCCGCACAGTTCCGAGCACTGGCCGCGGTAGGTGCCTTCCTTCTCGGCGCGGAACCAGGTGTCGCGTAGAAAGCCCGGCACCGCGTCGGTCTTGACCGCGAACGCCGGCACAGACCAGTTGTGAATCACGTCGGTGGCCGTAAGCAGCACGCGCACCTTCTTGCCGACCGGCACCACCAGCGGATGATCGACCTCGAGCAGATAGTTCTCACCTTTGGGCGTCTTGTTTTCGATCTGCTCGCGCGGCGTGGACATCACGCTCATGAACTTGACGCCGGCGGCATCGCCGGTGACGTATTCGTAACCCCATTTCCACTGGTATCCGGTGGCCTTGATCGTCAGATCGGGTTGCGAGGTGTCGCGCATTTCGACCAGCGCGGAGGTGGCCGGGAAGGCAATGGCGATCAGGATCAGCGTCGGCACGATGGTCCAGGCGATCTCGACGGCGGTGTTGTCGTGAAAATCGGCCGCTTTGTGGCCTATGGACTTGCGATGAAAAATGATGGACCAGGTAACGACGGCAAAGACGCCGACGAAAATGATGAAAATAACCCAGGTCAGGAGGGTGTGCAGGTCATATACGCGCCGCGCCAAGGCGGTTACGGGCAACTGCAGGTTGAGCTCCCAGGCGGCGTTCGCAGCGTTGCTGAATACGCCGAGAAATCCCGCCACCATGGGCCCCGCAGGACCGCCGGGCAAACGATAGGCGCCGCCATTGCTGTTTGAGTGTCGTGCCATCTCTCCCCCTCCGCACCAGCTTCGCACCACGCGGCACAGCGTTGGCGCAATTCACCGGCGTGTTCGAATACTTGCCAAAATGGGTTCGCGGGAACCCCCTTCCTGTTTCTCAACTTGAGCGAAGGTTAACACAGTCCTTTTGATCTGAATCAATTTAAATGTGAAATTATTGGTATAAACAAATGTGCATTGCACAATCAGGCGGCATACCTCGCGCGCGTCCTGCTTTCTCTCGGAAATGGCCGTCGTATTCAGGAGCGCACGTGGGTGGGCAGCGAATCCCGGCAGCCAATAGGAATCAGTTTTCCAGAGCGGTCAGTAGTTTCTCGTGAACCCCGCCGAAGCCGCCATTGCTCATGACCAGCACCTGATCACCCTCCCGCGCGTCAGCTGCCACGGCGGCAACCAGGCGATCGAGATCATCGAAGACCCGCACCCGATCGCCTAGCGGCGCCAAGGCCTCCGCCGCATCCCAGCCCAGCTTGTTGGCGTAACAGAACACCGCATCCGCCTCGACCAGGCTGCCCGACAACTGCCCGTTCATCACGCCGAGTTTCATGGTGTTGGACCGCGGCTCCAGTACCGCCAGGATTCGTGCGGAGCCGAGCTTCTGGCGCAAGCCTTCCAGCGTGACGCGAATCGCCGTGGGGTGGTGGGCGAAATCGTCGAGAACGGTGACCCCGCGCACGGTGCCGCGCGTCTCCAGCCGGCGCTTGATGCCGCTGAAGCTCTCCAGCGCCCGGAGACCTATCACGACCGGGACTCCGGCATGCCGGGCGGCCGCCAGTGCCGCCACCGCATTGGCCCGATTATGGGCGCCCGCGAGGTCGAAGCGATTGACCCGGCCCTGGAGTTTGCCGCAAAGGTTCACATCGAACCCACCCGAATCTCCCGCTTCGCCGGCCTGCCAACCCTCCGCACCATTGAACCATTCAACGGGAGTCCAGCAACCGCGGGAAAGTACGCGCTTGAGCGAGGCCTCCTGTGCATTCGCGACAATCAGGCCGTTTCTCGGCAAGATTCTCACCAAATGATGGAATTGCGTCTCGATGGCTGCAAGATCACCGAAGATGTCGGCATGATCGAACTCAAGATTATTCAGGATCGCGGTGCGCGGCTGGTAATGCACGAACTTGGAGCGCTTGTCGCAGAAGGCGGTGTCGTACTCGTCGGCCTCGATAACGAAGAAGGGGGAATCCGTAAGCCGGGCCGAAACGCCGAAGCCCTGCGGCACGCCGCCCACCAGAAAGGAAGGATTCAGTCCGGCCTCTTCGAGAATCCAGGCCAGCAATGAAGTTGTCGTCGTCTTGCCGTGCGTACCGGCCACGCCCAGCACCCAGCGGCCGCGCAGAATGTTCTCGGCCAGCCATTGCGGGCCGGAAACATAAGGCAGGTTGCGCTCAAGGATGGATTCGAGCAGCGGATTGCCACGTGAAATCGCGTTGCCCACGACAAACAGATCCGGATTCAGTGCGATCTGATCGGCGCCATAGCCTTCCACCAGATCGATGCCCTGCTCGCCGAGTTGCGTGCTCATCGGCGGATAGACGTTGGCGTCGCAGCCGGTGACGCGGTGCCCCGCAGCCCTTGCCAGCAGGGCGATGCCGCCCATGAAGGTGCCGCAGATACCAAGGATGTGAATATGCATGTAGCGCCCAGTCGCCTTGAATGGTGGAATAATGAGGCAGATTCTATCCCGCCAGGGGATACCCTCCGCAGCCTGAAGGCAGCGGACATAACCGCTCACTGCAATTACCCAAAGCACCGTGCCACGCCGCAAACTTGCCCCTTCCGCATCCGGCAGTCACCTGCGCCGAGCCATCGCCACGGCCGCGGCGCGCCTGATGGCCGAGGAAGGCATTGGCGACTACGGCACCGCGAAACGCAAGGCGGCACGCAGCCTGGGTGCGTCCGAGGGAGAGGCACTGCCCACCAACGAAGAGATAGAAACGGAGTTGCGCGCCTGGCAGTCGCTCTTTCAGGAAGACGAACAGCGCGAACGCGTGCATGACCTGCGCGCCACCGGGCTTGAGGTCATGCAACTACTGGCTGAATTCCATCCCTACCTTACCGGCGGCGCGCTGGACGGAACCGCCGGCCGCTACTCCGCCGTGGAGATCGATCTTTACGCTGACAGCAGTAAAGATGTAGAGATTGCGCTGCTATCTCACGGCATCTCCTACGATACTATGGATAACAGGCGGGTTGGCCTTGACGCGCAGCTGCGCCTTGACTGGAATGATTTTCCTGTACTGATCTCGGTTTATCCCCCTGTCGCGGAGAGGCAGCAGCCGAAAAATCCCCATGGCGGACGCGGTCGGCACCGCATCCGCGCCGAGGCAGTGCTGGAACTGCTGCGCGAAGCGCCCAAATGAAGCGCTCACACCTCTGGCTGGTGCTTGGCGGCATTGCCCTGCTTGCTGCGCTGGCGGGCTATCGACTTGGCGTAGTGGGGAAAAGCGCCGAAACCGTGACTGCAACGGCCTCGGCCCTGCCGATTTTCGAGCTGGTTCTCTCCGATCTGAAAGGACAGCCACAAGGGCTCGGTCAATGGCGCGGAAAGGTGCTGATAGTCAATTACTGGGCCACCTGGTGCCTTCCCTGCCGCGAGGAAATGCCGGGATTTTCCCGGCTGCAGGACAAGTATCGTGACAAAGGCGTTCAATTTGTCGGTATCAGCATCGATACCGCAGACAAAATCATTGAATTCCAGAAAACGACCCCGGTAAGCTACCCCCTGTTGATCGGCGACATGAGCGTCATGGAAAACAGCGCCAAACTGGGCAACAGCCGCCAGGCGCTGCCTTTTACTGCGGTGTTTGACCGCGAAGGAAGGCTCTCGTCAACCAAGCTGGGACGCTTGTCGGAGCCTGAGCTGGATCGACAGCTGGCGGAGCTCATTTCACGATAGCTGGACAAAGTGCGGGTATTTGCGGCAAACTTGCGGTCATGACGAAGCCAAAAAGCAGTAAAGCAAACACCGGCGGCGGCTCGAATGACGCTGTTCTGGTGCTCCACGGACCCAATCTGAACCTGTTGGGCACGCGTGAGCCGGAGATTTACGGGCGCACCACGCTGGCCAGCATCCACAAAGCCATGGAAGCCCGGGCGCGCTCGTTTGGCGTCCGGCTAGAAAGCTTTCAGAGCAACCACGAAGGTGAACTGATCGACCGGGTGCAGTCGGCTCGCGAGCAGGGGGTGCGTTTCATCATCATCAACCCGGCCGGCTACACCCATACCAGCGTTGCCTTGCGCGATGCCCTGGCCGCCGTCGCCATCCCGTTCATCGAGGTGCATCTGTCGAATGTCCATGGCCGGGAAGCCTTCCGCCAGCATTCGTATTTTTCGGATATCGCCGTCGGCGTCATATCCGGCCTTGGCGCGCAAGGCTACGAGTTGGCGCTGGAAGCCGCGCTGGCCCGCTTGCGCGCCATCTGAACCAAGAAAACTTGGCGGCCACGGTCGCCTATCCCAGTTTGAGGAGTCCCCATGGACCTGAGAAAGCTCAAGACCCTGATTGATC
>CAYNGV010000053.1:0-13050 GCA_964397005.1 uncultured Sulfuritalea sp. | reverse complement strand
ATGGCCGATAGGGTGAGTAGCCGTCTGCGCCAATAAGCCGACCTTCACCAAGAACCAAGGTTTCTTCACTGGCAACAATGTGGCGCGTACCTTTCTGAGTGCAATCGACCGAAACAGGACGTTATACTGCGCACTATTCTGTACCAATAAATAAAGGAGCCGGTCATGGGATTTGCCACCAAGGATATCGTTCCGCTCACACAGGCGCGTGCGCGCCTTTCGGAACTTGCCGACGAGGTAAAGGCCGGCAGCGAAAAAATCATCACCCGCAACGGTGAGAGCTATGTCGCCCTCGTCGATGCAGCGCGGCTCGACTACTACCACCGACTGGAGCACGAGCACGTTCACTTGATGCTCATCGACGACGCTGAAAAAGGACTTGACGATCTTGCCGCCGGTCGGACCCGCGACGCGCGATCAGCACTCAAGAAGCGGCAGACGGAGCGCTTGACGGGCTGAAGCGTAACGCTCCGGAGATGAAGGTCCATGTCGAACTGACGGCAAACTTCGAGCGCAATCTCGATGCGATCGACGATTTCTGGCGGGAGTGTGGCGCGCCTCACGCCTACGACGAGCTACTCGCTGAACTGCTCCGGACAGTGATTCCCAATTTGGAGCGACACCCAAGGTTTGGACGGGATTTCCTGGCCCGCACTTGCGGATCGATACAGGCACAGGCTGGCGTCACCCGCCTGCGGACGCGGCTACGCCGGATCGATCCCGCCGCCGAGATACGCGAGTACCTGAGCGGCGATTACCTCATGCTTTACGCGCTGACCGGGGCGACGATTTCTCTGCTGGCAATTCGCCATCACCGCCAACTTTCGTTCAGCCTGAGCTAACGAAGCCGGCATTCGGTTTCCTGAACGGCGCCGCGTGGACGCCGCAACAAGCCGCCTAAGGCGCTACGGGTTTGCCGGTGGTACTGAAGACGCGCCTGGCGGCGGCGACCAACGTAAATACTTCCTGGCTCGACAGGCTGGGAAACTGCTCGTGCAGCGCACGATAGGCCAGATGCTCATGGGTCTGGCCGCCCCAACTGTTGGCGGGGTCGAAAAAAGGCAGCAGCACTTCATACGCGTCGACAAATATCTTCCGCAACTGCGGATTGGCCCGGCGGTCTTCGGCGGCGGTTGAGTCGCTCATATTCAGGCTTCCTGAAGATTGGTAAAACGGATTCTACCCCCCGCCGCCGCGCTTACCGCGCAGCAGGCGACGCTGCACTTTGCCGGTGGTGGTCATCGGCAGGGCATCGATGAACTCGATGATCTTGGGATATTCGTAGGGCGCCAGGAACTGGCGCACATGCTGCTGCAGCGACGCTTCCAGCTCGGGCGACGGCTGCTGGCCGGCTTGCAGCACGATGAAGGCCTTGACCACGGTGCCGCGCACCGGATCCGGTTCGCCGATCACCGCGGCATTGGCCACCGCCGCATGCTTGACCAGGCAGTTCTCGATCTCGCCCGGTCCGATGCGATAGCCGGCGCTCTTGAACATGTCGTCGCTGCGGCCCTGGTACCAGAGCACGCCGTCGTCATCCATCTTCGCCAGGTCGCCGGTGCGGCCCCAGGCCTGCGGATCGTCGATGCCGCCGCCGAAGAATTTCTCCGCCGTGGCCTGCGGGTTGTTCCAGTAGCCGAGCATGAACACCGGGTCCATCACGCCGTCGCAACTGCGCTGCACGCAGACCTCGCCGAGTTCGCCGGGCGCCACCGGCTGGCCGGCGTCATCGAGCACGGCAAGCTGGTGCCCCGGATAGCCGCGCCCCATGGCGCCGGGCTTGGGCGGCGTCACCGCCGCGCAGTTGCCGACGATGTAATTGATTTCGGTCTGGCCGTACATCTCGTTCACCGTCACGCCCAGCGCTTCCTGCACCCAGTGGCAGACGGCCTCGCCCACGGTTTCGCCGGCGCTCATGATGCTGCGCAGGGCGAGGTCGTACTTCTCCTTCGGTTGCGGCACGGCCTTCATCATCATCTTCAACGCCGTGGGGAACAGGAAACTGTTCTTCACGCCATACTTTTCCATCAACCAAAAAGCCTTCTCCGGATCGAAACGGCCGCGATAGCCCAACAGCGGCTGGCCGAAGTTCCAGCTCGGCAGCAGCGCGTCGAACAGACCGCCGGTCCAGGCCCAATCGGCCGGCGACCAGAACATGTCGCCACGCCGTGGATAGAAATTATGCGAGCTGACAAAACCCGGCAGGTTGCCGATCAGGCTGCGCTGCGCGATCAGCGCACCCTTCGGATTGCCGGTGGTGCCGCTGGTGTAGATGATCATCGCCGGATCGTCGGCTGCGGTGTCACGCGGCGTATAGCGCGACGAAGCCAGCGGCAGCAATGTCGCCCATTCGCGAACCCATGCCTCGCGCGCGCCGCCGACGCCGATGACGTGCTTCAGTTGCGGCAGTTTCTCGCGCACCGCAGCGAGCTTTTCCAGGCCGCCATCGTCGATGATGGCGACCCGCACTCCCGCGTTGGACAACCGGTACTCCAGCGCATCGGCGCCGAACAGATGCGAGACCGGCACGGCAATCGCGCCCATCTGGTAGCAGGCCATGTGTGCAATGCCGGTTTCGGGCCGCTGCGGCAGCATGATGGCGACGCGATCGCCGGCCATGACGCCCATGGCACCCAGCACATTGGACAGGCGGTTGGCGGCCTGTTGCACGTCCCAGAAGCTCCACGCTTCGGTGTGGCCGGCTTCGTCCTCGTAGTAAAGCGCGAAGCGCGACCGATCGTCCGCCCAGCGGCTGCAACAGGCTTGGGCAATGTTGTAGCGTGCCGGCACCTGCCAGCGGAACGAGGCCCGCAAGGTCTGCCAGTCGCGCGCCTTGGCGTCGAGCCCGATGTCGCTCATGACGCCAGACGCGCATCGAGCAGTTCGATCCAGTGCCGCACCGGCAAAGCCGTGGCGCCCTGCAGATGCCCGATGCAGCCGACATTGGCGCTGGCGATCGCGGCCGGGCCGCCGGCGGTCAGCGCGGCGATCTTGTTTGCCTGCAAGTGCTTGGAAATCTCCGGCTGCAGGACGGAATAAGTGCCCGCCGAACCGCAGCACAAATGCGAATCAGCCACCGCGGTCAGCGTATAGCCGGCGGCACTCAGCAGCAACTCGACGGTGCCGCGAATCTTGAGCGCGTGTTGCAAGCTGCAGGGGCTTTGAAACGCCAGCAGGCGCTCGCTCTCGGGCAAGGGACGGCAGGCCTGCAGCACAGACGCGAGGCCGGCCTCTTCGGCCGCAACGACCTCGCTGATGTCGCGCGTCGCCAGCACCACCCGTGCCGCCTTCAGGGCGTAGTCGGGATCTTCCTGCAGCAGATGGGCATATTCGAGCACGTGCGAGCCGCAGCCGGAAGCCGTCATCACCAGGCCTTCCGCGCCCGCTTCGAGCAGCGGCCACCAGGCGTCGATGTTGCGCCGGGCATCCTCGCGCGCGCCTTCCGCCGCGTTGAGGTGCGCGCGCACCGCGCCACAGCAGCCAGCTCCGGCCGGCTCGATCATCTCGATGCCGAGGCGATCGAGCACGCGCCGCGTCGCGCCATTGACGTTGGGGTACATCGAGGGCTGCACGCAACCGGCCAGCGCGATCAGCTTCCGCGCGTGGCTGCGCCGGGGCGCCGGGCCGGCCGAGGAAAGCGGCGGCACCTTGGCGCGCAGCGCCCCCGGCAGCAGGAGCCGAACCGACTGCCCCAGCTTCATCGCCACGCCGAACAACGTGGCGCGCGGCAACAGGTTCTTCAGCGTCCCGCGCATGAAGGCGTCGCTGCCGGTGCGCGGCACCTTCTGCTCGACCACTTCGCGGCCGATGTCGAGCAGGCGCGTGTACTGCACGCCCGAAGGACAGGTGGTTTCGCAGGAACGGCAGGAGAGGCAGCGGTCGAGGTGCAGGCGAGTCTTTTCCGTCGGCTCGACGCCTTCGAGTACCTGCTTGATCAGGTAAATGCGGCCGCGCGGTCCGTCGAGTTCATCACCCAGCAACTGATAGGTCGGGCAGGTCGCGGTGCAAAAACCGCAATGCACGCAGCGCCGCAGGATCTCCTCGGCCTCGCGCCCGGCCGTCGTATGGCGAATGAAATCGGCGAGATGTGTTTCCATCAGAGTTCGGGATAGAGTCGGCCGGGGTTGAACACGCCATACGGATCGAAGCTCTGCTTGAGGCGGCGATGCACTTCCATCAGCGCCGGCGACAGCGGCGCGAACACGCCGCCGGTTTTGTCGCCGCCGCGGAACAGCGTTGCGTGGCCACCCGCCTTCGCCGCTATTTCACGCAGCTGGGCAGCATCGGCGGCGCCGCGCAGCCAGCGTTGCGCCCCGCCCCATTCGACCAGCTGCGCACCGGGCAGATCCAGCGGCGGTGTCACCGAGGGCACCGAGAGCCGCCACAGCGGACCATGGGTATCCGGGCCAGCGAAGAAAACCGTGGTCTGCTCGCGCAGCGAATCCCAGAAGTTCGTCGCCTCCTGTTCTGCCATGCGCTCGCCGCCCAGTTTTTCGCAGGCGGCCGTAACGGCGGCCTGCGCACCGGACAGGCGCAGCGTCAGCACATCGTCCTGCCAGCAGCTCGCCGCCAGCGGCACGGGCTGGCCACCCCATCCGTTCAGCGCGTCGAGCGCCTTGTCCTGCGCCATCTCGAAACGCAGCGTGGCCTGCGCCACCGGCTGCGGCATCACCTTGAGCGACACGTCGAGAATCAGGCCCAAGGTGCCGAGGCTGCCGGTGACCAGGCGCGAGACGTCGAAACCGGCGACATTCTTCATCACCTGTCCGCCGAAATTCAGTTCGCGGCCTTCGCCATCCATCAGCTTCACGCCGAGCACGTAGTCGCGCAGGCTGCCGGCCACGGCCCGGCGCGGGCCGGACAAGCCGGCGGCGACGGCGCCGCCGACAGTGGCCTCGCCAAACTGCGGCGGCTCGCAGGCAAGCACTTGTCGCCGTGTCGCCAGCGCCGACTTTATCTCGGCCAGCGGCGTACCGGCGCGCGCGGTGATCACCAGCTCCGTCGGCTCATAGCCGACGATGCCGCTGTAGCCGCGCGTATCGAGCACCTCGCCAACCAGCGGCCCGCCGTAAAAATCCTTGCTGCCACCGCCGCGCAAACGCAAGGGCTTGCGCTCGAGAATGCGCGAACGGAATTCCTCAATGCAGTCCGTCATCGCGCACTCCCGGTCAGGCGATATTCGGAACAGTGCCTCGGGTAAGGCACGGCCTTGCCCGGATTGAGCAGCGTCAGCGGATCGAAGGCGGCCTTGACGGCGTGGAACGCATCGAGTTCCTCGCGGGAGAACTGCACGCACATCTGCTGGACCTTTTCGATGCCGACGCCGTGTTCGCCGGTGATGGTGCCGCCGACATCGACCGACAACTCAAGAATTTTGGCGCCGAAGGCGATGGCGCGCTCCGTTTCGCCCGGAATGCGCGCATCGAACATGATCAGCGGATGCAGGTTGCCGTCACCGGCGTGGAACACGTTGGCGCAGCGCAGGTGGAATTCGGCGGACAGCTCGGCGATGCGGGTCAGCACGTGCGACAGGTGCTTCCTCGGAATGGTGCCGTCCATGCACAGATAGTCGGGAGTAATGCGGCCCACCGCCGGAAAGGCGGCCTTGCGTCCGGCCCAGAATTTGAGCCGCTCCGCTTCGTTGCGCGAAATGCGCAACTCGCGGGCGCCGCTGTTTTCGAGGAGTGTCGACATGGTGGCGATTTCCTCGGCGACTTCTTCCGCCGTGCCGTCGGATTCGGCGAGCAGGATCGCCGCCGCGCTCAGATCGTAACCGGCGTGGACGAAATCCTCGACGGCGGCCGTGGCGAGCTTGTCCATCATTTCAAGCCCGGCCGGAATGATGCCGGCGGCGATGATCGCCGCCACCGCGTTGCCGGCGTCGATCACGCTGTCGAAGCTGGCCATCACCACCTGGGCGGTGCGCGGCTTCGGCGTCAGTTTCACGGTGGCCTCCAGCACCACGCCGAGCATGCCTTCGGAGCCGATCATCAGGGCCAGCAGGTCGTAACCGGGTTCGTCCAGGGCATGCGAGCCGATCTCGATGACCTCGCCGTTCACCAGCGCCACGCGCAGTTTCAGCACGTTGTGCAAGGTCAGCCCGTACTTCAGGCAATGCACGCCGCCGGCATTCTCGGCGATGTTGCCGCCGATGGTGCAGGCAATCTGCGAACTCGGGTCCGGCGCGTAGTAGAGGCCATGCGGCGCCGCCGCTTCGGAGATGGCGAGGTTGCGCACGCCGGGCTGCACCCGCGCCAGGCGGGCCAGCGGATCGATCTCCAGGATGCGCATGAATCTGGCGAGCGACAGCACCACGCCCTGCACCACCGGCGTCGCGCCCCCGGAAAGGCCGGTGCCGGCGCCGCGCGCGACCACCGGCACCTGGCGCGCATGACAGACTTTCAGCGCGGCCACGACCTCCTGATCGTTGCGCGGCAAGACCACGGCCCAGGGCAGGCAGCGATAGGCGGTGAGCCCATCGCATTCGTAAGGCTTCAAGTCCTCGTCCGCGAACAGCAACGCCTCTGCCGGCAGTACACGCGCAAGGTCGGCCAGCAAGGCGGCGCGGTCGGGGTTGGCGAGGTCCGTCGCCCTGTCGACCGTCTGTTCGCTGTGACTCATTGTTTTTCCTCCGCCGGGCTGCCCGGCGCTTCGATCAGGATCGCCCTGAAGTCATTCACATTGGTGCGTGTCGGCCCGGTGACGACGAGGTCGCCCAGAGCCGCGAACACGCTGTAGGCGTCATTCTCGGCCTGTCGCGCACGCAAATCAATTCCTGCCGCCACGGCCCGTGCCAAGGTGTCCGCCATGACCAGCGCGCCAGCGTTGTCTTCCGACCCGTCGATGCCATCCGTGTCGCATGCAATGGCATGGATGCGCGCATGCCCGTCCAGTGCCAGTGCCAGGCCGAGCAGAAATTCGGCATTGCGTCCGCCGCGCCCCTTGCCGCGCACCGTGACCGTGGTCTCGCCGCCGGAGAGCAGCACGCAGGGTGCCGCCAGGGGCACGCCATGCGCGGCGGCGGACAGCGCGATGCCGGCCAGCACCCGCGCCGCCTCACGTGCCTCGCCCTCGATCGCATCGCCCAGTACCAGGGGCGTGAAGCCCTGGGCACGCGCCGCGTGCGCCGCAGCCGCGAGGGAGGCTTGCGCCGTGGCGATGATGTGCGACTCGCAGCGCAGGAAGCCTGCGTTGTCGGTTTTCGGTGTTTCAGCCGCGCCCGTCAGCAAGGCCTGACGCGCGGCGGCGGGCAATTCAATGCCGTAACGCGTGACGATCTCCAGCGCATCGGCACAACTCGTCGGATCGGGCACCGTGGGGCCCGAGGCGATGGTCGACAGGTCGTCGCCCGGCACGTCGGAAATCGCCAGAGTCAGCACTCGAGCCGGCGCGGCAGCGAGCGCCAGACGGCCGCCCTTGATCGCCGAAAGATGCTTTCTGACGCAATTGATTTCGCCGATGCCGGCGCCGCTGCTGAGCAAGGCTTTGGTCACGGCACGCTTCTGCTCCAGTGTGATGCCGGCCATCGGCGCCGCCAGCAGCGCCGAGCCGCCGCCGGAGAGCAGTACCAGCACCAGATCATCCGCCGTCAGCCCTTTTACCGCATCGAGAATGCGCGCGGCGGCATGTTGCCCGGCGGCATCGGGTGTCGGGTGCGCGGCTTCGACGACTTCGATGCGTTGGGTCGGCATGCCGTGTCCGTAGCGCGTGACGACGAGGCCGGAGAGCTTTGCCGGATCGCCGCGCCAATGATCCTCGACGGCGCGGGCCATGGCGGCCGCCGCCTTGCCGGCGCCGACCACGACCGTACGGCCGCGCGGAGGCTCAGGCAGCCGGGTCGGCAGGCAAAGCGCCGGATCGGCGGCGGCGACCGCCGCATCGAACAATTCGCGCAGCACTGTGCGCTGCCCGGCAAAACTCATCGCCACGGCGCCAGCCAACCGAAACTGTCCTCGCTGCGGCCGCTCGGCTTGTACTCGCAACCGACCCATCCGCTGTAGCCGATGCGGTCGAGATGTTCCAGCAGGAAGGGGAAATTGATCTCGCCGCTGCCCGGCTCGTGCCGCCCCGGATTGTCCGCCAGCTGGATGTGGCCGATCCGCGGCAGATGCTCTTCCAGTGTCCGCGCCAGATCGCCTTCCATTACCTGGGCATGGTAGATGTCGTACTGCAGGCGCAAGTTGGCGCTGCCAACCGCATCGATCAGTGCCAGGCCGGCGCGCGTCGTGGAAACGAAAAAGCCCGGCGTATCGCGCGTGTTGAGCGGCTCCAGCACCAGTTCGATACCGGCGCGCTTGGTGACGGCGGCGGCGAAGCGCAGGTTTTCGACCAGGGTCTCGCGCGCCTTGTCGTGAGGGATGTCGCCCGGTGCGATGCCCGCCAGGCAATTGAGTCGCGTGCAGCCCAGCAGGCGGGCGTAGTCGATGGCGAGGCCGACGCCGTCCTGAAATTCCGCGATGCGTCGCGGATGACAGGCCATGCCACGGTCGCCGGCCGCCCAATCGCCCGGCGGCAGGTTGAAGAGGACGACCTCCAGCCCCGAAGTGAGCACCACCTCGGCCAGTGCCGCGCGGTCATGCTCGTATGGGAAATGAAATTCGACGGCGGCGAAGCCGGCCGCACGTGCCGCGGCGAAGCGTTCGAGAAATGGACGCTCGGTGAACAGGAAGGAAAGGTTGGCGGCAAAGCGTGGCATGCGCCGATTATATGTCCCCGGTGGGACGCGGACAGGCGTCACCTGATCTTGCGCATGGTGACGTCCTCGCTTCCGGAGCCCCCTGTATCGGTTCTGCGTCCCTTGAACTCCTGGGCGCTTATCCGTCTCAGGGTCAGGCTGTCGGGATTCCAGCCAGTCACCCCACTCGACTTCGACAGGATTCGACCGCTGCCTCTGGGGTTGATGGCCAACTCATTTCCCGCAAGCTGCAAGAGCACGTCAACGGAAACACGTGCCTGCTCTCCAAACATGTCGGACCAGTCGATTTCCATTTGCCCGGTGAAGGAATTCGCATTCGAAGACGGATGCACGTCGAGCGTCGCCCGGGTAGTGGATTTGTAGGTCGACCAGCCTATTTGCCACCGCCCGGCCAGGTTTTGTTCACGCTCCTTTGCTTCGGGAAGCAGGGCGCGGGCATTGCTCGCATACTTCCCGTTCGGGTATTTTTCCAGATAGGCGTTGATGCTCGCCACGGTTTTCGCCTGCCCGACCTTTTCCCACAGATCCCTTTCCTGCTTCGCGCCGACGTCCTGCTGCAGTCTGGCGGCTCTTGCCTTGGCAAGCGCAAGGTAGCGCCCGTTGGGAAACTGGCCAATGTAGTTTTGATAGCCGGCCTCGGAGTCATCCTTTTCCGCGGCCTGCCAGGCGTCCTGCTCCTTCTGCAGATTCGCAGCCGCGAGATCGTCGTCGAGCTTCTTCAGGCGAGCCTTTGCCAACGACAGATACTTGCCCCTGGGATACTGGGACGCATAGGCGAGATAGTCTTCCCGCGCATTGCTTTTCATCACCATGTTCCACACGTCGGTTTCAGAGTCGTCCTTGCGGGGTGATTGCACAAGCTCGGCTTTGGGCGGCCGGGAATCGGGTTTCGGCTCGCTTCGCGACGCCTTCAGTTTGATCCGGGCCTGGATGACGTAACGTCCCTTCGGGTAACCCTTGAGATACTCCTCGAATTCGGAGGCTCGCTCGCTGTTCTTGATCGCGTCCCACAGCTCGTCTTCGATCTGCGCCGCCGTGCGCGCTCCCGCCAGCTGGGGCGAGAGACTCGCCACCTGGGTTGCTGGCACGTTCTGGCCGCCGGTGCCGGCCTGGAAATAGAAATCGCCGGTGAGCGACGAGGCCTCCCACGGCGTCTGCGCTTCGCCGCTGCCCTGCATGACACCGTTGCGCACGCGCTTGAAGACAGCCTCCAGCGGCAGGCCGGGGGTCTGGATGTGCTTGAGCAGTTCCTGGGTGTAGAGGCCGTTCTTGCCTTCGCCATCGTTGGCGACTTTGCCCGGCGCGGTAGCGTAGGCGATCAGACTGCCCTTGGGTGCGTCCATCTGCGCCAGGCCGCCGCCGGCGCTCCTAAAGCGCCGCTCGAAGGGATTGTTGCGGCAGGCGTCGAGGATGACGATGTTCATCGGGCTGACGGCGAGCTGGTCCATCACGGTGTCGACGTCGACCGTCATGGCGCGCACCGTGGCTTCGCTGGTGATCTGGGCGTCGATCGGAATGATGTAGTTCTTGCCCTTGACCTGCATGCCGTGACCGGCGAAGAAGAACAGGGCAACGGTGTCGGCGCGCAGCTTGTCGCCGAACTGGGCGATGGCGAGGTTCATGTCCTTCTGCGTGGTGTCGGTCTTTTCGATCACCTCGAAGCCGAGCTTGCGCAAGGCGGCGGCCATGTCCCTGGCGTCGTTGACGGGGTTCTTCAGCGGCGCGCCGGCATAGGCGGAATTGCCGATGACCAAGGCGACGCGCCGTTCCGCGCCCTTGCCGGACTGGACCGACAGGTTGCGCTCTTCGACGGCATGGGCGAAGCCGGTCGCGACGAGGGAAAGGAGCAGGAACAGGCGGGGAAATAAGCTCATCGCTTCACCGTTTCACGAAAGAGGGTCGAGGCAGCCCGAATTGGAGTCGGCGGAATTTTATGTCGATGATGTCATTACTACAAGAATGGACACTGGCATTGTTGCAAAGCTTGCACCAATCAATTGTGATCACCTGCCTTTGCCCGGATCGATATGGCATGTACAGTGTGTTTCCTGTCCACCCCCAGCCGCCACACAATGAGTCTCGGTTCCACCACTCGCTATACCGGCGTCGCCATCGGCCTGCACTGGCTGATCGCCTTGGCCATCGTCGGCACCTTTACGCTCGGCCTCTACATGCACGAGCTGCCGCTGTCGCCGCAGAAACTCAAGCTCTACTCCTGGCACAAGTGGGCCGGCGTGACGATCTTCCTCTTCGTGGTGCTGCGCCTCGGCTGGCGCCTCGCTCATCGCGCTCCCGAACTGCCCGCCGCCATGCCCGCGTGGCAGCGCAAAACGGCGGAAGCCACGCATGTGCTGCTCTATCTGCTGATGTTGGCCGTGCCGCTGTCGGGCTGGCTGATGAGTTCGGCCAAGGGTTTTCAGACCGTCTGGTTCGGGGTAATACCCCTGCCGGACCTGCTGGGCAAGAACAAGGAACTGGGCGACCTGCTGCAGGAGGTTCATGAACTACTGAACTTCACCATGGCGGCCTTGGTCATGGCCCATCTCGGCGCCGCACTCAAGCACCATTTTGTCGACCGCGACGACGTGCTCGCCCGCATGCTGCCGTTTCTCGGCAACACCACCGGAGAAGTCAAATGAAGCATTGGAAACATGGCCTTGCCCTTTGCATACTCGCCATGGGCCTGCCCGCCCACGCCATCGAATTCAACCAGTTCCAGCTCAACAAGAGCGCGCTCTCCTTCGTCTCGAAACAGATGAACGTACCGGTAGAAGGCCAGTTCAAGAGCTTTCGCAGCAAGCTCGCCTTCGACCCGGCAAAACCGGCGGCGGCAAAAGCCGAACTGGAAATCGACCTGGCCAGTATCGATGCCGGCTCGAAGGATGCCAACGACGAGGTAGCGACCAAAGCCTGGTTCGACACCAAGGCCTTTCCGGTGGCGAAGTTCGTCGCCACGTCGGTCAAGCCGCTGGGCAACAACCGCTTCGAGGTCGTCGGCAAAATGAGCATCAAGGGCAGGACGCTGGATTTGACCACGCCCGTCACGCTGCGCCAGGAAGGCAACAGCGCAACATTCGAAGGCGCTCTGGTGATCAAGCGTGCCGACTATGCCATTGGCGAAGGCATGTGGGCCGACTTCGGCACCGTCGCCAACGAAGTACAAATCAAGTTCCGTCTGGTGGCCACCGCCGCAAAGTAAATCCCCATCCCCAAAGGAGAAAACCCATGAAAAAACTCGCTCTCGTTGCCGCTGCATCCACCCTGTGCGCCTTCTCGGTCGCCGCCATCGCCGCTCCCGAAACCTTCAACATCGATGCCGGCCATACCGCGCCGCGCTTCGAATACAGCCACTTCGGCTATTCGATGCAGCAGCACCGCTTCGACAAGACCAGCGGCAAGATCGTGCTGGACCGCGCGGCCCGTAGCGGATCGGTGGATGTGACGATCGACACCACCTCGGTCAACACCGGCCTCGCGCTGTTCAACGGGCACATTCAGGGCGCGGACTTTTTCGATACCGCCAAGTACCCCGCCATCACCTTCAAGTCGACCGCGGTGAAGTTCGATGGCGACAAACCGGTGGCCATCGAGGGCAACCTGACCATCAAGGGCGTAACCAGGCCGGTGACGCTGGCCGTGACGCACTTCCACAGCATGCCGCACCCGATGCTGAAGAAGGACGCGATCGGCGCCAACGCCGTAGCGAAGATCAAGCGCTCCGAATTCAACATGGGCAAGTACGCGCCGAATGTCGGCGACGACGTGACGCTGACCATCGCCGTCGAAGCCGTCAAGGAGTAAGCATTACCCAGCCGCGGCCAGCGTCTATAAAGCAATCGAGGCCGGCTCGTGGGACAGTCCCGCGATGCCGGCTTCGTCCATTTCGAGCAGGCGCAGGCCGAGCGCGGCGAAATGGATGCTGCCGGCCTCGGCGGCTTCCTGCAAAACCGCCGCCTCGCCAGCGCCGAGTTTTTCATACGCCGCGACCAGTTGAGGAAACAGCTCGCGACGCAAGCCGTCGAAGGTCGAGAACCAGAAATGCAGCGAGTCGTCGGCGCCCCGCTGCAACAGGCTCGGCAGAGTCACCAGGCAATCCGCCAGATTGTCGCGCACCGCACGCGCCAGCAGTTCGGCGCGCTTGCCGCTGAAGCCGTCGAGCTTCGTCGGCCAGCCCTTGCCCAGCAGCAGTCCGGCGGCGAGTTCGCCTTCCTCGTGCAGCACCAGGGTTTCGATTTCGCCGTTCGTCATGCGCTCGATCGCGGCCTCCGGATCGACATCGAAGCCATAGGCCAGCAGGGCGGATTTGAGAGAACCATCCTGCTGTTTCACATTCCAGCCTTCGGCCTTTTCCCACA
>CAYNGV010000052.1:2868-13054 GCA_964397005.1 uncultured Sulfuritalea sp. | reverse complement strand
TTCATGCTGTTCCAGAAGAAACTGTGGTTCCAGACCTGGGCCGAGTTGTTGAAGATGCCGCCTGCCGGGGCTTTCTTGATGATCGCTTCGAGCTCGAGATTCTCGTACTCGGTGCCCTTGATCAGATTGTTGAGATTGGTGGCGTAAGCCTGATGGTGCTTGCCGTAGTGGTATTCGAAGGTTTCCTTGGAGATGTGCGGGGCGAGGGCATCCATCGCAAAGGGCAGGGGGGGGAGGGTATGTTCCATTTTGGTTCTCCTGATGCTGTTGGGGTAAGGGCTGTAAAGTTGACTATTATAGTCAGGAATATTTCAGGTGGCAATTGTCTGATGGTCGGCGGTGCTGGCAAGGATACTGGCCTCGGCTTCGCCGTGTGCCAGATACAGGTTCACCATTTGACCGGCATGCAAGGTGGCAGCATTAGTCACCAGTTTGCCGTCGGCGTCGCGAACAATCGAAAAGCCGCGCGCCAGTGTTGCTTCCGGATTCAGGTGCAGAAGGGCCGTCGCGATGTTGTCGAGGGCATTCCGTCGATTCTGTTGCTGAGTGCGAATGGTGGTGTCCAGCCGCTGTGCCAGCATTTCGATATGCCCCCTGCGTTTTTCGGTACGGGGAACCGACCGTCCGAGGGCAAGCACGGCACGGTTGAATCGATCCCGATGACGGTGCAGGCCGTGAGCCATCGACGCATCCAGCCGGGAGCCGAGCAGTGCAAGCCGGTCACGCGCTTGCGCGAATCGTGTTGCGGGATGAATCAGGCGCAGCGAGAGGTGATCCAGCCCCTGCTGCTGCCGGGCGATACGGGTTTGCATTGCCCGGCTCAGTGCTATTCCAAGCCCTGCAATTTCTCCCGCGGCCTCGTGCCATCCTTGCGTCGCAAGCTCCGCGGCAGCAGTGGGCGTTGCGGCGCGCAAGTCAGAAACAAAGTCGGCGATGGTGGTATCCGTCTCGTGCCCGACGCCGGTGATGGCTGGCACTGGACTGGCGACGATCGCGCGCGCCACGATCTCTTCGTTGAACGCCCAAAGGTCTTCGATGCTGCCACCACCGCGCACGATCAGCAGCAGATCGCATTCGTTGCGCTGGCCTGCCACGGCGATCGCCTTTGCTATTTCTTCGGCAGCACTCTCGCCCTGAACCAGTGTCGGGTAGAGGATGGCTGTCAGATGCGGCGCGCGGCGCTTGAGCGCCACCATGACATCGCGCAGGGCCGCGGCGCGCGGCGAGCTGATGATGCCGATGCGATGCGGGAAGCGTGGCAGGGCACGCTTGCGTTCGGCGGCAAACAAGCCCTCGGCCTCGAGCCGCGCCTTCAATTTGGCGAAGGCCTCGAACAGACGTCCCAGCCCGGCTCGGCGCAGGGTTTCGATGTTCAGTTGGTACTCGCCACGGGGTTCATAGAGCGACACCAGGGCGCGTGCCTCGACCTGCTGCCCATTCTCCAGCCGCCAGGGAATTGACTGGGCGCGTGAGCGAAACATCACGCAGCGCGCCTGGGCGTTTTCGTCCTTCAGCGAAAAGTAAACGTGGCCCGAAGCGGCGCGGGTCAGGTTTGAGATTTCTCCCGCCACCCAAAGCAGAGGGAACTCTCTTTCCAGGCTCAGGCGCGCCAGCCGGTTGAGCTCGCTGATGCTGACGACGGTAGCGGGATCGAGCATGGACGGGGTGCCCAGAGTCGGGGATCGACAGGATTGAAAATTCTACAGCATTCACACCTTGCGGCTGCCTGGCCGGCAAGACCGGCAAAGCCGCGCTCTTGCTGGAGGGCGCTATATATCTCATTGATTATTAACATATGTATATTTGCTCTGAAATTGCTCGAAATGGCGAAAGCCCTTGCGGGAGGCGCATTCAGCTCGGTTCGCACATTCTGATCCACAAACTTATCCACAGATTTTGTGGATAAGCCGGCCACTATTCCCTCGCTTTGCGTCGGTGGCAATCGACTACTGTACGCGGCATGTTTCGGCCCCCCTCCCCTGCATGAGCAACTCCCTGATTCCTCTACCCGCTGGCGCCTTGATCGGTCTGTTGCGCGAGGCCCTTGAAGGCACGCTGGTCGAACGCGGGCTTGGACAGGGACTGGAATTGCTCGGTCACGCCGAAGGCTTCTGGGCGGCTGTGCCATTGATGGAACTGCGCCGGATGGCCGAGGCGGGCAACCGCAATGCACAGGCCGAATTGGCCTGGCGTCATGCCGCCGGAGAAGGTGTAACCAAGTCGTATGCCACCGCCGTGCGCTGGGCTTCGGCAAGTGCCGAGCATGATTGTCCGGCAGGTGAGGCTGTGTTGGGCTGGTTGCTGTATCAGGGCGTTGGCTTGCCGCGCGATTACCAGGAAGCCGTGCGCCTGTTCGAGTCAGCGGCCCGACAGGGCGACACGCGAGGCATGACCTGGCTGGCCCTGTGCCTCGTGCGCGGGCATGGGGTGACGGTGGATGCGCCGCGTGCCGCCGGCCTGTTCGAACAAGCCGGGCAGAAAGGCGCGCGCCTGGCGCAATACTGGCGCGGTCGGGTGCTCTATTTTGGAATAGGTATCGAGCGGGACTTTTCGGCTGCTGTACATTGGCTGCAACTGGCCGCTGCACATGGACAGTCCAGCGCGCACGACTTGCTCGCGCGCTGCCATTTTTTCGGCCGCGGTGTTGCCGAAGACCACGCTGTTGCGGCTGGCCATTGGCGTCAGGCCGCGGCCGATGGCGATGTCAGCGCAAGCTTTTGTCTGGGGATGTGCCTGTATGCCGGCGAAGGGCTGCCCGCGGATGCCGCCGAGGCGGTGACCCATTTCCGTGTCGCCGCTCGCAAGGGACTGGCTGGGGCGATGTTCTTGTTGGGCCAGTGCTACACCTTCGGCTTTGGCGTCACGCGCGATCCTGAAGCCGGCGTCGCCTGGTATCGGCGCGCCGCGGAGAAGGGCAGCCGCGAAGCCGAGTTCGAAATGGGTGAGTGCCATGCGCAGGGTGTCGGTCCCGCGACTCGCGACTTTGAAGAGGCGTTGCGCTGGTGGCGCGCAGCGGCGCGGCGCGGCCATGCGCGGGCGCGAATCAAGATCGCCCATGCCTACCGCTGGGGTGACGGCATTGCCGAAAACAAGGCGCTTGCGCTGGCGTGGTATCGACGTGCGGCAGAGCAGGGAGACATTTCGGCGCGCGTCTGGCTGGGAGAATGCTATGAGCATGGCGAGGGAGTTCGCCCCGATCCGGGCATCGCCCTGACGCACTACCAGGCGGCGGCAGAAGCCGGCGATGCGCATGGGCAGGCCGAATACGGCCGCTGCCTGTTGCTGGGCGTCGGTTGTGAGGTACAGCCCGCGCGTGGCGAAATCTTATTGCGCAAGGCCGCCGAGGCAGGCTGGCCGCAGGCGCTCAACGAACTCGAGCGTCATGGCTTGGCGCAAGGGGAGGCCTTGTTGCGTGCCGCGACGAGCGCGGATGACAGGCTGTTGATTGACGCGGTTAACTGGTTTCGTAGTGCGGCCGAACTGGGCCACCGTCGTGCCGCCTTCATGCTGGCCGAGTGCCTGCGTCACGGCACCGGCACGGCCGTCGATGTACCGCAGGCGGTCGCCTGGTATCGGAAGGCGGCGGCGCTGTTCGATGCCAAGATCGTGCTTGCCGACGTGTTCTATTTCGGCCAGGGCATGCCGCGCAATCTGCGCGAAGCCTTGCGCTGGTATGAGCAGGCTGCCCAGGTTCACGAAGACCCGTATGCGATGTACAGCTTTGGCTATTGCCTGATGCATGGCGAGGGCGCACCGCGCGATGCCCGCGCCGGAGCGCACTGGCTGCGGCGCGCGGCCCTGCAAGGTGAGGCGGATGCGCAATACGAACTGGGCCTGGCGTATTTCCGTGGCGACGGCGTGAAAAAAAGTCTGCGACTGGCGGCGAAATGGCTGCGCGCGGCGGCCCGCTTGGGTCACGATCAGGCGCGCGCCTTTCTGGAGCGCATGGAGCGCGGCAGTCGGCTCAGCTAAGCCGTTGCCGCAAGCTGCTGGTTCAACTGCCTGAGGGTTTCATCGAGCTTCTCGGCCATTTCGGCCAGCAGGTCACGGCCTTGTCGCCTGGCCTGACGCGCGGCGATGAACAGCTCGTAGAGTCTTGAGCCAAACAGCTTCTGCAACTCGCGTTCGATTTCGAGCAGCCTTGCCCGCATGCATTCCACCTGCCGTACAAAAGTCGGCGCTGGCGACACGGCGATATTCTCCGTCGGCGAATCGCGGCGGCCTTCCCGCCACAGTTCCGCGACTTCCTGCAAGGCCGCTTCGTCCCCGGCGCGATAGGCGCGATTGGCTTCCGACATGAGTTGGGTGCGCCAGGCGCGGTCGGCTTCGTCGTTTGCCCGATCGGGATGGATCTTCTGTGCGATCTGGCGAAACAGGCGCTTCACGTCGGCACTGGGGCGGAACGCCGCCGGTTCGTCGGCGCTGGCCTGCGTGAAACGTTCGCTCTCCCGTGCCGACTGTTGGGCCCTTTCCTGTTTCTCCTGCGCTTGGGCGCGAATGCCGGGATTCTCCGGTGCGCGCTCCGCCTGCTCGCGGGCAAGCCGGGCCTGGATCGCATCGAGTTCGACCATGCGGCGCCCCACCAGCTCATAGTAGCGGCGTGTGAACTCGGCCACTTCGGCCTGGGCTGTGGCCAGCTCAAGCTCCAGTTCGGCCACGTCCTGCGTCAACTGCGCGAGTTCCATTCGCAGTTGCAGATCGGCGTCGCCCACCACGATGGATCGATGGCGCGGCGTTTCCGCGCGGGTGCCCACATGCAGCAGGCTGCCGGGCGGTGCGATCAACTCCGGAGGCGCGTCGCAGCGATAGAGCAGCGTGATGTCGGAACTCTTCTGCCGCAAGCTGCGGTAGGCCTCGATCGGCAGGATGCGCGCAGGGAACAGGTCGGCGACCTGTTCGGGCCACTCGCTGCGATCATTGCGGGCCACCCAGCGATGGGCTTCCTGCCAGAGGGCCTCATTCTTCGCAATCCGCTCGCGTTGCCGTTGCCAGGCAGGGACTTGCTCGTCCTCGCCGTCGCGTGCAAGACGGCTTCTCATGAGGGACAGGGTGGCGCGCAAGGCGATGCGGGCGGCGAAATCGGCCGCAGGGAGGACCAGGCAAAGTGGCCGGATGGCGAGGTCGAGCGCGTTGGATATTTCCGGCAACTGCTGGTCGTCCGGCGCCAGGATCACCAGTGTGCGTCCTTCCGCCAGGGCGATCGCGGCGAATGCGGCGAGCACCGCGAGAGGGCGTTGCGGAACTGCTTCTTCACGCGGCATCGCCGCCAGTGAGGATAGGGCGAAGTGCGCAAACCAGGCCGCCGCGACAACAGCGGGGTCGGCATCGAGTTTGGCGGCGGGCGCGGATAGCGAAGGCATATCTTTTCAAGCATATCCAGTCCGCCACGATTCCAGGCTTGGGATGAAAGCAGATTTCCGGCCCTGTTTCGGATTTCACCCAGACACCCATTTGTATTGCCGAATCGCGCCAGTCGGGCTAAAGTTCGCGCTTTCCCGCTTACCGGAGTCGTCCACGTGTTTTCAATCATTCAGGCTGCCGGCTGGCCCATTTGGCCACTTCTCTTCGCGTCAGTAATCGCCGTCGCACTCATCATCGAGCGCGCCACGGCTCTGCGGCGCACCAAAATCGTTCCCGCCGGCTTGCTGCACAGCGCCGTGGCCGACTATCGTCAGAGCGGCGTGTCCGACGCGCAACTGGCGCGTCTCGAAGCGCATTCGCCGCTGGGCCGGGTGCTCGCCGCCGGCATGCGCAATGCCAAGGCCTCGCGCGAAATCATGAAAGAGGCGATCGAGGAAGCCGGACGCGTGGTGGCGCATGACCTGGAACGCTTTCTTACCACGCTGGGCACCATCGCTTCGATCGCGCCGTTGATGGGCTTGTTCGGCACGGTGGTCGGCATGATCGAGATCTTCGGTTCGCCGACGTCCTCCGGCAACAATCCGCAGGCGCTGGCGCACGGCATTTCGGTGGCGCTCTACAACACCGGGTTCGGCCTCATCATTGCCATTCCGAGCATGATTTTCTATCGCCACTTCCGCGCGCAGGTCGACGGCTTCCTGGTCGAGATGGAGCAGGAAGCGGTGAAGCTGGTCGAAGTCATGCAGGGCGAACGCAAGTAGGGATGGAGCGATGAACTTCCAGCGAGGACGGCAGCGCGAAGAACTCGAGATCAACCTGATCCCGATGATCGATGTGCTTCTTGTGATCCTGATCTTTCTCATGATCACCACCACCTATTCAAAATTCTCCGGGCTGGAGATCAACCTGCCCACCGCCGACGCGCCGCAGAACAAGGAACAGCCGAACGAGATCAACGTGGTGGTGACCGCCGCCGGCGAGATCATGGTGAACAAGACGGCGCTGGGCGGTCGCGACATCGAAACCATCGCCAGCGCAATGAAGCGTCTGACGGGCACCGGCAAGGAGCCGGTGGTCATCATCAACGCTGACGCCAAGGCCGCGCATCAGAGCGTGATCGATGTCATGCAGGCGGCGCAGCAGGCCGGGCTGTCGCACATTTCCTTTGCCACCCAGCAGGCGCAACGCTGACGCCGGCGGTCTAGCCGCCGTCTGGCGGCGGCGTGGCCCGGGGGCCATCCTGCTGCTTCCCTTTTCGCTGTTGTTCATGGCGCTCGCTGCCTTGCGGCGAGCCTTGTACCGTGTCGGCCTCTTGCGTCGCGAGCGTCTCCCGGTGGCCGTGGTGGTGGTCGGCAACATCACCGTCGGCGGCAGCGGCAAGACGCCGCTGGTGATCCATCTGGCGCAGGCTCTGCGCGCGCTCGGGCGGCATCCGGGGATCGTCAGTCGCGGCTATCGTGGCGACGCCGCGCAGGTGGCGGAAGTGACGCCCGACAGCGATCCCTGCGTGGTGGGCGACGAACCCTTGTTGCTGGCACGGCGCAGCGCTTGTCCGGTTTATGTCGGCACGGACCGGGCGTCGGCGGCTCGCGCCTTGCTCGCCGGGCATCCCGAATGCGATCTGATTCTCTCGGATGACGGTCTGCAACACTATCGTCTGGAACGTGATGTCGAGATAGCCGTATTCGACGAGCGCGGCGTGATGAACGGCTGGTGCCTGCCCGCGGGGCCGCTGCGTGAGCCGGTTTCGCGTCTGGCGCGGGTGGATGCGGTGGTTCTCAACGGAATCGGCGTCTCGCCAGCGCCGAGTTTTCAGGGGCCCGTGTTTTCAATGCGTTTGCGCGACGAGGGCTTTTATCGCCTCGATGATCCGCTGATGAAATGCAGTGCTGCCGAGCTTGCCGGCAAGAGGCTGCACGCCGTGGCCGGCATCGGTGCGCCGCAGCGCTTTTTCGATCGGCTGCACATGCTGGGGCTGCGCTTTGCCGAGCACGCATTTCCCGATCACCATGACTTCCGCGCGGAAGAACTCGCCTTTGCCGGTGACGCGATCCTGACGACGGAAAAGGATGCCGTAAAATTGGCCCGACTTTCCTTGTCTCTGCCGGTCTGGGTGTTGCCCGTCACCGCTGAAACAAGTCCCGACCTTGCCGCATTTGTTCTGGAGAAGATCAATGGACGCCCGTCTGCTTGAAATACTCGTTTGCCCTGTCTGCAAGGGGCCGCTGGAAAACCGCAAGGCGGCTTCGGAACTGGTCTGCAAGGCTTGCAAGCTGGCCTATCCGGTGAAAGATGACATTCCGGTGATGCTTGAAGATGAGGCGCGGCAACTCGGGCCCGAAGAAGCCTGATGAGTCTTCGCGTCGTTATTCCGGCGCGCTACGCATCGACGCGTTTGCCCGGGAAACCCCTGGCGGACATCGCCGGCCAGCCGATGATCGTGCGCGTCGCGGCTGCGGCCCGCCGTGCGAAGACGGATGGCGTCTGGGTCGCGACTGACGACGAGCGGATTGCCGCAGCGGTTCGACAACACGGCTTCGACGCGGTGATGACCCGTGCGAATCATGTCAGCGGGACGGATCGCATCGCCGAAGTTGCCGACCAGCTCGGCTGGGACGATGCCGATGTCGTGGTCAACGTGCAGGGTGACGAGCCGCTGCTGGAGCCTGCGCTGATCGAGGCCGTGGCGGCGGCCTTGCACGGCGATCCCGACGCCGCCATGGCAACGGCCGCCCATCCCCTGAGCGCCGCCGCCGATCTGTTCAATCCCAATGTGGTCAAGGTGGTGTGCGATGTGCGTGGCCGCGCCCTGTATTTCAGTCGCGCCCCCATCCCCTGGGATCGCGACCGATCCGCGGTAATGCGTGATGAACTGCCTGCCGATCTTCCTGCCCAGCGCCACATCGGCTTGTATGCCTATCGCGTAAGTTTTCTGCGGCGCTTTGGAGAGCTTGCACCTTCGCCGCTGGAACGCTGCGAGTCGCTGGAACAACTGCGCGCGCTCTGGCACGGCTATCCGATTCAGGTCGTCCCGGTCGATCATCCGCCGGCGCCTGGTGTCGATACGCCAGAGGACCTGGAACGCGTGCGCCGATTGTTTGACGCCGGGAAGGATTCGGAGTAAGTTTTGCCAATGCCAAAAAATTGATAAAAATCTTTTAAATCATTGAGATAAACTTTACTTTGGAGGGTAGATATGAAACTGATCCTGTTGGGTGGGCCGGGTGCCGGCAAGGGAACGCAAGCTGGATTCATTACCGAAAAATACGGGATTCCGCAGATATCGACGGGCGACATGTTGCGCGCCGCAGTCAAGGCCGGAACCCCGATGGGTCTGGCAGCAAAGAAAGTCATGGATGCCGGTGGACTGGTGTCGGACGACATCATCCTCGGCCTGATCGGCGAGCGCCTGAATCAGCCCGACTGTGCCAAGGGCTTCCTGCTGGACGGTTTCCCGCGGACCATTCCGCAGGCCGAGGCCTTGCGTACGCAGGGCGTCGAACTCGACTGCGTGCTTGAGATCGACGTCAGCGACGACGAAATCATCAGGCGCATGAGTGGTCGTCGCGTGCACCCGGGTTCGGGACGCACGTATCACGTCTTGTTCAACCCGCCCAAGATCGAGGGAAAAGACGATGTCACCGGCGAGCCACTGATTCAGCGCGATGACGACAAGGAAGAAACGGTCAAGAAACGTCTGTCGGCGTATCACGCCCAGACCAAGCCGCTGACCGACTTCTATTCCAGGTGGTCCGAGTCCGGAGTCAAGGGTGCGCCCAAATACCTCAAGGTTTCCGGGATCGGCTCGCTCGACGCGATCAAGAGCGCAGTATTCGCCGCATTGAGTTAACGGATTCCCCGGCCGTATTCCCGACGCAGGAGTTCCCATGTCCAGTCAAATCCGACGCATAGCCGTCTGCACCGGCGGGGGCGATGCCCCCGGCCTGAACGCCGTGATACGGGCGGTGGTCATCGCAGCCGCCAATCGGGGCTGGGAGTGCTACGGAATTCGCGAGGGGTTCAACGGCATCATGTTTCCGGAGCGTTATCCGGAAGGGGGCGTGTTCCGTCTGACACGGGAAAAGGTCCGCGGCATCGGTCATCTGGGCGGCACCATCCTGGGTACCACCAACAAGGGCAACCCAATGCATTTCCCGATGAAAATGCCCGACGGGACGACGAAGGATCTGGATCGAACCGACGAGATCCTCGAGTTTTTTGCGAAGAAGGAACTCGATGCGCTGGTTTCCATTGGCGGCGACGGTTCGCTCACCATCGCCAATGCGCTGCATCAGAAGGGCTTGCGTGTCGTGGGCGTGCCCAAGACCATCGACAACGATCTGGACAAGACCTTCACCACCTTCGGTTTCGACACGGCCGTGGGTTTTGCCACCGAGTGTCTGGACCGCCTGCACAGCACGGCGGAAAGTCATCAGCGGGTGATGGTGGTCGAGGTCATGGGCCGTTATGCCGGCTGGATCGCACTGCACGCGGGCATCTCCGGTAGCGCTCATGCCATTCTGATCCCAGAAATTCCATTCGACATCGACAAGGTGGCTGCCAAGATTCGCGCGCGGGACAGCGAGGGGAGGATGTATTCCCTGGTGATGGTGGCCGAGGGCGCCGAGCCGATCCACGGTCATCGGGAAGTTCTGGCACCTGCGGAGATCGGTCACGCCGAGCGCCTTGGCGGCGTCGGCGAGCGAATCGCCAAGGTGCTCGGCGAGCGGACCGGCAAGGACGTGCGGGTGGTCGTGCTCGGCCATCTGTTGCGCGGGGGCAGCCCGACGTCGTTTGATCGTCTCGCTGCCATGCGCTTTGGCAC
>CAYNGV010000052.1:0-2768 GCA_964397005.1 uncultured Sulfuritalea sp. | reverse complement strand
AATGCATCGGTGACGTCGGTGCCGCTGTCCGTGATGAACTCGTCTTCCATGACGCGGGTCTTCCCAGCCACCGATTCCAGCGGAACCAGTTGGTAGTCGACCGAGTAAAAGCCCGTGCGCTTGATCGCAACGGAACCGTCGCGATCGCCCCACATGGCGTACTGCACGGCCTTTTCGCCCACCTCGCGGGCTTCGCGCTGATCGACATCCGACACGCAGCCCATGAAGGAACGCTGCAGGTAGCCGAAAGTGTCGCCGCGCACGCGCTTGATGCCCAGCTTGTTCTTGATCTCGTCGCAGAGCAGGTCGGCCAGTGCACCGGTGCCGGATAGCTGCACGTTGCCGTGGGCATCGTGCTCAACCTGGCTGGTCAGTTGGGTGATGATCGGCGTGCCCTTGCTGTCATGAATGCCTTCCGAGGCAGCGATCACGCAGCGGCCGTACTTCTCATAGGTGGCCTTGACGTCCACCAGGAACTTGTCGACGCTGAAAGTGCGTTCCGGCAGGTAGATCAGGTGCGGGCCGTCGTCCGGAAACTTCTTGCCAAGTGCTGCCGCTGCGGTCAGGAAGCCGGCATGTCTGCCCATGACCACGCCCAGATAGACCCCTGTCAGTGCGGCGTTGTCCAGATTGGCTCCCATGAAGGCCTGCGCGACAAATCGGGCCGCAGACGGGAAGCCCGGGGTGTGGTCGTTGCCGACCAGGTCATTGTCGATGGTCTTTGGAATGTGGATGCAGCGCAATGGATAGTCGGCTCGCCGGGCCTCCTCGCTGACGATCCTCACCGTGTCTGAAGAATCATTGCCGCCGATGTAAAAGAAGTAGCCGATGTCGTGGGCCTTGAGAACCTTGAATATTTCCTGGCAATACTTGAGGTCGGGCTTGTCGCGTGTCGATCCGAGCGCAGAGGAGGGTGTGCCGGCCACCATTTCGATGTTGTGGCTGGTTTCCTGGGTAAGGTCGAGAAATTCCTCATCGACGATGCCGGACACGCCGTGGTAAGCGCCATAGACCAGCTCAACGTTACGGAATTTGCGGGCTTCGAGAACAACCCCGGCCATCGACTGATTGATGACGGCGGTCGGGCCGCCGCCCTGGGCAACCAACACCTTGCCGCGTGGCATGGTCCTGCGTTCGGTTCGGTTGATCGGGCTGGAATGATTTTCGGTCATGTGAGTAGATCCGTCGTCAGTATTACGCAAGGTAGGGAAGCTACATTTCGCTAATCACTATATCCGTCATTTACCCTGGGTGGCATCCATCAACCGGATTCGTCCATCAATTGAATTTCTTCGATCCCGGTACGGTGTGATGCACTATGCGGTTTCACTGCGGTGCCGGGTATTTCATCAAATCTGAAGCAATAAAACTTGGCGCCTTCGGAGGCTGCACGGTCCGGATCGCGTGATAAAATAATGTGTTGAGTTCATTAATTTTCGGGGGAACGTTTATGACTGCAGGACTGATGTTTGCGTTGATCTGTGCCGTGGCGGCAATCGCCTATGGCTGGATCATGAGCCAGTGGATTCTGGCCCAACCGGCGGGCAATGACCGCATGAAGGAAATTGCGGCGGCCATTCAGGAAGGCGCGCAAGCCTATCTGAATCGCCAATACACGACGATCGGTATCGTCGGCGCGGTACTTGCTGTGCTGATTCTGGTATTTCTCGGCACAAAGACGGCTATCGGGTTTGTGATTGGTGCCGTATTGTCCGGCGCTGCCGGCTACATCGGCATGAACGTTTCGGTCCGTGCCAACGTGCGTACGGCGCAGGCGGCAACCGTCGGCCTGAACGAGGCGCTGAACGTGGCCTTCAAGGGTGGCGCCATTACCGGCATGCTGGTGGTTGGTCTCGGCCTGCTGGGCGTCGCCGGTTATTACGCCGTGCTGAAAATGATGGGCGGTCCCGGCGTCAAACTGGAAGACATCATCCATCCGCTGGTCGGCCTTGGTTTCGGTTCCTCCCTGATCTCGATCTTCGCCCGGCTCGGCGGCGGCATCTTCACCAAGGGCGCCGACGTCGGCGCCGACCTCGTCGGCAAGGTCGAGGCCGGCATCCCCGAGGACGACCCGCGCAACCCCGCCACCATCGCCGACAACGTGGGCGACAACGTGGGCGACTGCGCCGGCATGGCCGCCGACCTGTTCGAAACCTATGTGGTGACCACCGTCGCCACCATGGTGCTGGCGGCGATCGTGCTGCCGGATGCGCTGAAGCTCGCCGGCATGGTTCTGCCGCTGGCGATCGGCGGCGCCTGCGTCGTCACCTCGATCATCGGCACCTTCTTCGTGAAGCTCGGTGCCTCCAACAACATCATGGGCGCCCTTTACAAGGGCATCATCGCCACGGGCGTGCTGTCGCTGATCGTTCTCTATCCGGTCATCTCGATGATCTTCGGCGGCATGAATGTCGATCTCGGCGGCTTCACCTCGATGAACCTGTTCGAATGCGGCGTGGTGGGCCTGCTCATCACCGCCGGCATCATCTGGATCACCGAATATTACACCGGCACCGGCAAGCGCCCGGTGAACTCGATCGCCGAAGCCTCGATCACCGGCCACGGCACCAACGTGATCCAGGGCCTCGCCGTTTCGATGGAAGCGACGGCCATTCCGGCGCTGATCATCGTCGCCGGCATCATCGTCACCTTCAACCTCGCCGGCCTGTTCGGCGTGGCGGTGGCGGTCACCACCATGCTGGCGCTGGCCGGCATGATCGTGGCGCTCGACGCCTTCGGCCCGGTCACCGACAACGCCGGCGGCATTG
>CAYNGV010000051.1:0-13640 GCA_964397005.1 uncultured Sulfuritalea sp. | reverse complement strand
GAAGCGAAGGCGCTTCTCGCCGCATTCAAGTTCCCCTTCAAGAACTGAGGGACGTATGGCGAAACTAGCTCTAATAAACCGCGAAGAAAAGCGCGCCAAGGCGGTTGCGAAGTACGCAGCCAAGCGCGCTGAACTTTTTGCCGTGATCAACAACGTCAAGCTGTCGGACGAGGAGCGCATGGATGCGCGCCTTAAGCTCCAGCAGTTGCCTCGCAACGCGAGTCCGTCCCGTCAGCGTAATCGTTGCGCATTGACCGGCCGTCCTCGTGGCGTGTTCCGCAAATTTGGCCTGTGCCGCAACAAACTGCGCGAGATTGCCATGCGCGGTGAAGTGCCTGGCATGACCAAGGCAAGCTGGTAAGGAGAGCGATATGAGCATGACCGATCCAGTTGCCGACATGTTGACCCGCATCCGCAACGCGCAGATGGCGGAGAAGCTGTCCGTTTCCATGCCTTCCTCCAAGCTCAAGGTGGCGATTGCCAAGGTGCTGAAGGACGAGGGTTACATTGATGATTTCGCTATTCGCGAGAATGGCGCCAAACCCGAACTCGATGTCGCGCTAAAGTACTATGCTGGGCGTCCGGTGATCGAGCGCATCGAACGCGTTTCCAAACCGGGCCTGCGTGTCTACAAGGGCAAGGACGATTTGCCCCGCGTCATGAACGGACTGGGTGTTGCCATTGTCTCCACGCCGAAAGGTGTGATGACCGACCGCCGTGCGCGGGCGGGCAACATGGGCGGCGAAGTTCTCTGCATCGTCGCCTAAGGAGCCGCGTTCATGTCACGTATTGCAAAGTATCCGGTTGATGTGCCCAAGGGCGTCGAAGTGACCCTTTCCGACACTGAAGTGGCGGTCAAGGGGCCGCTGGGAACGCTGAAGCAGTTTGTCCTGCCGGCCGTGAAGATCGAGAGAGACGGCGAAAAGCTGCTTTGTCGTGCGGTAGAGGGCGCTCCCAACGCAGGTGCCATGTCGGGCACCATGCGCGCGCTGTTGAATAACATGGTGATCGGCGTTACCAAGGGATTCGAGAAGAAGCTGACCCTGGTTGGCGTTGGATATCGTGCGCAAGCCCAGGGAGCAAAGTTGAACCTCACGCTCGGCTTTTCCCACCCGGTGGCGCATGACATGCCGAATGGCATCAAAGTTGAAACGCCAACCCAGACGGAGATCCTGATCAAGGGGATCGACAAGCAGGTGGTTGGTCAGGTAGCCGCTGAAGTGCGTGCCTACCGGTCACCGGAGCCCTACAAGGGCAAGGGTGTCCGGTATGCCGACGAAGTGGTTGTCATCAAGGAAACCAAGAAGAAATAATCGAGGCGCTGAATCATGGAAAAGAAACAGGCTCGTCTGCGCAGGGCGCGCAAAACCCGCGCCAAAATTGCGGAGCTCAAAGTGGTGCGCCTCGCGGTGCATCGCAGCAACTTGCATATCTCTGCCCAGATTTTCTCAGGCTGCGGCACCCGCGTACTCGCGGCTGCTTCGACCATGGAACCGGAAGTGCGGAGCCAGGTCCCGAATGGCGGCAACGTCAATGCGGCCAAGACGGTGGGCAAACTCATCGCCGAGCGGGCCAAAGCGGCCGGCATCGAGCAGGTTGCGTTCGACCGCTCCGGTTTCCACTATCACGGCCGCGTCAAGGCGCTGGCCGAAGCCGCCCGTGAGGGCGGACTCAAGTTCTAAGCGAGACGGACATGGCTAAACCTCAAGGCAGGAAACAGCACCAGGCCCAGGAAGAGCGCGACGACGGCATGCGCGAAAAGATGGTGTCCATCAATCGCGTCACCAAGGTGGTGAAGGGCGGCCGGATCCTCGGTTTTGCCGCGCTGACCGTGGTAGGCGATGGCGATGGCGGCATCGGCATGGGCAAGGGCAAGTCCCGGGAAGTGCCGGTTGCCGTGCAAAAGGCGATGGAAGAAGCGCGTCGCAAGATGGCCAAGATCAGCCTGAAGGACGGCACACTGCATCACACAGTCACGGGCAAGCATGGCGCCACAACCGTGCTGATGTCGCCGGCATCGCCAGGTACCGGCGTTATCGCCGGCGGCCCGATGCGCGCCGTGTTCGAAGTCATGGGGATTACCGATGTGGTGGCCAAAACCATCGGCTCGACCAATCCGTACAACGTAGTGCGCGCAACGCTGCATGGCCTGCTGGCCATGAGCACCCCGGCCGAGATCGCCGCCAAGCGCGGCAAGGCCATCGCTGAAATTCTGGAGTGAGCCATGGCTGACAAGACAATCAAGGTCACGCTGGTAAAGAGCGTCATCGGCACCAAACAGGATCATCGCGCCACCGTGCGTGGACTTGGCCTGAAAAGGCTCAACAGTTCGGCTGTGCTGGAGGATACGCCCGCCGTGCGCGGCATGATCCGCAAAGTGGCCTATCTGGTGAAGTGCGAAGGCTAAGGGGATATCAATGAGCATGGAACTTAACAACCTGAAGCCCGGCGCCGGTTCGAAGCACGCTGCCAAGCGTGTCGGACGAGGCATCGGTAGCGGCCTTGGAAAGACAGCTGGCCGTGGTCACAAAGGCCAAAAGTCGCGAGCCGGTGGTTTCCACAAGGTAGGCTTTGAGGGTGGCCAGATGCCGCTGCAGCGCCGGTTGCCAAAGCGTGGCTTCGTTTCCCTGACTGCCAGCCGCAATGTTGAAGTGCGCTTGTCCGAACTGGACAAGCTGCCGGTCGAGGAAGTGGACTTGCTGGTTCTGAAGCAGGCTGGTGTGATTGCCGGTGATGCCCTGTCGGCCAAGGTCATTCTGTCAGGCAAGCTTAATCGCAAGATCGCGCTGAAAGGTGTTGGCGCGACCAAGGGTGCCCGTGCCGCGATCGAAGCGGCCGGCGGTTCCGTAGCGGACATCGCCGCAGCCTGATAGCGGACGAGGACGGATCACGTGGCAAACCCCCAGGCAACAACACTTGGCAAGACCGGAAAGTTCGGCGACCTTTGGCGCCGGCTGTGGTTCCTGCTGGGTGCGCTGGTGGTTTACCGGATCGGAGCGCACATTCCCGTTCCTGGCATCGATCCGGTAAAGCTGGCCGAACTGTTCCAGAGCCAGCAGGGCGGGATTCTCGGCGTCTTCAACCTGTTTTCGGGCGGCGCCCTGTCGCGTTTTACACTGTTTGCTCTTGGCATCATGCCCTACATTTCAGCGTCGATCATCATGCAACTGATGACGGTCGCGGTACCGACATTCGAGGCCCTGAAAAAAGAGGGTGAAGCCGGGCGACGCAAGATTACCCAATACACACGCTACGGTACTGTCGGTCTGGCCTTGTTCCAAGGTTTGGGCATGGCCATCGCACTCGAATCGCAGGCCGGACTGGTGCTCGATCCGGGCCTCATGTTCCGTTTCGTGACAGTACTTACCTTGCTTACCGGCACCATGTTCCTGATGTGGTTGGGCGAGCAGATTACCGAGCGTGGCCTTGGCAACGGGATTTCGATCATCATTTTCGCCGGCATCGTAGCCGGGTTGCCGAGCGCGCTGGGCGGTCTCTTTGAGCTAGTTCGTACCGGTGCCATGCATCCGCTGTCCGCGTTGTTCATTTGTGGTGTAGCGGTTCTGGTAACAGGTTTCGTGGTCTTTGTCGAAAAGGGCCAACGCAAGATCCTGGTGAATTACGCCAAAAGGCAGGTCGGCAACAAGGTCTACGGCGGTCAGAGCTCCCATCTCCCCCTCAAGCTGAATATGTCGGGCGTCATCCCCCCGATCTTCGCTTCATCGATCATCCTGTTCCCGGCAACTGCCGCTGGCTGGTTCGGCTCGGGTGAGGGCATGACCTGGCTCAAGGACATAGCGGCAACACTGTCGCCGGGCCAGCCGATCTATGTGATGCTGTACGCAACTGCCATTGTGTTTTTCTGCTTCTTTTACACCGCGCTGGTGTTCAACTCGAAGGAGACGGCGGACAACCTGAAGAAGAGCGGTGCGTTTGTTCCGGGTATTCGCCCGGGTGACCAGACCGCACGCTACATCGACAAGATCCTGACCCGCCTCACGCTGGCAGGCGCCATTTACATCACGGCGGTTTGTCTGTTGCCCGAGTTTCTTATATTGAAGTGGAACGTGCCCTTTTATTTCGGCGGCACCAGCCTGTTGATTATCGTTGTGGTGACGATGGACTTCATGTCGCAGGTTCAGGCCTACGTGATGTCGCACCAGTATGAAAGTCTTCTGAAAAAGGCCAATTTCAAGGGGGCCGGTTTCCCGGCTCGCTGATCCATGTCCAAGGAAGATGTCATTGAAATGCAGGGAGAGGTCGTCGAGAATCTCCCGAATGCCACGTTCCGGATCAAGCTGGAAAACGGGCATGTGGTTCTTGGCCATATCTCCGGGAAGATGCGCATGCACTACATTCGCATCCTTCCTGGCGACAAGGTCACCGTGCAACTTACGCCTTACGACTTTTCCAAAGGCCGTATCGTGTTCCGCGCCAAGTAGTTTGGCAATAATTCCGGAGAACTCCAATGAAAGTTCTGGCTTCGGTCAAGCGTATCTGTCGCAATTGCAAAGTCATCCGCCGCAAGGGCGTGGTGCGGGTCATCTGTACCGATCCGCGTCACAAGCAGCGTCAGGGTTGATACAGCGATTCAGATCAGATACAATCTACGGTTTCGCATTTTTCAGCTAGCCCACCAAACCGCATTCACTAACGGCGACGAACAGGTAAGCACATGGCTCGTATAGCAGGCGTCAACATCCCGAATCACCAGCACGCGGAAATCGCCCTGACAGCGATTTACGGTATTGGCCGTACCCGCGCACAGAAAATCTGTGACGCCGTCGGCGTCAAGCGTTCGACCAAGGTCAAGGAACTCACGGATAGCGAGATGGATCGCCTGCGTGAGGAAGTAGGCAAGTTCACCGTCGAAGGCGATCTGCGCCGCGAAACGACGATGAACATCAAGCGCCTGATGGATCTTGGCTGCTATCGCGGAGTGCGTCATCGTCGTGGCCTGCCCGTGCGCGGTCAGCGTACCCGCACCAACGCGCGCACCCGCAAGGGCCCGCGCAAGGCGATTTCGATGGGCAAGAAGTAAACCAGGACACCTTACATGGCCAAGACCGCAACCAAAGTTCGCAAGAAGGTAAAGAAAAACGTCGCTGAAGGCATTGCGCACGTTCACGCTTCCTTCAACAACACCATCATCACCATTACCGACCGTCAGGGCAATGCCTTGTCGTGGGCGACTTCCGGCGGTGCCGGTTTCAAGGGCTCGCGCAAGTCGACTCCGTTCGCCGCGCAGATCGCCGCTGAAGCTGCCGGCAAGGCTGCTCAGGAGTGTGGCGTAAAGAACCTCGAAGTTCGCATCAAGGGCCCTGGCCCGGGACGTGAATCGGCAGTTCGGGCGCTCAACGCGCTTGGCATGAAGATCACCAGCATTACCGACATTACCCCGATTCCCCACAACGGATGCCGGCCGCCCAAGCGCCGCCGCATCTAAGGCAATAAGGATACGACACCATGGCCCGCAACCTAGACGCCAAGTGCCGCCAGTGCCGCCGCGAGGGCGAGAAGCTGTTCCTCAAAGGCGAGAAGTGCTTCACTGACAAATGTTCCGTCGAGCGCCGTGCATACGCGCCCGGCCAGCACGGCCAGAAATCCGGACAGCGGCTGTCCGGTTATGGCACCCAACTGCGCGAAAAGCAGAAGATTCGTCGCATCTACGGCGTACTCGAGCGGCAGTTCCGCAAAGTGTTCGGCGATGCCGAGCGCAAAAAGGGACAGACCGGCGAGAATCTGCTGAAGCTGCTTGAGGCTCGCCTCGACACTGTCGCCTATCGCATGGGCTTTGGCGTCTCGCGCGCCGAGGCTCGCCAGGTAGTTCGTCACAACGGCGTATTGATCAATGGTCGGCGCGTGGATATTCCTTCGTACAACGTGCGCCCTGGCGACGTCATCCAGTTGCTCGACAGCACTCGCGGCCAGTTGCGCACCAAGGCTGCTCTGGAAGCGGCCGAGTCTCGCGGCTTCCCCGCGTGGCTCGAAGTGGATGTCAAGGCCGGCAAGGGTGTATTCAAGTCATACCCTGCACGCGAAGACCTGCCGCCCTCGATCAATGAGGGCCTGGTCGTCGAACTGTATTCGCGCTAACACGTAGTTTTGCACCTGGCGTCCACCGGACGCCAGGTGTCTTCCATTTGAAGGAATGCACATGCACACACTTCTGAAACCCCGCAGTATCGATGTCCAGCAGCTTTCGCCGCTGCATGCCCGCGTGGTCATGGAGCCGTTTGAACGCGGCTATGGCCACACGCTTGGCAATGCCCTGCGGCGTATCCTGCTGTCCTCGATGGAGGGTGTTGCCCCGACTGAGGTGTCGATTGAAGGCGTGCTCCACGAGTACTCGACGCTGGACGGCGTTCGCGAGGATGTGGTTGACGTTCTGTTGAACCTCAAGGGAGTCGTGTTGAAGATGCACAATCGCCGCGAGGCAACGCTGACTCTCTCCCGAAATGGCGAGGGCGTGGTGACGGCGCGCGACATCGAATCCACGCATGACGTCGAGATCGTCAATCCGGATCACGTTATTGCCCACATTGCGCCCGGCGGCAAGCTCAACATGCAGATCCGCGTCGAATCCGGCCGCGGCTACGTGCCGGCAAACCAGCGCGAAATCGCCCGCGAGAACCGCGCCATTGGCCAGATCATGCTCGATGCATCGTTCAGCCCGGTACGCCGCGTCAGCTATTCCGTGGAGTCAGCTCGCGTCGAACAGCGCACCGACCTCGACAAGCTGATTCTCGACATCGAAACCAACGGCGCCATCGACAATGCCGAGGAAGCGGTGCGTACCGCGGCCCGCATCCTCATGGAGCAACTGTCGGTGTTCGCCGATCTCGAAGGCACGCCGATGTCAGCCGAAGCGCCGAAGCAGACCTCGGTTGATCCGGTTCTGGTGCGTCCGGTGGATGATCTTGAACTGACCGTTCGTTCCGCCAACTGCCTCAAGGCGGAAAATATCTATTACATCGGCGACCTGATTCAGCGCACCGAAACCGAGCTGCTGAAGACCCCGAACCTGGGTCGCAAGTCGCTCAACGAAATCAAGGAAGTGCTGGCTTCGCGCGGCCTGACCCTGGGCATGAAGCTCGAAAGCTGGCCGCCCGCAGGCCTCGAGAAGCTGGCCTGAGTTGTTTAACACCGGGCTTCGGCCCGGTTGCTTCATTTGTCATACTTGTCTGATTTGTTTCACTTGCTGCACTGATTTACAAACTCTCGATAACCATTAACCGGCCATTTGCATTGCGCGATGGCCGCAAAAAAACGAGGACATCAAAATGCGTCACGGTAACGGACTTCGCAAACTCAATCGCACCTCGGCGCACCGCCAGGCGATGCTGCGCAACATGGCGGTTTCCCTGCTGCGTCATGAGGCCATCAAGACCACCCTGCCCAAGGCCAAGGAATTGCGCCGTGTGGTCGAGCCCCTGATCACCCTGGGCAAGAAGCCCAGCCTGGCCAACCGTCGCCTGGCATTCGATCGCACGCGCGATCGCGACATTGTCGGCAAGCTGTTCGACGTGCTCGGGCCGCGCTACGCCACCCGTAACGGCGGCTATCTGCGCATTCTCAAGATGGGCTTCCGCGACGGCGACAATGCGCCGATGGCCTTTGTCGAACTGCTGGATCGTCCGGCTGAGGAAGTGGCCGAGACTGCTGCTGCCGAGTGAGCTATTTGCGGCATAAAAAAGCCAGGCGATGCCTGGCTTTTTTGTTTTCAGGACTGACCTTGCTCAGAGGATCATTCCCGCTCCGACTGTGTTGTTGCTCGACTCGTCAATCACGATGAATGAACCGGTAGCCCGGTTTTCGGCGTAAGCGTCGACGCACAGCGGCTGCGCCAATTTGAAGGTAATACGGGCAATGTCGTTCATGCCCAGACGTTCGGCGGGCATCTGCTTCAGGGTGTTAATGTCCAGCCGGTAACCAATGGTCTCAAGCGCAGCCTTGGTCTCCCGCGTGGTTTGGCGGATCAGGTATTTGCGTTGCGGTTCAAGCGGTGTTTCACCCAGCCAGCAGAGCATTGCCTCGATTCGCCGTGTCACCAGCGCCGAGTTTTTGAGATGAACGATCATGTCACCGCGGGAAACATCGACCTCGTCTTCCAGCAGGAGCGTAATCGATTGCTCGGCAATCGCACGCGGCAATGATGTACCGAAAATTTCGATTCTCTTGACGCGGGTCTTCTGCTCCGACGGCAGCACCAGTACCTCGTCCCCCGCCGCAATCTCGCCCGATTCGACGCGGCCCATGAAGCCGCGATAGTCGTGGAGCTTCGGGTCGCCTGCCTTCTGCGGTCGGCAGACGAACTGCACCGGGAAGCGGAAGGCTTCGTCATGTTCGCTGTGCGCGGTGGGCGCATTTTCGAGGATGTCGAGCAGCGTCGGTCCTTGGTACCAGTCGAGTCGTTCGCCGCGATCGACGATCATGTCGCCATTGAGCGCGGATAGCGGAATGAATCTGACGTCGCCAATGCCCAGCGTCGCGGCAAACTCCAGATACTCGCCGCGGATTCGCTCGTAGGTGGCCTGATCGTAATCCACCAGATCCATCTTGTTGATCGCCACGATGATGTGCGGAATACCGACCAGGTGTGCCAGGTACGAATGGCGCCGGGTTTGGGTCAGCACTCCCTTGCGGGCGTCGATCAGGATGATCGCCAGGTTGGCCGTCGAGGCGGCCGTGACCATGTTGCGGGTGTACTGCTCGTGACCGGGAGCGTCGGCAATGATGTACTTGCGCCGTCCGGTGGTGAAGTAGCGATAGGCAACATCGATCGTGATGCCCTGTTCGCGTTCTGCCTGCAGGCCGTCAGTCAGCAGTGAAAGATCAACGCTTTCGAAGCCGCGCCGCTCCGAGGTGCGCGCAATCGCATGCAGGGTGTCGGCGAGAATGGTCTTGGTATCGTAAAGCAGCCGCCCGATCAGTGTGCTCTTGCCATCGTCCACGCTGCCGCAGGTGAGGAAGCGCAGCAGCCCGTTGTCGATTTCCGGCAGGCGTTCTATGGCGCTCATCAAAAGTATCCTTCCTTCTTGCGTTGTTCCATCGAGGCTTCGGAGGTCTGGTCGTCAAGCCGCGTCTCGCCGCGCTCGGTAATGGTGGTCGTCGCGGTCTCCTCGATGATGCGGGCCGCCGTGTCGGCGTCGGACAGCACCGGTGCGGTGCAGGTGATGTCGCCCACGGTGCGAAAGCGCACGGTCAGTTCTTCGACGACATCGCCCGGCTGCGCCGGCGTCAGTTCGGTAACGGGCTGCAGCAGGCCGTTCTTTCGCACGACTGCGCGCGGGTGCGCGAAGTAAATCGAAGGCAGTTGCAGGTCTTCGCGTTCGATGTACTGCCACACATCGAGTTCGGTCCAGTTCGAAATGGGGAAGGCGCGGATGTTTTCGCCCTTGTGCACGCGAGCATTGAACAGGTCCCACAATTCCGGCCGCTGGTTCTTCGGGTCCCACTGGCCGAACTCGTCGCGGAAGGAAAAAATGCGTTCCTTGGCACGGGCCTTTTCCTCATCGCGACGCGCCCCGCCGATGCAGCAGTCGAAGCCGAACTCCTCGATCGCTTCGAGCAGCGTCACCGACTGATGCTTGTTGCGCGATTCACCGGGCGTCTTCAGCACGACGGTGCCGCGCTTGATCGAATCCTCGACCGAGCGCACGATCAGCCGCTCATTCAACTGGCAGGCGCGAAAGTCGCGAAAGTCGATGACTTCGCTGTAGTTGTGGCCGGTGTCGATGTTGAGCAGCGGAAACGGAAAGCGCCCGGGACGAAAAGCCTTTTCCGCCAGGCGCAGCAGCACCAGCGAATCCTTGCCGCCGGAAAACAGCAGCGCGGAATTGGCGCATTGGCCGGCCACTTCGCGCAGGATGTGGATGGCCTCGGCTTCCAGCCAATCCAGGTGCGAAAGCGTGGCGTGCTGCTGAAGTGCAAGCGTGCTCATGCTTCGACTTCCTGCCTTGAAATGCGCTGCAGTTTCCCATCCACCAGATGCAAGCCGCACTCCTTGGTCTCCGGGGTTTCCCACCACCAGCGACCGGCGCGTACGTCTTCGCCGGGCTGGATGGCACGGGTGCAGGGGGCGCAGCCGATGCTCGGGTAGCCGCAGTCGTGCAGGCGGTTGTATGGCACCTTGTTGGCGCGCAGATAAACCCAAACCTCCGCCTCGCTCCAGTCGGCCAAGGGGCTGGCCTTGACGAGGTTGTTCGCCGTGTCCTGGCTGATGACTTTCAGCTTGTCGCGGGTGGTCGACTGTGCGGCGCGCAGGCCGGTGACCCAGGCGCCCTTGCCGGCCAGTGCGCGCTGCAGGGGTTCTACCTTGCGCGCATGGCAGCAGGCCTTGCGTGCTTCCACCGAGTCGTAGAAGCCATGGCTGCCGTGGGTGCGGGCGTAGGCCTCGACGGCGTCATGTCGCGGAAAGAAAATGTCCAGCTTGCGGCCGTAGTGCTTTTCCGTCTGACGGATGAGATCGTAGGTTTCCACCGGCAGCCGGCCGGTATCGAGCGAGAACACGCCGATGTTGATGTTCTCGCGCCAGATCAGGTCGGTCAGCACCATGTCTTCGGCGCCCAGGCTGTTGGCGAAGACCACGGGCGCATAGTCGCGCGCGATGTTGTGCAGGAGCGCGGCGGCGCGTGCGGCCTTGTCGGCGACGACGTTGACCAGCGCGGGATCGGCCAGATCGGGCAGGGATTCTCGGATCATGATGTTCTCGTCAGGCGACACGGCGGCGGAAAAGCGGATCGGGCTGGTCGGTGCTCGCCTGATACACCTCGGGGAAATCGTCGAAGGCGGCCAGCGCTTCTTCGGCGCTGCGACCCTCGCCGATCACGAAGGCATCGAAGCCGACGCGCTTGAGGTAAAACAACTGGTCGCGGCCGATGTCGCCGAAGGCGCGCAGTTCGCCGTCGTAGCCAAGGCGTTCGCGCAGAAGGCGCGCGGTGGAGAAGCCGCGACCATCGGCGGCCTTGGGGAAATGCACCGCGATCACCGTGAAATCGTCGATGTCATTGGCGATCTCGGCCACGTCGTCCTCGGGCGCGAGCCAGATGCCGAGCGGCGTGCCATGTTCGTACTCGCGGGCGATCAGGCAGGACTTCTTCGCCTTCCAGACCGAGATCGGCACCAGCAGCGGGCCGACCGGCAGGCAGACGTCGAACGGCGCTTCGCCATCGACCAGGGTAACGACTTTCCACGCGTCATCCTGCAGGCGACGCTCCTTGATGATCTGTTTTTTAGCCATTTGCGACTCTCCTTTGTTGAGTAGCTTGGGGATATGCAGCGTTGCGGAAGACCTCTTCGCCGATACGATCGAAGGTGTCGATGAAGCGTTCGTCGACATGACGGTGTGCGAGATAGGCGCCAATCAGGCGCTCGATGGCATCAGGCACCTCGGCGGCGGCGAAGGCGCGGCCGATCACTTCGCCGATTCGCGCGTCGTTGCCCTGGCGGCCGCCGACGGTGATCTGGTACCACTCCTCGCCGTTCTTGTCGACGCCGAGGATGCCGATCGCACCGAGGTGATGGTGGCCGCAGGAATTCATGCAACCGGAGATGTTGAGTTCCAGCTCGCCGATGTCGTGCTGGTAATCGAGATCCTCGAAACGCTCCTGGATCGCGGCGGCGATGGGCAGCGAGCGGGCATTGGCCAGTCCGCAAAAGTCACCGCCGGGGCAGGCGATCAGGTCCTGCAGCAGACCCACCGTGGGCGATGCCAGACCCGCCGCCTTGGCGCGATGCCAGACGGTGTAGAGCTCGCGCTGTGGCACGTCGGCGAGGATCAGGTTCTGTTCGTGGGAGACGCGGATTTCGCCGAAACTGTAGCGCTCGGCCAGTTCGGCCGCCGCTTCCATTTGTTCGCTACTGGCGTCGCCTGGAGCGGCCCCCGGTTTCTTCAGTGACAGCGTGACGGCAGCGTAGCCGGCCACCTTGTGCGCCTGTACGTTGCGCTGGACCCAGCGTGCGAAAGGCTTGTCCTCGCGCAGGTGGGCGAGGTGGCACAGATCGTCGGGCGCGAAGGTTTCATAGTTCGGCGCAGCGAACTGCGCCGAGATGCGAGCGACTTCGGAAGTGGTCAGAGTCGAGGGGCCATCCTTCAGGTGCGACCATTCCTCGTCGACCTGCCTGGCGAACTCCTCGCGCCCGAGTGCCTTGACCAGGATCTTGATGCGCGCCTTGTAGGCATTGTCACGCCGGCCGTGGCGGTTGAATACGCGTACCAGCGCCTCGGTGTAGGTCAGCAGGTGTTGCCAGGGCAGGAACTCGCTTACCACCTGGCCAAGCAGCGGGGTGCGGCCGAGGCCGCCGCCGGCATAGACCTTGAAGCCGATTTCGGCGGAATTTTGCGGGTCCCGCACCACCTGAAGACCGAGGTCATGCACCTGGATCGCCGCGCGGTCTTCGGCGGCGCCGGAGATCGCGACCTTGAATTTGCGCGGCAGGTAGGCGAACTCGGGATGGAAGCTCGACCACTGACGCAGGATTTCGGCCCAGGGGCGGGGATCGGCGATTTCGTCGGCGGCGATGCCGGCGAAGTGATCGGTGGTCACGTTGCGGATGCAGTTGCCCGAGGTCTGGATGGCATGCAGTTCCTCCTGTGCCAACTCCGCAAGGATTTCCGGCACCTCGGGCAGTCTGACCCAGTTCAACTGGAGGTTGTGGCGCGTGGTGAAATGGCCGAAGCTGCGGTCATGGCGGCGGGCGATGTCGGCGAACTTGCGCAGTTGTTTCGCCGAGAGCAGGCCGTAGGGCACGGCGAGGCGCAGCATCGGGCCGTGGCGCTGGATGTAGAGGCCGTTCTGCAGGCGCAGCGGGCGGAATTCGTCATCGCTCAGGCTGCCGGCAAGATAACGCTCGGTCTGTCCGCGGAACTGGGCGACGCGAGCCTGGACAATGGCGTGGTCGTAGTCGTCGTATCTGTACATGATGTTTCCCTAAACGAAGATCAGCTTGCCGCCGACCAGCAGCAGCACGGAGGCAAGCAGGCCGCGCAGGGCGCGTTCGGGCACCCTGGCGGCGAAGTGGGCGCCAAGTGCGATGCCCGGCAGCGAACCGATCAGCAGCGACACCAGCAGTGCCATATCGACCGTGCCCAGCCACCAGTGGCCGAGGCCGGCGACCAGCGTCAGCGGCACCGCGTGGGCGATGTCGGAGCCGACAATGCGGCGCGTGGCGAGTTGCGGGTAGAGGAAGGTCAGCGCCGTGACACCGAGGGCGCCGGCACCGACCGAGGTGATCGTCACCAGAATGCCGACGATGGCGCCGACGAGAACCGTGACACCTGCAACATGCTGATGTGAAAAGTCGGCGCTGGCGGCACGGCGCCGGGCCAGATCGAGCAGGTGTTGGCGAAAGAACAAAGAGGCGGCGGTCAGCAGCAGGGCGAAGCCGAGCACTACGGAAATGAAACCGGTGGCGCCGTGATCCTTGATGCCCAGTTGCGCCAGCAGGAGCAGCGTCAGGGCAGCGGCAGGCACCGAACCGAGGGCGAGCCGCCTCGTGATCGCCCAGTCGATGTTGTCGTGGCGATGATGCACCCAGGAACCGCCGCTCTTGGTGATCGCCGCATACAGCAAGTCAGTGCCCACTGCGGTCGCCGGCTTGAAGCCAAAGAGCAGGACCAGCAGCGGGGTCATCAGCGA
>CAYNGV010000050.1:10085-13684 GCA_964397005.1 uncultured Sulfuritalea sp. | reverse complement strand
CGCCAGGACCACGGCGACATCTTGTAGGCGATCACCATCGGCCGGCCGACCAGCGCGGTTTCCAGTGTGGCGGTACCGCTCGCAACCAGCACGGCGTCGCTCGCTGCCACAGCGTCTGCCGCATGTCCGAACATCAGCGTAAAGGGCAACTCGTCCGCCTTGAGCTTCCATAGCGCGGTTTCAAACTGCAGCCGTGTTTCGCGCGAGACCAGTGGCACCAGAAACTGCAGACCTGGATAGCGTTCCAGCAACAGTTTGGCGGTCTCGACAAAGGTCTCGGCCATGAAGTACAGCTCCGACTGGCGGCTGCCCGGCAACAACGCAATCACCGGCCGATCAGCCGCCACGTCGAGCCGCTCGCGCACCGCGCGCTGATCGATTTCCAGCGGAATCACGTCGGCCAGTGGATGGCCGACATAGCTGCACTTGACGGCCGTCCCCTTGTACAGGTCAGGCTCGAATGGGTACAGGGCGAGAATGTGACTTACTGACTGGATGATCTTGTCCATCCGGTTTTTACGCCAGGCCCAGATCGACGGACTGACAAAATGAATGGTCGGAATTCCACTGCGTTTGAGGCGCTTTTCCAGCCACAAATTGAAATCCGATCCATCGACACCGATGAAAACATCCGGCCGGTCTTTCAGCAGGCGGCGCAGCAACTGGCGCCGCATGGCGGTGATCGCCCGATAATGCCGCAGGACTTCGGCATAGCCGCGCACCGCTAGCGTCTCCGCCGGCCAGAGTGATTCAAACCCCTCGCGCTGCATTTTGGGGCCGCCGATGCCGTAGAACTTCGCATCCGGCAGATGCTGTTTCAGGGCACCGATCAGATGCGCGGCAAGCTGGTCGCTGGAGGCCTCGCCCGCCACCATGGCAATTTTCGCCATCAGCGGATGATCCCCCGTCCGGGAGTCGCCAGAAAACTGGCGAGCATGGCCAGTTCAGGCACAACAGCGGACTCAGCCTCGATACCGGCGCGCGCCTCATCGAGCTTCATGCCGCTCTTGTACAGGCTCTTGTAGGCGCGTTTCACGGCAGCCACGGCATCAGTCGAAAAACCGCGCCGCTTGAGACCTTCCGCATTGATGCTGCGAGGCTCGGCCGGATTACCGGCGGCCATGACAAAGGGCGGCAGATCCTGCAGCAGGATGGTTCCCATCGCGGTGATGCTGTGGGCGCCGATCCGCACGAATTGATGCACCACCGTGAAGCCGCCGAGGATGGCCCAGTCGCCGACATGCACGTGACCGGCCAGTTGCGCGTTGTTGGCGAAGATGGTCTGGTTGCCGACCTGGCAATCGTGCGCCAGATGAACATAGGCCATTATCCAGTTGTCGTTGCCCAGCCGCGTCACGCCGACGTCCTGGGCCGTGCCGCAGTTGAAAGTGCAGAACTCGCGAATGGTGTTGCGGTCGCCGATTTCAAGCCGCGTCGGCTCGCCCGCATACTTCTTGTCCTGCGGTTGTTCGCCGATGGAACAGAACTGGAAAATCCGATTGTCGCTGCCGATCCGGGTGTGGCCCGCGATCACGACGTGGGGGCCGATGACCGTGTGGTCGCCGATCTCGACATGCTCGCCGACAATCGAGTAAGCGCCGATAACAACGCCGCGGCCCAGCTTCGCCGCGGGATGTACCAGGGCGGTGGAATGAACACTCATCAGGGCGTGGGGCGCACGGCGCAGATGATGTCGGCCTCCGCAGCGACCTGGCCATCGACCTTCGCGGTCGCCGAAAATTTCCAGATGCCGCGCTTGTTGGCGCTCAGCGCGACGTCGATGATCAATTGATCGCCGGGGCCGACGGGTTTCTTGAAGCGCGCGTTATCGATGCCAACGAAGTAGTACACCGACTTGTCGTCGGGCTTGCTGCCCATGGTCTTGAAGGCGAGGATCGCCGCCGTCTGCGCCATCGCCTCGATCACCAGGACACCGGGCATTACCGGGTGGTGCGGATAGTGGCCGGGGAAGAACGGTTCATTCATGGTGACATTCTTCAGCGCCTTGATCCGCTCTCCCGGAATAGCTTCCAGCACGCGATCCACCAGCAGGATCGGATAGCGATGCGGCAGGTAGTCCAGAATCTGATGTATATCCATCCGGGAATCAACTGCTTCGCCTGCCCCGATTGCTTCGCTCATGATTTCTTCTCCAGTGCGGCAAGCCGCTGTTCCAGGGCACGGATTTTATCGGCCATCGCATCGAGATGACGCAGCCGCGAGAAATTCTTCAGCCAGTCGCCATGCTCGAGAAACGGCACGGTACCGCTGTAGGTGCCTGCGTTCGGGATCGATTTTGCCACCAGCGTTCCGGCCGAGATATTGACATCGTCCGCGATCTGCAGATGGCCGAGGATGACCGCGGCGCCACCGACCGTGCAGCGCGCGCCGATCACTGCACTGCCGGCGATCCCGACACAGCCCGCCATCGCGGTGTGAGCCCCGATCCGTACGTTGTGGCCAATCTGTATCTGGTTGTCGAGTTTGACGCCATCGGCGATGACCGTGTCGCCCAGTGCGCCGCGATCGATGGTGGTGCCGGCGCCGATTTCGACGTCGTCGCCAATCAGCACTCGACCCACCTGGGGAATCTTGACCCAGGCGCCATCGGCCTCGCGCGCGAAACCGAAACCGTCAGCACCAATCACGGCCCCGGAATGCACCAGACAACGCGCACCGAGTCGGCTGCCGGCATAAACCGCCACATTGGCCGCGAGCCGGGTAGCGGCGCCAATTTCGACTCCGGCGCCAATGCTGCAACTGGCAGCAATCACGACAGCGTCGCCAATTCTGGCGCCAGGACCGATCCAGACATTGGGCCCGATGCTCGCCGTCGCGGCCACCTCACCTTCGATCACCGCGCTTGGATGTGCGCCAGGTTCAGGCATCGGCATTGGATTGAACCATTGTGCAACGCGAGCGTAATAGAGATAGGGCTGCGGCGTCAGAATTGCCGCCGCTGGTCCATCCGCTGCGGGCGGCGCCATGATCACCGCGCTGGCACGGGTGGTCGCCAGTTGATGGCGATACCGGGGATTGGCAAGAAAGGCCAGATCGCCGGGGCCGGCGTTTTCCAGCGTGCCGATTCGGGAAATCGCCGTGTCGCCAGCGCCGACTATTTCTCCGCCAAACCGGGCGACAATCTCGTCGAGCCGCAGGGCCACGGCCGATGCGTCTTACTTCGCGCCGTCGCCCAGCGCCTTGATCACCTTGTCGGTGATGTCGATGCGCGGGTTGGCGTAGACCGCCTCCTGGAAAATGATGTCGTACTTCTCTGCTTCGGCGATCTGCTTGATGATCTTGTTCACGCGCTCGAAAATCGCCGCCATCTCTTCATTCTGCCGCTGGCTGAGATCCTCGCGGAACTCGCGCTGCTTGCGCTGGAAATCGCGGTTGAGTTCGCCGAACTCGCGCTCCTTGGCGCGCCGTTCGCTCTCGGCCATGGTCACGGCGTTCTTGTCGAGATTCTCCTGCATCCCCTGCAGTTGCTTGGCGATGCGCTGCAGATCCTGATCGCGCTTTTCAAAATCCTTTTCGATCTTCTTCTTGGCGCGCGCCGCCTGCGGGGCGTCGTTCAGTATCCTCTGGCTATTGACGAA
>CAYNGV010000050.1:0-9985 GCA_964397005.1 uncultured Sulfuritalea sp. | reverse complement strand
TCTTGGCGCGCGCCGCCTGCGGGGCGTCGTTCAGTATCCTCTGGCTATTGACGAAACCGATCTTGCTGTCTGCAAGGACGGCTGCCGAAAACGACAGCAGGGCAATACCCGCGTAAATATATCTTTTTAGCATAACTCTCTCACTGTTGGGAGGGTATCAAAAGACCGAGCCCATCTGAAACTGCAGACGCTGCACTTTGTCATTTGTATTCTTGTTGAACGGATTGGCATACGAGAACTTCAACGGACCCATCGGCGAATTCCACGCCAGCGCCACCCCGGCGCTGTATCGCATACCGCTCAGGCTGAATTTGTTGTCGTAACCCCAGACATTGCCCGCATCAAAAAAGGCGCTCAAGCGCATGGAATTGTCGCGCCCCATGCCCGGTACCGGAAACAGCAGCTCAGCGTTGCCGATCAGGCGCTTGTCGCCGCCCAGAGCCTCATCGGTAGCGGGATCGCGGGGACCGAGAGAATTCGAGTCGAAGCCTCGCACGGAACCGATGCCGCCGGCGTAGAAGTTCTTGAAAAAGGGCAGCTCCTTGTTGCCATACGCCTTGGCCAAACCCACTTCACCATTCAGCGCCAGCGTCAGCTTGCGATCCAGCGGAAAGAATTGCTGGTGCTGATAGGTCGCCTTGACATAGGTCGACGTGCTGCCCGGCAGTGAAAGCTCAAGTACCGCACGCCGGTAAACGCCCTTTGTGGTGACCAGCAGGCTGTCCCGTCCGTCCTTCTGCCAGCCAACGGTACTCAGCAGGGTATTGCTCTTGGCGCCGAACTGAGTGACGTAGTTCTGGTAGCGCAGCGGGCTGTTGGTGTCGACCGTGAGCGTGGTTCTGTCGACGGATGCGCCGATATTGAGGTAGTCATCCTCCGCAATCGGGATACCCCATCGCACTCCGCCACCCAGCGAATCCGAGCCGAAGGTGCCGACCGCCAGCGTGCTGGTATCGGTCTTGCGGTAGTAGATGTCGAAGCCCTGGCTGACACCGTCGACGGTGAAATAGGGATCGGTGTGCGACAGCGAATACACCCTGTTCGCCTTGCTGGTGCTGACCTGCACGCCGACATGCTTGCCGCTGCCGAAGAGGTTCTGTTGCTGCACCGAACCGGACACGGAAAATTTGTCCGCACTGGAAAAACCCGCCCCGAGCATGATGTTGCCGGTGGGCTTTTCCTTGACCTTGACCTCCATGTCCACCTGGTCGGTGGTTCCGGCGACCGGCGGCGTTTCCACGGTCACCTCGTCGAAGTAGCCCAGCCGGTCGACCCGCGTACGCGACTTGTTGATCTTGTCGCCGTCATACCAGCCGGATTCGGCCTGGCGCATTTCGCGCCGCACCACTTCATCGCGGGTGCGCGTGTTACCCGTCACATTGATGCGACGCACATAGACGCGACGCCCCGGATCGATGAATACGGTGAACGCCACCTGGCGTTTTTCCTTGTCCAGCTCCGGCGCTGCATTGACGTTGGCGAACGCATAGCCTTCATTGCCCAGGCGCTCGCTGATGGCCTTGGTGGTCTCGGCCATCTTCTCACGCGAGAACACTTCTCCCGGCACGATCTTCACCAGCTTGGTCAATTCCGCTTCGGGCAGCAGCAACTGGCCCGCCAGTTTGACCGACGACACCGAGTACTTCTCGCCCTCGGTGATGTTGATGGTGATGTAGATGTCCTGCTTGTCCGGTGAAATCGACACCTGGGTCGACTCGATATTGAATTCGAGATAGCCGCGATCAAGGTAATAGGAACGCAGGGTCTCCAGGTCGCCGGAGAGTTTCTGCTTGGAATACTGATCGTTCTTCGTGTACCACGTTATCCAGCCCGGCGTACGCAGTACCAACAGGTCGAGCAGGTCCGTCTCTCTGATGGCGCCGGCGCCGATGATGTTGATCTGCCGGATCTTGGCGATGTCGCCCTCATTGACGGCGAAATTCACGCCAACACGATTGCGTTCCAGCGGCGTGATGGTGGTCGTCACCTGGACCGCATAGTGTCCCTGGGCAAGATACTGACGCTTGAGCTCCTGCTCGGCGCGTTCGACCATGGCGCGGTCAAAAATCCGCGATTCGGCGAGGCCGACATCGCGTAGCGACTTTTTCAGGTCTTCCGGCTTGAATGCCTTGAGACCGGTAAATTCAAGCGAAGCGATGGCCGGACGCTCTTCCAGCACCACCACCAGCACTTCACGATCAATCTCGAGGCGCACATCCTTGAAAAAACCGGTGGCAAACAGTGCCTTGATTGCCGCTGCGGCCTTCTCGTCGGTCATGGTGTCGCCCACCTTGACCGGAAGGTAGGAGAATACGGTTCCGGCCTCGGTGCGCTGTATCCCCTCGACCCGGATATCCTTGATCTGGAATGGATCGAAGGCAAACACCGAATGGGCCAGTAGCGCGACAACCAGACCGGCAAGCAGTTTCTTCTTGGCTCCGGCCGCCTTGTTTAACGCCGATAAAACAGGCGTTAGCCTTCTCTGAAACTTCGTTTTCATGTAATTGGACGAAAATTAGCCGGAAACAAGACGGTTGATATCGTTGTAGAAGGCAAAAGCCATCAGCAGTGCCAGCAAGGCAAAGCCGATCTGTTGGCCGATTTCCAGAGCCCGTTCTGACACCGGGCCACCCTTGAGAAACTCGACGAGATAATACATCAAATGCCCCCCGTCCAGAACAGGCACGGGCAGCAGGTTCAGCACACCGAGACTGATGCTGATCAGGGCAATGAAGCGCAGGTAGTAGCTGGCGCCGAGCCGTGCTGACTGCCCTGCGTAATCGGCGATGGTCACCGGTCCGGAAAGGTTCTTCCACGACAGTTCGCCGGTGAGCATGCGCCCCATCATGCGCAGGCTCAGGATTGAAGTATCCCAGGTCTGCTCCAGCGCCCGACTGACCGACTCGAACGGACCGTAACTCACCACCGTCGTCATCTCGAAGGCCTCACCGGTGCCTTCCTTCGCCAGCAGGCCGAGCCGTCCGATTTTTTGTCCACCGTCTTCCGTCAAGCGCGGCGAGGCCGCAAGCTCTATCTGTCGACTGTCACGCTCGATGACGAATTTCAATTGACGTCCCGCCGCGGCTCCCGCCGCAGAAGCAAGCTGCTTCCATTCGCTTATCGCCTTGCCGTCAATCGACAGCACCCGATCGCCGCCGCGAAATCCCGCGGCTTCGGCGACTGAATCGGGCTGCACACGGCCGACCACGGCCGGCAGGCGCGGCCTGTAGAGCACCAGCCCAAGCAGGCGCAAGGGATCCTTCTCGAGTTCTTCCAGATCGAAACGATCGCTGGCGATCCGGAAAACGCCGATCTCCCGTTGCAGACTGACCACTTCCAGCTGCAGCGGCTCCTTGTCCAATGCCCGCTGCAGGACCTCCCAGCGCAGCTGCTGCCATGTTTCTATGGGCTTGCCGTTGACCGAGCGCACCGTCACGCCATCACTGATACCGGCCACTGCCGCCGGAGTGTCCGCGGGCGGCGATCCGAGACGCGGCTTGAGTTCCGTCACGCCGTGCATGAACAAGGCCCAATACAACACGATTGCGAGCAGGAAGTTGGCCGCCGGGCCGGCAGCCACAATGAATGCGCGCCGCCCCACGGATTGGCGATTGAAGGCGCGCGGCAGTTCCGCGGCGGGCACTTCGCCTTCGCGTTCATCCAGCATCTTGACGTAGCCGCCCAATGGGAACGCAGAGATCGCCCACTCGGTGCCATCGCGCCCGTGGCGGCGCATCCAGAGCACCTTGCCGAAGCCGAAGGCGAAGCGCAACACCTTGACGTTGCATGCGCGTGCCGCAAGGTAATGCCCCATCTCGTGCACCACCACCAGCACTGCCAGCGCGAGCAGGAAAGCACCCGCGTACCAGGCTACCGATTCAGGATTCATGCGGGCGTTGCGCCGGAACGGCGCGCAAGCAGATCGAGTGCCGCCGCGCGTCCCTGACGATCGGCCTCCAGCACCGCGGCAAGATCGGGCACCGTTGCCTGGGGCACGGCATCCAGTGTGGCGGCGATCAGTTCGGCGATCCCGAGGTAGGACAGACGGCGCTCCAGGAAAGCCGCCACCGCCACCTCGTTGGCGGCGTTGAGCACCGATGCCGCATTGCCTTCCGCGCGCAAGGCCCGATAAGCGAGGTCGAGACAGGGGAAGCGCACCAGATCAGGACGCTCGAAATTGAGCTGCCCCACCGCGAACAGGTCGAGCGGCGTCACGCCCGAATCAATGCGCTGCGGCCAGGCCAGCGCGTTGGCGATCGGCGTGCGCATGTCAGGATTTCCCAACTGGGCCAATACGGAACCATCCTCGTAGTCGACCAGGGAATGGATCACGCTCTGCGGGTGAATCACCACCTCGATCCTGTCCGCCGGGGCGTTGAACAACCAATGCGCTTCGATGACTTCGAGGCCCTTGTTCATCATGGTCGCCGAATCGACTGAAATCTTGCGGCCCATCACCCAGTTGGGATGCGCCACCGCCTGTTCGGGCGTGACCCGTTTCAGCGCCTCCAGTGGTGTGCTGCGAAATGGTCCGCCCGATGCGGTCAGCAGGACACGCCTGACTCCGCTGCGCGCCATGTCGCCCGCATAATTTTGCGGCATCGACTGGAATACCGCATTGTGTTCGCTGTCGATCGGCAGCAGCATCGCACCGGCACGACGCACTTCGGCCATGAACACCGCGCCGGCCATGACCAGCGCTTCCTTGTTGGCCAGCAGCACGCGCTTGCCGGCGCGCGCGGCAGCCAGCGTCGGCGGCAGCCCGGCGGCGCCGACGATGGCCGCCATCACCGCATCGACTTCCGGCAGGCTGGCAACCTGGGCCAGTGCATCCGCGCCATGCAGCACCTCGGTGCGCAAACCGCCATTTTTGAGCAGCCCGACCAGTCGCTGTGCGTCGACCGCGCTGCCCACCACCGCATAGGCCGGCCGGAACTTGCGGCACTGCGCCGCGAGAACTTCCACCTGGCGATGCCCGGTCAGCGCCACGACTTCGAAGCGATCCGGATGGCGCGCCACCACGTCCAGCGTGCTGACGCCGATCGAGCCGGTGGCGCCGAGAACGGTCAGTTTCATGAGCGGACCCAATGCAAAATGAGCGCGGCCAGCGGCAGGGTCGAGGTCAGCGCGTCGATGCGGTCGAGCACGCCGCCATGGCCCGGCAGCAGATTGCTGCTGTCCTTGAGCCCGGCCTGGCGCTTCAACAGCGATTCGAACAGATCGCCCATGACGCTCACCGCCGTGAGCAGGACCAGCATCAGGATAACCAGCGGCAGCGACAGCGGAAGTGTGTCCTTCAAGGGCGAGAACGCCAGCACAATGCCGCCGTAGATCAGCACGCCGACGACGGCCCCCGCCACGCCTTCCCAGGTCTTGCCCGGACTGATGGCCGGCGCCAGCTTGTGCCTGCCAAATGTCCGGCCGGCGAAATAGGCGGAGATGTCGGCGACCCACACCAGCGCCATCGCCGCCAGCATCAGCCAGGTACCAGCCGTGTTCAGAGCCACCATCGCAGCCCAGGTCGGCAGGATCACCAGGGCGCCCAGCAGGTAGCCGAAAAAGTCGTTGCCAGCGAGCCGCCACTTGAAGCGAAACCACAGCGGCACCACCAGAATCCAGAACGCCGCCGACACGCCAAGCAGCGCGGGCACCAGTTCGGGCGCACCGACCGACAACTGCCAGCAAAACAGCAGCAGCACAAACGCATACATGACGCGCGCCGGCTGGTCCTGCTTCATCAGGCCGCCCCATTCCCACGCGGCCAGCGCCGCGATCGCGGCAAACGCCAGCTGCGCCGCCAGCGGCGGCATGGCAAACAGGATCAGGGCGAGGCCGACAACCAGCAGCAGCGCGGTGATGACCCGCGTCTTAAGCATCGTGGTCGATGGCGGGCACGGATAAACTCGGCGCTAGCGGAACGGCAGTCCCTTGCCCCGACTGCACGCCAAGTTGCTCGCTGGTGCGGCCAAAGCGCCGCTCGCGCCGGCGGTACGACACGATCGCGGCATCCAGCGCCGCGTCGTCGAAATCGGGCCAAAGCGTGTCGGTGAAATGGAACTCGCTGTAGGCCAGTTGCCAGAGCAGGAAGTTGCTGATGCGCTGCTCGCCGCCGGTGCGGATGAAGAGGTCGGGCTCGGGCGCGTAGGCCATCATCAGGTGCGGCGCAAGATCGGCCTCGCCGTAGCTGCCGGCCTTTTCCGGATGCGCCAGGGCCAGCTGGTTCATGGCCTGAAGGATGTCCCAGCGACCGCCGTAATTGGCGGCGATGGTCAGCGTCAGGCGCGTGTTATTGGCGGTCTTCGCCTCGCCTTCGCGGATCAGCGCAACCAGGCGCGGCTCGAACGCGGCAAGATCGCCGACCACCTTGAGGCGCACGCCGTTGGCATGCAGCTTGCCGATTTCGCCCTGCAAGGCGCTGACGAAAAGATTCATCAGAAATGACACTTCCTCGGCCGGACGGCGCCAGTTTTCCGATGAAAAGGCAAACAGGGTGAGATATTCGACGCCGCGCGCGATGCACGCCTTGACCATCGCCCGCACTGTTTCCACGCCGCGCTTGTGACCGGCGACACGCGGCAGGAAGCGCTTCTTGGCCCAGCGCCCGTTGCCGTCCATGATGATGGCAACATGGTGCGGCACATCCGCCACATCGGGAATCGCCTGCGTCGAACTGGTGAATTTTCCCGCCATGCCTACCCCTCTGCCTTGGCCAGGATCTGATTCCTGATCCCTGATTCCTTATCCCGGGCGCTCAGATCGCCATCAGGTCTTTCTCTTTGTCCGCCAGCGACCGATCAACTTCCGCCACATAGCGGTCGGTCAGCTTCTGCATGTCGTCCAGCGCGCGGCGCTCGTCGTCTTCGGAAATTTCCTTCTTCTTCAGCGCTTCCTTCAGATGCGAAATGGCATCGCGACGCAGATTGCGGATCGCCACCTTGGCATTCTCGCCCTCGTGCTTGATCACCTTGATCAGGTCGCGGCGGCGTTCCTCTGTCAGTGCCGGCATCGGTACGCGGATCAGTTCGCCCTGCGACGACGGGTTGAGACCCAGGTCGGAATCGCGAATCGCCTTTTCGACTTTCGCCACCATCGGCTTTTCCCAGGGCTGCACGCCGATGGTGCGGGCGTCGATCAGGGTGACGTTGGCTACCTGGGTGATCGGCACCGGCGAACCGTAGTAATCAACCTGCACGTGATCGAGAATGCCGGTATGCGCACGACCGGTGCGCACCTTGCCGAGGTCGGCTTTCAGCGACTCAAGGCTCTTTTGCATTTTCTGTTCAGAAGTCTTTTTCAGTTCGGGAATCATGCTGCCACTCCTAAAATCCTAGACGTGAACCAGGGTGCCCTCGTCCTCTCCCATCACCACGCGCTTCAGCGCGCCGGCCTTGAAGATCGAGAACACATTGATCGGCAGCTTCTGGTCGCGACACAGGGCAAATGCCGTGGCATCCATTACCGCCAAATTACGGCTGATCGCCTCGTCGAAACTGATGCGAGTGAAGCGGGTCGCCTGCGGGTCTTTCTTCGGATCGGCGGTGTAGATGCCATCGACCTTGGTCGCCTTCAGCACCATCTCGGCGCCGATTTCCGAGCCGCGCAGCGCCGCCGCGGTATCGGTGGTGAAGAATGGGTTGCCGGTGCCGGCGCCGAAAATCACCACCTTGCCCTCTTCGAGATAGCGGATCGCCTTGCCGCGAATGTAGGGTTCGACCACCTGCTCGATGTTCAGCGCCGACTGCACGCGGGCGTTGATGCCCGCCTGGCGCATGGCATCGGACAGCGCCATGGCGTTCATCACCGTCGCCAGCATGCCCATGTAGTCGGCCGTGGCGCGGTCCATGCCGGTGGCCGTGCCGGCAATGCCGCGAAAGATGTTGCCGCCGCCGATGACAACGCCGACCTCGACGCCGAGGTCGGTCACCGCCTTGATTTCCGCCACGATGCCGCCGAGCATCGTCGTGTTGATGCCGTAGGCGTCATCGCCCATCAGCGCCTCGCCCGACAGCTTCAGCAGGATGCGGCGGAACTTTGGCACGGTCATCGTCGCGCTTAGCCCTTACTTGTTGCCCGCGGCGGCGGCGGCCTGCGCAGCCACCTCGGCGGCAAAGTCATTGACTTTCTTTTCGATGCCTTCGCCGACGATGAACAGCGTGAAGCTGGCCACCGATGCGCCCCTGGCCTTCAGCAGTTGCTCGATGGTCTGCTTGCCGTCCTCGGCCTTGACGAAGACCTGGCCCAGCAGCGTCACATCCTTCAGGTACTTCTGCACCGTGCCTTCGGCGATCTTCTCCAGCATCGCTTCCGGCTTGCCGGCTTCGCGCGCCTTCTCGATGGCGATGCGACGCTCCATGTCCAGCAGCTCCGCCGGCACGCCGGACGAATCCAGCGACTTCGGCTTCGACGCGGCGATATGCATCGCCAGGTCCTTGGCCAATTGATCGTCGCCGCCGACCACATCCACCAGCACGCCGATCTTCGAACCGCCGTGGATGTAGGAGGCCAGCTTGCCCTTGGCCGCGACGCGGACGAAGCGGCGGATGCTCATGTTCTCGCCGATCTTGCCCACCAGCGCGGCACGGGTGGATTCGACCGTGCCTTCGCCCATCGGCAGGGCCGACAGCGCCGCGACGTCGGCAGGATTCTTTTCCGCCACCAGCCGCGCGCAGTCGGCGGCCAGCTTGAGGAACTCGTCGTTCTTGGCGACGAAGTCGGTCTCGCTGTTGATCTCGAAAATGCTGCCCAGCTTGCCATCGGCGGCGATGTTGATTGCCACCACGCCCTCGGCCGCGACGCGGGTGGCCGCCTTGCTGGCCTTGTTGCCCAGCTTGACGCGCAGGATTTCTTCGGCTTTCGCCATGTCGCCGGCGGCTTCGGTCAGCGCTTTCTTGCATTCCATCATAGGCGCGTCGGTCTTCTCGCGCAGTTCCTTGACCATGCTTGCGGTAATGTCCGCCATTGCTCTACTCCAGATTCAGAAATTCATTCACCACGGCGAGCATTTGCTCGCCGTGGCTAATCGCTTTACTCCGCCGCGTCCTCGACTTCGACGAACTCGTCGTCGCCGGCCAGTTGCTGCACCACTTCGTTGATCGACTGGTTCTTGCCTTCAAGAACCGCATCGGCCACGCCGCGGGCGTAGAGGCGAATCGCGCCGGAGGAATCGTCGTTGCCCGGGATCACGTAGCTGACGCCTTCCGGGGAATGGTTGGTATCGACCACGCCGATTACCGGGATGCCGAGCTTGCCGGCTTCGGTGATGGCGATCTTGTGATAGCCGACGTCGATGATGAAAATCGCGTCGGGCAGGCCGCCCATGTCCTTGATGCCGCCGATGGACTTCTTCAGCTTGTCCATCTCGCGCTGCAGGGTCAGGGTTTCCTTCTTCGAGAGCTTCTCGAAGTTGCCTTCCGACATGGCGGTTTCCAGGTCCTTCAGGCGCTTGACCGACAGCTTCAGGGTCTTGAAGTTGGTCATCATGCCGCCCAGCCAGCGGTCATCGACGTAAGGCATGCCGCAGCGCTGGGCTTCTTCGGCGATGATTTCGCGCGCCTGGCGCTTGGTGCTGACAAAAAGGATGGTTCCCTTCTTGGCCGCCATCTTTTTCACGAAAGCGATGGCCTCCTGATACTTGCTCAGGGTCTTTTCGAGGTTGATGATGTGGATCTTGTTGCGGTGGCCGAAGATGTACGGGGCCATCTTGGGGTTCCAGAAACGGGTCTGGTGGCCGAAGTGAACTCCCGCCTCCAGCATCTGGCGCATGGTAGTGCTCATGGAACTATCTCCGATTGGGTTGAACCTCCGCCTGGCCGTGCTGCTTCGCGCTGATTTCCCGCGGGAAGCCACCCTATCGGCGCCGGGCGTGTGGATTTTGCACGGGACCATCCCGAACAAGCCCGTGATTATAGCCGGGACTTGCAGTTCGGCACAAGTCGCCGGGGGCTTTTCCTGACCTGAAGCGAGGTGACTCCGCCGAAATCAGGCT
>CAYNGV010000049.1:0-13720 GCA_964397005.1 uncultured Sulfuritalea sp. | reverse complement strand
TTGGCCGCCGCGATGCCGACGCCGCAGGTGTAGGCGAACAGGTTCAGCAGCGACTTGCCCGGCGCCTCCTGCATCACCCGCCTCCGCGCCGCGCGCAGGTCAAGGAACAGCCAGGGGTCCTGCCCGGCATGGCGCCCGGCGATGCGGTAGGTAACGCCCATCTCATGCACTTCGCGCGGCGTCATCGCCGCTTCGAGCTGATCCGCCGGCAGCGGATTGCCGATGCGCGAATTGGCCTGGCTGCGATCGTTGTAGACCACCGTCAGATCCGGCAGCAGGGAGACATAAAAATTCGTCACGGCGGCCAGCGTCTCCGGCGGCAGCGGGCTGTGGAAGCACTGCACCAGCAACAGGTCGCCATAACGGTCGATGGTCAGGCCCGGATGGCCCTCGACGCTGCCGTGGAACAGGCGATAGCAATCTGTCTGTTCGGCGTGCAGGCGCGGCAGGAACTCCGCGCGCGCGTCGAGTGCGGCGGCAAGCAGGGGGAGGGGGGCTTCGGACATGGCGGTTTCTCGGCAGGGGCTCCGCGAGCGCATCAAGGCGGGATTCGCGGAAAAGGGCGACATCTTACGCGCAAGCAGGGCTTGCGTCGCCGTATCGGACTCTGTCTGCCGGGGATGCCGCTTCGCGGGCCGGCAAGCGCCGACTCATTGGGTTCAACGGAGGTATGCAGAACGGGCGACCGCTATCTGCCGGCGCGCTGAAGCGCTATGACCGCTCTCAAGCAAGGTCGAATAACGTCAAGCCCAGGGCCTTGGTCGCACTGCATAGCCGCTGGTCCAGGCTGGCCACTCGGGCGCCCAGGCGGCGCGCCACCGCCAGATGCAAGGCATCGCCGGCACGCAAGGCGGCCGGCGATTCGATGAGCACGGCGGCGGTACGAAAATCAGTCGGCTCGATTTCCGTCATGCCCAATTGCGCGGAGGCAAATCGCTGGAAATTGGCGAGGGCCTGTTGGCGCGTCGTCGGGTCGATGGCGCCGAGGCGCTGCTTGATACCGCCGATGCTGGCCATCTCGGTCAGGGTCCACGCCGAAATCATCAAGCTTCCGTTGCGCTGACGCTCAAGCCGCGCCACCAGTTCGGCCGCGCCGGGTTCGCGAAAGAAGATCGCGCCCAGCACCGAAGTGTCGATGTAGATCACAACAGATCTTGTTCGCGCATTTCGGCAACGGTGAGGCCTTGTGCCGTGGATGCGGAGACCCATTTGCGCAGGTCAGACCAGCCGAATCCTTTCGCTTCCGGTTCGGGAACCAGCCGTGCCACGGCCTTTCCCCGGCGGGTGATGACCACACCCTGGCCGGCCTCGACGTCGGCGATCAATGCGGACAGGTGCGATTTGGCGTTGGCAACGGTTGCAATCTTCATGATGCAGAGCCCTGTAGATGGTCATCTGGGCGAAGATTATCGATCCAGTTGGTCATTTTGTAAAGAGGCTGGGCACGACCGGTGCGCCGCGCCTCCGTCAGCCGGGAAGCCTCGCGTAAAGTTCTACCGCCGTGTCCATCCGCTGCAGCAGGTTTTCGCTGGTGGTGAACACCTTGCGCGCGGAGGCCATCAGGTTCGAGTCGCGGGTGGTGATGGCCGATTGCAGGCTGTGCCACTGCTCGGCGACGACTTCGAGTTCCGCGGCGATGGCCGGCTTGTCCCGTGTCGCCGCGCCCAGGTCGATCAAGGCGGTGGAGAATTCCTCGCTGACCTCTTCCAGTTCCGTCCGGCATCTGGCGACCTGGATGCCTGCGTGCTGAAAAAGAAAGAACTTCGCGATGCGCTGGGACAGCATGCGCTGTCGCCCGGCCTGATTGACCAGCTTGCCCTTGTGCGTGCCATCGGCCTTTTCGAAACTCACGGTCAGCGCATGCGCCGCCTTGAGCACTTCTTCGTTCATGTCGTACAGCGCGTGCGCGTTTTTGCGACTGGGCTCGGAGTCCAGCAATATGCGGTAGGGGCGCCAAACTTCGGCCAGTTCGGCGCGCGCGGCGCTGCTCTTGGCGGTGTCGGCCGGGCTTTCGAGTTCCATCAGCTGGCGGTCGAACAGTTCGATCGACTGCCTGAGCACCCGTTGCGCCGGACGGGGCAGAACCCGCTGTTGCAGCATCAGCCATGACTTGACCATGCGCTGGGATAGCATGCGTTGACGTCCGGCCCGGTTGATCTCGTCGCAGAACGAACGGTCAGCACCGCCCCGGCTGCGCGGGCCGGGCGTCGCAGTTCCGGCCCTGCGCGCCGTTGCACGCTCGCGGGACTGGCATCGGTCCGCGGCCAGGAGACTGCCGCGGACCGGATCTTCATGGGCCAGGTAGTGGGTGATCCTGGCGTTGATCAGTGTGACCTGGCCTCCGTCGGCGGCAATCAGGCCGGATTCGGTGAGGTCGCGCAAGGCCCGCGACAGGGTCTCCGGCTTCATGTCGAAGCGGGAGGCCAGCAGGTGCTTGGTGGTGTTGAGGGTTATCTGCGTTTCGCCCTCCGTGGCGCGGGACGGCCCGGCCAGTTTTACGAAGTGATCCAGCAGCCGTTGGCTGCCGGTACGGAAATACCTCGCCGCCTGTTCGTTCTCCAGTTCCCGCTGACGTTGCGCCAGCAGCCGCGTAAGTCGCAACACAAACTGCGGGTCGGCGGTCATGATGCGGCGAATTTCTTCTCCGGCAATGCAGAGAAGCTGCGATGGCATTATCGCCATCGCTGTCGCCAGGCAGCTGTACCCGCCAAACAGCTCGGCTTCGCCGAAGGATCGCCCGGGCTCCACCACATTGATGACTTTCTCCTGACCCTGGGTGGATGACAGTGCCAGCTTGATCTGGCCCGACAGCAGGAAATACATTTCATCGACAAAGTCGCCGGCACGATAGACCGCCTGGTTTCTTTTGAAGCTGGCGCTGCGCGAGGCCGTCACCAGATTGCCAAGATGTTCAGGCATCAGGCCGGCGAATAGCGGGATTCGGCTCAGGATGGCTTTGACGTTACGGTGCGTTGGGAGCATTCGGCTTACCTCGAGGTTCGACTGCGCGGAGAGCATGCGGCTTGGTACTTGTGACATAGGCCGTATTATCGCCCAGGCTGCGGCGATGCAGGGGGATTCGGCGACGAACGAGCGGATTGCCGTCGCCGTACCGCAGGCGCCGACTTTTGCGCTCAGCAGCGAATCCCGCCCCAGCCCAGTGCGCAGAGCACGTCGGCGAAGCTCTTTTCCTGCGGCGCGACAATCGACAGCGCACTTCCATTCCGCGGATGCCGCAACTCAATGCGCGTGCAGGCCAGCAGCAAACGACCGCAGCCGAAGCGCTGCTGGAAGAAGCGATTGTGCACTCCCTTGCCCCAGGTGGCATCGCCGACGATGGGGTGGGCGATATGCTTCAGATGGCGACGCAACTGGTGTTGACGGCCGGTCCTGGGCGACAGCTCCATCAATGCATAACGCGAGGTCGGGTAGCGGTCGACCGCCTCGGGCAGTTCAACGGTGGCGAGGCGGCGGTATTCGGTAATGGCGGGCAGGGGCTCCACTGCGTTGTCGGCGCTGAACTTGCGGCCGTAGTCGTCGAACTGGCGCGACAGCGGGTGGTCGATGACGCCGGCTTCGGGCGGCCAGCCGCGGACGATGGCGAGATAGCGCTTGTGTATTTCGTCGCGCTGGAACTGGACGCCGACCGCGCGTGCGCTGTCGGCGTCGAGGGCGAACAGCAGCACGCCGGAGGTGCCCTTGTCGAGCCGGTGCAACGGGTGCACGCGCCGGCCGATCTGGTCGCGCAGGAGTTGCACGGCGAAGCGCGTTTCGTGGCGGTCGATGTCGCTGCGATGGACCAGCAGGCCGGCGGGTTTGTTGATCGCGACGAGGAAGTCGTCGCGGTAGAGGATGTCGAGCATGCCGCGCCGCTGTTGCGTTGCTGTTGCGTTGCGCGGCTAGTACTGGACGCCCTGCGCCTCGCAGAGAAACTTCATCAGCGGTGCGGCAGTCGCGAAGCGCTCGGTCGCGAGTTTGACCAGCCCGGAACCCGTCACCTCGGCGGCGGACAGTGAAGCGAGGCCGATGAAGTCCTTGCGCTTGAGGTCGTCGATCGCCGGGTGCTCGGCGGTATAGCCGCGCGGCGGCCGCGTCAGGCTGTCGCCGGCCAGCGTCCAGTGCGCGGCGAACTTCTTGTCGTCGCGCACGGCGAACCAGCGTTTCGGATTCGCCGTGATGAGGTCGCGGATGTGCCCCAGCATGTCGGCCTCGGGATGCCAGCAGCCGGCGCCGAAGAAGCACTCGTCGCTCGCGATGTGCAGGTAGAAGCCGGGCGCATGGACGTCCTTGCCCAGTTCGTGGCGGAACTGGATGCCGATGTTGGTCTTGTAGGGGCTCTTGTCGCGGGCGAAGCGCGTGTCGCGGAACACGCGCATCAGCGAGCCACCCATCTTGCGCGGTTCGGCGCGGAAATGAGGAGCGAACTTCGCCAGGGGATCGGCCATCGCGGCGATGAAATCCAGCGCCGGTTCGCGCACGAGTTCCTCGTAGCGCGGCTTGTTGGCCTCGAACCAGCCGCGGTCGTTGTTGGCGGCGAGTTCGTCGAGGAACTTGAAGGTGGCTTTGCTGAACATGGCGCTCCTGTCCTTCGCTGCGATTGTCTTACGCCGCGGCTTTCTGCCCGAGGCGGCGATCGAGCCAGTTGTCGATCTTGTCGGCGGCCGCGGTCCAGTGCGGCTCCATCATGATCATGTGCCCGGCGCGCGGGATGACGCAGGTTTCCGCGTTCCAGCCGGATGCCGTGAAGTAAAGCTGGTTGGACGGAAACAGCGCGTCGAGTTCGCCGCCCATGACCAGCGCCGGAATCTTCGGCCGGCGCTTGGGCGAGCGCCAGGCCAGCGTCATCATCTCGGTGACGGCGGTCATGGATTCGTCCTGCACCAGCGGCTTGAAGGCGGCGAACTGTTCCGCCGTCACGTCGGGCGAGAAATACACTTCGCGCATCACCTTGACGGTGTTCGCGGTGTACTTTCCGCGCACGGCGTAGGCGGCTTCCCGCAGGAAATCCGGCTGCCGGACGTTCAGCTGGGCGCTGCAACCGGCCAGGCCGGTGGTCGGCACCGGCGCCATCATGATGACCGCCGCTGCGTTGCCTTTTTCGAGGTAGCGCTGCACCACCAGCGCGCCCATCGAATGCCCGATCAGCACCGGCGGCGCGGGCAGTTCCGCGACCACTTGCGCGACATCCGCCGCGTAGTGGTCGAGGTCGTAGCTGTTGAGGTTCTCGCGACCCTCGCTCGCGCCGTGGCCCGACAGATCGATGGCGTGGCAGTGATAGCCCAGCTTGCTGAAGTGGGGCAGGAAGTTCACATCCCAGCAACCGGCATGGACGTAGCCGCCATGTACGAAGACCAGCGGCGGATGCCCGTTGTGCTTCTTTGCCGGGCGATGCAGGGTGTGCAGTTTGCGGGACTTCAAAGGCGTGCTCCTGGGACAGTGAATTTCGCTCAGAACAATATCACGCCCCGTGCATTGCGCCGGGTTGCCGAAGGCCATCAGCACCGGCGCGATCATCTTGAGGCCGAAGGAAATCAGCCGCGGTGCCCCGCCGGCCGCGCATTCCTCTTCAAAGATGTATTGCTCGGCCGGCGTCCAGCCGGGGCCGCCCCAGCCGCGCTGATGCAGCGTGCGCTGCCAGAGTATGTGTTCGTCGCGATTCAGGTGCACGCCGTTCATCACCTTGTTGCGGATATCGGCGGGCAGTTTCTCCTTGACGAACTGGCGTACTTCCTCACGGAAGGCATTCTCGTCGGGGCTGAAGTGAAGATCCATGATCAGGGTTCGGCCTTGGATGGTGTCACCGATGGGGCGCCAATAAAAGACTGCATAGCGGAACATGGTTCTATTAAAATGCAGCACGTGCGAATCATTGCTTTCCACGTCGCAAAAGTCAATGATCGCCGTCGGTAGAGTCAAGTACAGCCGGTTGATGGGCGCGCCGGGGCCCTTCGCCGCCTTGACGCTGGTTTCGATGCTGTGCCACTATCCGGAACAAGAACCTCGATATTGGACCATTAATTTACTTGCATGAGCGCCGAAACCGAAGCCCGCCAGCAGCAAGTGGCGGCCATGTTCGCCCACCACGGTCCGGCCTATCGCTGGTGGGCGGTGCTCACCGTGATGCTCGGCACCGTCTCGGCGATCATGGAGGCCACGGTGGTCAATGTCGCACTGCCGGAAATCATTCGCGTCTTTCAGGTCGGCCACGATCAGGTGCAACTGTTGTCTACCGGCTTTCTTGCGGCCACCACGGCCTCGATCCTGCTGGCGACCTGGGCCATGCAGCGTTTCGGCGTGCCGGGCGTTACATTGCTGGCGCTGTTCCTCGAAGGGCGCGAGCGTCAACTGGATGCCGTGCATGGCCTGCAACCCATGCAGGAAGGCTTCTTCCTGATCCCCGCCTGGCTGATGACCGGCCGCGGGCAGGGCGCCCAATCTGCCCAGGAGTGTCAATGAGCCTGCCCAAAATCCTGCATGACAATCTCGCCCTGCCGGTGATCGGCGCACCGATGTTCATCGTCTCGCAACCGCCGCTGGTGCTGGCGCAATGCATGGCCGGCATTGTCGGTTCCTTCCCGGCGCTCAACGCGCGGCCGAAGGAGTTGCTCGACGAATGGCTGGGCATGATGACGAAGGAAATCGATGCCGCGCGCCGCGCCAATCCCGGCCGCAAGATCGCGCCCTACGCGGTGAACCAGATCGTGCATCACTCCAACGATCGCCTCGATCACGACATCGCGCTATGCGTCAAGCACCAGGCACCGATGATCATCACCAGCCTGCGTGCGCCGGGCGACGTGGTCAAGGAAGTGCACGGCTACGGCGGCATCGTGTTCCATGACGTGATCAGCGTGCGCCATGCGCAAAAGGCGCTGGAGGCCGGCGTCGATGGCCTGATCCTGGTGGCGGCCGGCGCCGGGGGGCACGCCGGCATGCTGAGCCCGTTTGCGCTGGTGTCCGAAGTGCGGCGATTCTGGGATGGTCCGATCGCACTGTCAGGCGCCATCACGCGCGGCGATCAGATCCTGGCGGCGCAGGTCATGGGCGCCGATCTGGCTTACATGGGCACGCGCTTCATCCCGACGCCGGAAGCCAACGCGGTCGATGGCTACAAGCAGATGATTGTCGAAAGCGCCGCGGCGGACGTGGTCTACACGCCCTACTTCACCGGCGTGCATGGCAACTATCTGCGGCCGAGCATTGCGGCGCAAGGGCTGGATCCCGATAATCTGCCCTTGCGCGACAAGACCAGCATGAGCTTCGGTTCCGACCGGACCAAGGCCTGGCGCGACATCTGGGGCGTCGGCCAGGGCATCGGTTCGATCGATGAAATTCTTCCCGTAAGTGAAGTGGTGGAGCGGCTCGGACGCGAATACCGGACCGCCCGCGATGCGCTATGCGCGCTGTATGCACTAGAGGACTGACATGAGCAAACAGAACAAGGCCGTCGCGGTTCCGGCCGCAGCTGTTACCAAGATTGTTAACAAGATTGCTACCAGGATTGCCACCAAGCCTGCAACCAAGATTGCAGCCAAGGCCGCCGGCAAGGAAGATCGCCATTTCGTCACCGCGCTGGCGCGGGGGCTCTCGGTGCTTTCCTGCTTCAGCTCGGGTGAAAAGATGCTCGGCAACCTCGACATCGCCAGGCGCTGCAAGCTGCCCAAATCGACGGTCTCGCGCCTCACCTACACGCTGACCAGGCTCGGCTACCTGGTCTTCGTCGAGGAGACCGGGAAATACCGTTTGGGTACCTCGACGCTGGCGCTGGGCAGCGCCATGCTGGCGCGGCTCGATGTGCGCGATCTGTCGCGGCCGCTGATGCAGGAACTCGCCGACTTTTCCAAGGCCATGGTGTCGCTCGGCAGCCGCGATCGCTTGTCGATGATCTATGTCGGCAACGCGCGCAGTTCGGCGGCGCTGACGCTGTCCCTCGATGTCGGTTCGCGCATCCCGATCGCCACCACGGCGATGGGCCGCGCCTACCTGGCGCTGATCCCTGAGCGCGAACGGGAGGACATCATGGAGCGCGTCAAGGAACTCGACGAAGTGGCCTGGCCGGCGATCCGTGCCGGCATCGAAAAGGCGCTGAAGGAATACCGCGAAACCGGCTGCGTCAGTTCTTTCGGCGAATGGCAGACCGATGTCAATGCCATTGCCGTGCCGCTGCGGCCGGGCGGCGGCCTGCCACCGATGGCGATCAACTGCGGCGGCCCGGCGTTTACCTTGTCGCAGGATTTTCTGCTCAACGAAGTGCGTCCCAGGCTGATCGAACTGGTGCGGCAGTTGGAGGCTTCGCTGGGGATGCGGAGCTAAGCTCGATCCGGCCGCCTCGGGCCGCCCCGTTTCAGTCCTGCCACATTCCTGATTTCAGAACCGAGCCGTCGGCGCGGTATTCGGTGCCGGTTCCGCTACGCTTGCCATCCCTGAACTCGCCGACGAATTGGGTGCCATTGGGGAAGGTCAGGGTGCCCTGGCCGTGGTGCTTGTCGTCCCTGAATTCCCCCACGTACTTCCTGCCATTGACGTAGGTCAGGGTTGCTTGCCCGTGAAACTTGTCGTCGCGGAATTCCCCGACGTACTTGTCGCCGTTGGAATACGTGAAGCTGCCTTTGCCGGTGCGCACCCCGTCCCGGAATTCGCCGACATACTCGTTGCCATCGGTCCAGGTATAGGTGCCTTGCCCGTTGCGCAGGTTGTCCCGGAATTCGCCGGCGTACTTGTTGCCGTCGGCATAGGTATAAGTGCCCTTTCCGTGAAACTTGCTGTCCCTGAATTCGCCGACGTACTTGTCGCCGTTGGTGAAGGTCAGCGTGCCTTGTCCCTGACCCTTGCCGTCACGGAATTCACCGACGTGCTTGTCGCCATTGGGGAGGGTCAGCGTGCCCTGACCATTGAAATTGTGGTTCCTGAATTCGCCGACATATTTGTCGCCCTTGGCGGACGAAAAACTGCCTTTTCCGTGAAACCGGTCTTCCTTGAATTCGCCGACGTACTTGTCGCCATTGGCCGAAGTCAGGGTGCCCTGGCCGTCAAACTTGTTGTTCCTGAATTCACCCACGTACCTGTCGCCGCCGGTCCACGTGTAGCTGCCCTGGCCGTGGCGCATGCCGTTCCAGAAGTCGCCGAGGTATCGGTCTCCGTTTGGCGCTGTCTCTTGTCCGGAGCAGTTGGTCCACGGCGTGTCGGTCAATGGGGGGCACGCCGGCAGGCGGCCCTGGGCCATGGCGGCGGGTGATACCAGCAGCATCAGTATCATCAATGGTTTCTTCATCATCTCAACCCTTGCGTATCGAAGGCGCTGCCGGGCGGAGGCCCGTTGGCCACCGTCCATTGCCACTCGTCCGGATTCTACGCCACCGGTTCAAGGATAATCAGCGGCAAACCGATGCCCAAGCCCGGAGGTCATGCCATGCCCCACGACAAACAACACCGCTACGCCACCCGCACCGACTGGACCGGGAACCTGGGTGAAGGCACCACCAGCTACCGCGCCTATTCGCGCGACCATGTGATTTCGGCGGCGGGCCGGCCGGAACTGCCGGGCTCCTCCGATCCGGCGTTTCGCGGCGACGCGTCGCGCTGGAACCCGGAGGATTTGCTGGTCGGCTCGCTGTCGTCCTGCCACATGCTGTGGTATCTGCACCTTTGCGCGCAGGCGAAGGTCACCGTGCTGGCCTACCACGACGATGCGGCGGGGACGATGGTCGAGGACGCCGGCGGTGGCGGGCGGTTCACGCAAGCCGTGCTGCGGCCGGTGGCGACGATTGCAGCGGGCGGCGACGCGGCGCTCGCAACCGCGCTGCATGAAGAGGCGCATCGCCTGTGCTTCATCGCCAATTCGGTGAATTTTCCGGTGACGATCGAGCCGACGGTACTGGTCGCCGGCTGAGACTCAAAGAAACTCGCGTATCGCCGCGCTTACCTGTCGCGGTTGCTCGTGGATGACCCAGTGGCTGCCTTCCGGGATGCGCTTGATGCGCAGGTCTGGCACCACGTCTTCGAGTCCGTCGAGCAGCGTGGTGCCCAGTGCCGTGTCGGCTTCACCCCAGATCACCAGCGTCGGCACGAGCACCGTGAGTGCCGCCGGATCGAGCTTGAGCGATGCGGCGCCGGGGTCGTCCGGCGTCGGCGGATAGAGTGGCGAGGCGCGGTAGAGGTTGAGCACGCAGGTCAGCGCACCGGGCTGCGACCAGGCCTCGCGATAGAGCGGAATTTCCTCGTCGCTCAGCGCGCAACGGCCGTCCGCCGTGCGGCTGAACATCTTCAGCAGGCGTTCGTAATTGTTGGCTTCCAGCACGCGCTCGGCCTTGGCGTGGCGCAGCAGCAGCATGTAGTGGCTGGCTTCCTGCTGCACCGGATCGCTCGCCAATGCTCGGGCAAAGGGTATGGTGTGCGGCGCATTGATGATGACCAGCTTCTTCACGTACTGCGGAAACGCCGCGGCGAAAGTCCAGGCGATGGCGCCGCCCCAGTCGTGGGCGACGAGGATGCAGGACTTGTCGGTGCGATTCGCCTGCAGGTGTTCGATCAGTTGCCGCAGGTCTTCCATCAGCGGCTTCGGGCGATAGGCGGCGACGCCTTCGGGCTTGTCGGAAAGGTTGTGGCCGCGCAGGTCGAAGGCCACCGCGCGATGGTCGCGGCCGAATTCCTCAAGCTGGCTATTCCACGCGTACCAGTACTCGGGGAATCCATGGACGAAGAGCATCAGCGGCGCATCGGCCGCGCCTTCGGAAACGCAGTGCAACTTGATGCCATTGACGGGAGCGAAGAAGTGCTCCATCAATCCTTGAACACCGGGTCGCGCTTTTGCATGTTCGCCGCGCCGGCCTCGAACAGGTCCTTCGACATCAGCATCGCCGCGTTCCAGGTGGCGATGTAGTTGAGTCCGTCGGCCACCGAATGGTCGCGGGCGTAGGTGATCATTTCCTTGCAGCCGCGAATCGACAGCGGCGACTTGGCGGCGATGTTGCAGGCGATCTCCATGACACCGGCCTGCAGGGCTTCGGGAGTCTCGAAGCAGCGGTTGACCAGACGCATCTGCTGGGCCTCGGCGCCGTCGACGCGGCGCCCTGTGTAGGCCAGCTCCCGCGCCATGCCGTCGCCGATCAGGCGCGGCAGGCGTTGCAGGGTGCCGACGTCGGCGGTCATGCCGACATCGATTTCCTTGACCGAGAACCAGGCATTGGCCGAGCAGTAGCGCATGTCGCAGGCGGTGATCAGGTCGATGCCGCCGCCGATGCAGGCGCCGTGAATCGCGGCCAGCACCGGCTTGCGGCAGCGTTCGATGGACGTAAGGGTGTCCTGCAGTTTGAGGATCAGGCGGCGCAGCTTTTCGCGGCGGCGGCCGTCGCAGTCGTCCTCGATCTGCGGGCCGAGGCCCATCAGCATGGCGAGGTCGATGCCCGAGGTGAAATACTTGCCGCGCCCGACCAGCACGCCGACGCGGGCTTCGGGCGTGCTGTCGAGCCATTCCATGGCCTTCTCGATTTCGTACCACATCGGTTCGCTCATGGCGTTGGCCTTGTCCGGCCGGTTCAGCGCGATGGTGGCGACGCCGGCGTCGAGGCTGACTTCGAGGGTGCTGAATTCCATTTGCTGTCCTTTCGGGGCCGATCAGAGGGGGGTGGCGGGGACGAACAGATCGCGCAGTTCGCGCTTGAGTATCTTGCCGATCGCGCTGCGTGGCAGTGCGGCGACAATCTCGACGGCGGCGAGGCGCTGGGTCTTGCCGAGGCGCTGGTTGGCCCATTCCTTGATTGAAATCGCCGCGCATTTCGCCGCATCGCCAGCGCCGACTTTTGCAACGACAAAGGCCACGGGCGTTTCACCCCAGCGTTCCGAAGCGACGCCGACCACCGCGACTTCGGCAACGACCGGGTGCTGGATCAGCACGGCTTCGAGGTCGCTCGGATAGACATTGAAGCCGCCGGAAATGACCATGTCCTTCTTGCGATCCATCAGCGTCAGGAAGCCGTCTTCGTCGAAGCGGCCAACATCGCCGGTGCGGATGAAGCGCTTGCCGTCGGGCGCGAACCATTCCGCTTCGCGCGTCTTGTCCGGCTGGCGGTGATAGCCGAGCATCATGGCCGGCGAATGGCCCACGATTTCACCAATCGCACCGATTTCGCCGCGCGCGACTTCGTGGCCGGCCTCGTCGATCAGGCGCATGTCATGGCCCTCGGCGGGAGTACCGACGGTGGCGAGCTTGTCCGGGTGCTCATGGGCGGCAAGGATGCAGGTGCCGCCGCCCTCGGTCATGCCGTAGTACTCGACCAGGCCGCCCGGCCAGCGCTTGAGGATGTCGGCCTTGAGAGTGGCCGGGAACGGCGCGCTGGTGCACAGCTTCATGCGGAAGCTGGAGAGGTCGTAACGGTCGAAATCGGGATGCGCCATCAGCCGCTGGTATTGCACCGGCACCAGCATGGTGTGGGTGGCGCGATGCTGCTCGGCCAGAGCGAGGTACTTCGCGGCATCGAATTTGGCCATCAGCACCACCGTGCCGCCGAGCGTGACGGTGGGGAAGAAGCTGACCAGCGTGGTGTTGGAATAGAGCGGCGTGGCGATCACGGTCACCGCGTCGGGGCCGTAGCCCTGCAACCGCGCGCGCTGGACATGGGACCAGCGCATGCCGTGCGGCTGCACGATGCCCTTGGGCGTGCCGGTGGTACCCGAGGAATAGATGATATTGAAGACCCACTCGGGACGGATCCGCACTGACTTCGGCACGCTGCCGGCGGGCGCCAGCCAGCGCGAGAACGGTTCGACACCTGAGCTGTCGTCAAGCGCAATGAAGCGCGCCTCGATGTCGGTGCGTACCGGGGCGAGTTCCTGCGCCGTCGCTGCGTCGACGAACATCAATTTCGCTTCGGCATTGGCCGCCATGCCGGCCAGGCTTTGCGCCGTCGACGAGGGCGCCAGAGGCGCCACGGCAACCCCGGCGCGCAGGGCGCCGAGAAACACGGCGGCATATTCGAGCGAGGTGCCGGCGCAGATCGCCACCGCCTGGGTGGGTCGGATGCCTTCGCGTTGCAGCGTCGCGGCGACACGATCCATCATCGCATCCAGCGTGGCGAAGGAAACCGTGCGCCGGTCCTGGATCAGCGCCGGATGGCCGGGTCGCGTCCGCGCCTGTTGGCGAATCAGTTCGCCGTAGGTGGCGAAGGGCTGTTCGATCAATTCAGCCGGACTCATGCTCAAACGTCGTCGGCCTTCTTGAAATCGCGACGAAGAAACATGCCGTAGCCTTCCATCTGCATGACTTCCTCGTTGTTCTGATTCAGCATCTCCCAGCGGTTGCGCACCAGTCCGACGTGGGGCTTGCTGTCGAGCGGGCGCGCTTCGAGCACCACCGTGCGCACATGCAGGGTGTCGCCGGGGCGCACCGGTTTCAGCCAGCGGATGTTCTCCAGCCCGGGCGAGCCGAGGCTCGCCGTTTCCAGCAGGTAGGCGTCGCACATCATGCGCATGGCCAGCGCACAGGTGTGCCAGCCGCTGGCGCAAAGGCCGCCGAACAGGCTGTTCTTGCCGCCTTCCTCGGAGAGGTGGAAGGGCTGCGGATCAAACTGGCGGGCGAAATCCATGATTTCTTCGGCGGTCATGGTCTTGCCGCCGAACTCGCGCACGCTTCCGGCGGGAAAATCTTCCCAGTAGTATTTGTAGGTCTTGGTCGGGGTCGTCATGGTTTGCTTTCCTTGGATTCAAACGGGACGTAGCGCGCCGT
>CAYNGV010000048.1:0-13961 GCA_964397005.1 uncultured Sulfuritalea sp. | reverse complement strand
AAGCAGCCGTTCAACTGCGAGGCATCACGGGAATTGAAGTCATCAAACGAAGGGATTGTCTATTCTCGTACCAGTTCCGCGAAAATCATCGATGTTGCGGGTTACTACTGTCAAGTCATGAATCAGTGCAATCGCCGCAATCTGTTTGTCTATTGGATGCTCATGATGAGGTGACATCAGTCGGCCCCACACTTGGGCGCACTCTTCATCGAAGCTCAATATCCTGTTGTCGTAGTTCGCCACTACCAAATCGAGCCATCTTTCGAGCTTCTTGGCCTGGGGAAGATCGCCGCGATGCCGGATATTCTCCAGCCCTCTTCGAATTTCGCCTATTGTTTGCACAGACAGGTAGAGGTCTTCAGCTTCGACCGTCCGAAAAAACTTTTGAACGCCGGGGTTTGCCTTTTTCCCCTTTCGGGCCTCGCTGATGACATTGGTGTCGACCAGGTACATGTCGGCTCCTACCCATTTCGGCAATTGAAGTCGGAGTCTTCACCAACATTTGGCATGCTCGAGAGAACCTCGGCAACAGACCGCCGCTTCGGGCGCTGCAGAACTGTTCTTAGAATTTCGCGATGCTCGGCTTCTGCGCTTCTACCATGAGCTGCTGCCAGCTGTTTCAGTGCCAGGGCAACATCCTCGTCAACATTTCGAACCACAAGATTGGTAGCCATAGTCGCCTCCTTGAATGGAATCATTGATAGCAGCATACCAAAGAGGTGATTGCATTGCAATCACTGTTCTAGCCTTAGCTTCAACGTTCGGAAATGGCCGAGGCTTGCCGGTGAACTACGGCGATTTTCCAATCTGCCAATGTTGGCTTCCGTGTAGCAAAGCCGACCGCCTGGCCTTCAGTCGGGGCTGAGCACAGTCACTTGCGTTCGGCTTAACAGCTTCCTGAAAACGGAATCGAACGTGACGAGGTGCTCGCCGAGTTGAATTACCGCCGCCGCGAGCCATGCGTCAGGAATGTCGTTGGCGGTCAGCTTCTTCTCGGTGCAAAGTTGGCGAAGAATCGGCCACTCGGCGCTGAGTGATGGCATCTCGACGCCCGGTACGGCAACGAGCGCGTCTACGAAGCCGATGGCCTCCGCTACGGGCGTGGGCTGAACAAAAATTTTCGAGTTTGTGACCAGTCGCAAGAAACTGGCCACAACCATCGGCATCAATTTCAGGCTTGCGCCATCGGCGCATGCTGCAAGGGATTGGTCCAGAATTGCGAATGCTGTTTTGTGATGAGGATGATCACTGCGCGACGCGCCAATCAACACAATTGACGTCAGGCGGTATTGTCGGCGGCGTCCAGCATTGCTTTGTTGCTGGTCGGGTTCAGGCCGGCAACCAATCCGCCGCGCCCCTTGAAGACGGGAATATTCCGTGTGCCGGTCTTGCCTGCGACATGTGGTGAGCGAAGGCGAAGCTGCAATCCTTCTTCAATTAGTCGCGTCAAACTGATTCGCTGCCGCGCCGCCAGCGCCTTGGCGTTGGCCAGCAGCGAATCGTCGATGTTGAGAGTGATCTTCACTGGCCAACGATGCAGATTTCTGTGTTGTTACTCAAGTTGCTGTTGTCGGCAGGCGGCGAGGCGGCGTCAGAAGCCGGTGCGAATTCCCGGCCACAAGGTTTCCAGCGCGTTCCTGAACTCGGCCTGGATGCGCGCCAGCGCGGCTTGCGTATCGGCCTCAAAGCGCAGCACCACGACCGGCGTGGTGTTGGAGGCCCGCGCCAAGCCAAACCCATCGGCATACTCGGCGCGGACGCCGTCGATGGTGATCAGTTCGCGTGCGCCGGGCAGCAGCTTCTTGCCGCCTTGCCGCAGCTTCGCCACCAGCGCGTGCGGTTCGCCTTCCTTCATCTTGATGTTGAGTTCAGGCGTCGAGATGGCGTTGGGCAGGTTCTTCAGCGGCCAGTTGGAGTCTTCCCAGCGCGAGACGATTTCGAGCAGGCGGGCGCCGGTGTAGAGCGCGTCGTCGAAGCCGAACCAGCGTTCCTTGAAGAACATGTGGCCGCTCATCTCGCCCGCCAGCGGTGCGCCGGTTTCCTTCAGCTTGGTCTTGATCAGGGCGTGGCCGGTATTCCACATCAGCGGCCGGCCGCCCTGATGGCGGATGGATTGCGCCAGCCAGCGCGAGCATTTCACGTCATGGATGATCTGTGCGCCCGGGTTGCGCGTCAGCACGTCGGCGGCGAACAGCATCAGCTGGCGGTCGGGGAAAATGATCTCGCCGTCCCGGGTGACGACGCCCAGCCGGTCGCCGTCGCCGTCGAAGGCCAGCCCCAGCTCGGCACCCGTGTCGCGCACGACGCGTTGCAGATCGACGAGGTTCTCCGGCTTGGACGGATCGGGGTGGTGGTTGGGAAAATTGCCATCCACTTCGCAGAACAGCTCGGTCACGCTACAGCCCATGCGACGGAACAGATCCGGCGCCACGCTGCCGGCCACGCCGTTGCCGCAATCGATGACGATTTTCATCGGGCGCGACAGCTTGACGTCGCCGACGATGCGATCGAGATAGGCCTGGCGTACGCTGGCATGGCGCACCTTGCCGTTTCCCTGGGAAAACTCGGCGCTGGTGATACGGCGCCGCAGGTCCTGGATCATGTCGCCATACAGCGTCTGGCCGGCCAGCACCATCTTCAGCCCGTTGTACTCCGGCGGATTGTGGCTGCCGGTCACCGAGACACAGCTTTCCGTGCCGAGTTCATGCGCGGCGAAGTAGGTCATCGGCGTCGGCACCCGGCCGATGTCGATTACATCGACGCCGGTTTGAGTGATGCCACGGGCCAGCGCTCTTGACAGCGTGGGGCCGGAGAGGCGGCCGTCACGGCCGATCGCGATCGCCTTGACGCCGCGTGCGTCGGCTTCGCTGCCCAGCGCCTGACCGATCTGGCGAACCGTTTCCGGGGTCAGCGTGGTGCGCACGATGCCGCGAATGTCGTAGGCCTTGAAGATCTCGGGTGCGGGTGTGTGCATGACTTTGCGATGCGCCGGGAAAATTGGAGGCGAGGATTATCGCACGCTGAATCAGGGCGGCAGATGGGCGGCGAAGTGCGCCATCAGGCGCTGCGGCAGCCAGTCGAGGCGGCCGGGCAGGGCGCCGTGCACAAAGCCGACATGGCCACCGTGCCGATGCATTTCCAGCGTCACGGCATCCGGCAATTGTTCGCGGGACGGCAATGCCGTGCGGGGCAGGAACGGATCGTTGGCGGCATGCAGCAGCAGCGTCGGCGTTCGCACCGCTGCCAGCAACGGCCCCGCGCTGCTCCTCGCGTAATAGTCGTCGGCACCATGAAATCCGTGCAGGGGCGCGGTGGCGGCATCGTCGAAGTCGCGCAGGGTGCGTGCGGCCTTCACACGGCCGACGTCAATGCGGCCGGGGAAGCGCCGCTCCTTGGCCAATGCGGCGGGAATCAGCGTGCGCAGGAAGTGCTTCGCATAGACCAGATTGAAGCCGGACGAGAGCGCCGTGTTGGCCGCCGCCAGATCCAGCGGTGCACTCACCGCTGCCGCCGCATTCACGATGCCGGATGCCAGAACGCCTTGCTCGGCAAGCCACTTCAGCAGCGCGTTGCCGCCGAGCGAAACGCCGGCAACAAACAAGGCCGGATAGCCGCGCGCATGCAGGCGGCGCAGTACCCAGTCGATTTCCTGCGAGTCGCCAGAATGATAGGCGCGCGGCAGGCGATTCGGCTCGCCCGAGCAGCCGCGAAAATGCACCACCACGCCGTGCCAGCCTCGGCGCACTACCGCGTGCATGAGGCGCCGCGCATAGTGGCTGCGCGAACTGCCTTCGAGGCCGTGAAACAGCACCACGCAGGGCGCGCCGGGTTTGCCGTCAATCCAGTCCAGATCGATGAAGTCGCCATCCGGCGTGTCCCAGCGCTCGCGCCGGTAGCGCGGCAGCGGGCCCTTGATCAGTAGCGGCCAGATGGTTTGCGCATGGCCGCCGGGCAGCCAGCCGGGAGCCACGTATCCATGCACGGCCAGGGCCCGGTTCAATGGAGGATTCGTGGCGCTTCGCCGACGCTGTCGGGTGGCACCGGCGAAGCGTGATGCGCGACCATGCGCCAGCCCAGTGCGCCGCGCACATAGATGTTGGTGGCAGCCACCGGCGCGGTGACATTTTCATTGCCGATGGTGGCAATGTGTTCGAGCAGGGTGCTCACCATGGCGAATGGCGTGGTCACCGCCGTTTGCTGCGATAGACGCACGCGCAGTTTCCTGCCGTTGGCGAAGACACGCTGCCACGCTTCGCGGATCATCGTGTAGCCGATCAGGCGCGGCCCGCCCGGGTGCACGCAGACGACTTCTTCGTCCTCGGCCCAGACGGCCATCATGGCCTCGATGTCGCAGCGTTCGAGCGCTTCATAGAAGGCGGCTTCGACATCCTGCGGGGTGGCGAAAAGTTTCTGGCTCGGCATGGTCAGCTCTGCAACTTCGCGGTGACGGTCGCCGCGACCTGCTCGGGGGTGATTCCGTTCATGCAGTCGAAGTGTCCCAGCGGACATTCGCGCTTGAAGCAGGGGCTGCACGGCAGCTGCCGTGAAATGATTTCCGCATTCGCCGACAGCGGCGGCGTATAGGTCGGGGAGGACGAACCATAGAGCGCGACCAGCGGTCGTCCGAGCGCGGCGGCAACGTGCATCAGGCCGGAGTCATTGCTCACCACGCAAGAGGCGGAGGCGAGCAGGTCGATCGCCTGTTCCAGCGTGCTGCGACCGCACAGATTGAGCGCCGTGCCTTCCGCCGCCTCGGCGATCTTGTCGCCGACCGCGGCATCCTTGGCCGAACCGATCAGCCAGACCGGGTTTTGCGGGCCTGCAACAAGCCGCGCCAGTGCGGCAAAGTGCTGCGCGGGCCAGCGCTTGGCGGCGCCGTATTCGGCGCCGGGACAGAAGATTACCGGCGCGGCATCGAGAGGGAGATTCAGGGCGCGACGCACGGCCTGTTGCTGCTCGATCGTGGAACTCAGATGCGCTTGCGGCAAGGTTGCCGGCAGCGGCCCGGCCAGGGCGGCATAGCGCTGCACCAGTTGCGGATGGGCGGCGACGTCGAGCCGATGGCGTTCGTTCAGCAGCAGATAACGGCTCTCGCCCTGGTAGCCGATGCGGCGGGGAATCCCGGCGAAGAAGGGCACCAGCGCCGACTTCCACGAATTGGGCAGCACGAACGCAGTCGAAAAGTCGGCGCTGGCCGCATTTCCCCTTAAGCGGCGGCCTAAAGCGCGGCGTGCGCCGAGACTGAATTCGCCATGAGCGAAGGGATTGACAATGACTGCGTCGACCTCGGTCATGCGCGAAAGAAGAGGCGCCGACCAGTCCGGCGCCAGCACGTCGATGCGGGCCGCCGGATCATTGCGCTTGAGCAGCGCGAGCAACGGCTGGGCGAGAATCGTGTCGCCGATCCAGGACGGAGCGACGACCAGGATTTTCACGGAAGAACCAAGAGGACTTAGTGGTGACCCTTGGGGCGCTCACCCGTGAAGCGGTAGAGCGTCCCGCAGTAGGGGCAAGCGGCTTCGCCCGACTCGCTCTTCAGTACGTCGATGAAGACCCGCGGGTGGCGGGCCCACAGCAGTGCACCGGGGCGCGGACAGGCCAGCGGCAGATCGTGGGCGGTTACGGCAACCTGGCGTTGCGATTCGTCGAGAGAGGACATGTTCAACCTTTGGGAATTGTTAAACGTAGCTCAGCCAGTCGGCGTGGGCGGGCACCTTGCCGTTCACCACGTCGAAGAACAGGCTCTGGATTCTGGTCGTGATGGGGCCGCGACTGCCGGCGCCGATGCTGCGGTTGTCGAGTTCGCGGATCGGCGTGACTTCCGCCGCCGTGCCGGTGAAGAAGGCTTCGTCGGCGATGTAGATGTCGTCGCGCGTCAGGCGCTTGGCGATCACCTGGTAGCCGAGTTCGGCGGCCAGCGTGATCACCGTGTTGCGGGTGATGCCCATCAAGGCGGACGCGATTTCGGGTTCGTAGATCACGCCGTCCTTGATCACGAACAGGTTCTCGCCCGCGCCCTCGGCGACGAAGCCGTCCACGTCGAGCAGCAGCGCCTCGTCGTAGCCGTCTTCGGTCGCTTCCATGTTGGCCAGGATCGAATTGGCATAAGTACCGGCGAACTTGGCGCGCGCCATGTTGACGTTTACATGGTGGCGAGAATAGCTGGAGGTCTTGACGCGGATGCCTTTTTCCATGCCTTCCTCGCCGAGGTAGGCGCCCCAGGGCCAGGCCGCGATCGACACATGCGTCGCCGCGCCGCGCGGGCTGACGCCCATCTTCTCCGAACCGTAGAAGGCGATCGGGCGCAGGTAGCAGGATTCGAGCTTGTTGCTGCGCACGACTTCCAGGTGCGCCGCCATCAGCGTCGCCTTGTCGTAGGGCATCGGCATGCGGTAGATGTGCGCCGAGTTGAACAGCCGGTCGGTGTGTTCCTTGAGGCGGAAAATCGCGGTGCCGGAGACGGTCTTGTAAGCGCGCACGCCCTCGAACACGGCGAGCCCGTAGTGCAGCGAGTGCGTCAGCACGTGGGTGGTGGCATCGCGCCAGGGCACGAGCTTGCCGTCGTACCAGATGAAGCCGTCACGGTCGGCCATGGACATGGTCATGCCTCCCGCCGGGCCGCCCCAAGGGAGGCATGCGCCCCCTCGGGGGGCAGCGAACGAAGTGAGCGTTGGGGGTACATACTTCCTCCAGCATTGCGGTGAGTGAAGTCGCGATTTTAGCAGGGGCGCTAAAATGCGCGGATGAATCGTGTCTGGAAACCCAATGTCACCGTGGCTGCGCTGATCGAGCGCGACGGCCGCTTTTTGCTGGTGGAAGAGGAAACCGAGGACGGGCTGCGCTTCAACCAGCCCGCCGGCCACCTCGACGAGGGCGAGTCGCTGGTCGCGGCGTGCTCCCGCGAGGCGCTTGAGGAAACCGCGTGGAGTTTCAATCCGACGGCGCTGGTCGGCATCTACCAGTGGCCGCGGCCGCAGCGCGACATTACCTATTTGCGCTTCGCATTTTCCGGCGAACTGGGCGCGCACGATGAGGGCCGGGTGCTCGACGACGGCATCCTGCGTGCCGTCTGGATGACCCCGGACGAAATTCGCACCAGCGCGGAGCGCCATCGCAGCCCGCTGGTATCTCAGTGCGTGAGCGACTACCTTGCTGGGCGGCGCTTTCCACTTGAACTTTTGAGGCACTACGACTGACCACCATGTCCAAGGGAAAAATAATCGTCGGGCTTTCCGGCGGCGTCGATTCGTCGGTCGCGGCACTGCAGCTCAAGCGCGAAGGCTACGAGGTCATCGGCCTGTTCATGAAGAACTGGGAAGGCGACGATACCGACGAATACTGTTCGTCACGCCAGGATCTGGTGGACGCCGCCGCTGCCGCGGACGTGATCGGCATCGAATTCGAGGCCGTCAATTTCGCCGAGGAATACCGCGAGCGCGTGTTCGCCGATTTCCTGCGCGAATACCAGGCCGGGCGCACGCCGAATCCCGACGTGTTGTGCAACTCGGAAATCAAGTTCAAGGCCTTTCTCGATCATGCCATCGCGCTCGGCGCCGACAAGATCGCCACCGGCCACTATGCGCAGGTGAGGGAGTTTCTGGGCGAGTGGCAACTGCTGAAGGCCGAGGACGGCACCAAGGACCAGAGCTATTTCCTGCATCGCCTGAATCAGGCGCAACTGGCGAAGACGCTGTTCCCGGTCGGCCATCTGTACAAGCGCGATGTTCGCCGCATCGCCGAGGAAGCCGGCCTGCCGAACCATGCGCGCAAGGATTCGACCGGCATCTGTTTCATCGGCGAACGTCCCTTCCGCGAATTTCTGGCGCGCTACCTGCCGAAGCAGCCGGGCGAGATCCGCGTGCTCGGCACCGATCGCGTGGTAGGCCGTCACGAGGGCCTGATGTATTACACTCTGGGCCAGCGCGAAGGCCTGGGCATCGGCGGCGTCAAGGGCGCGCCGGAGGAGCCCTGGTTCGTCACCGGCAAGGACATGGAAAAAAACATCCTGTGGGTGGTGCAAGGTCACGAGCATCCGGCCCTGCTCTCCGGCAGCCTGGTGGCAAAAGACCTGTCGTGGGTTGCCGGACGCGCGCCGCATACGCACTGGGTCTATGCGGCAAAAACGCGTTATCGCCAGCCCGACGCGGCCTGTGAGGTCGAGCGAATCTCCGCTGAGGAGTGCGAAGTGGTTTTTGCTGCTCCGCAATGGGCGGTAACCCCGGGGCAATCGCTGGTGCTTTACGAATCACACGTGTGCCTGGGTGGCGGTATCATCGCAACACATCAGGTGTCAAACGCATGAAACTGTGCAGAAAGTCCTTGTATCCGCAAGGGGGAACGGGTTTAGAATATTTTTTGGGCGGGATGCCCTAAAAAATTACCGGAGGAACAAAAAGCATGAATAAAGCTGAACTGATTGAAATTGCCGCCAAGGAAGCCGACATTAGCAAGGCCGCCGCTGGCAAGGCTCTCGACGGCATTATGGCTGCGGTAGTGAAAGCGGTAACCAAGGGGGATAACGTTACCCTCGTGGGCTTTGGCACCTTCAAGTCGGCCAAGCGCGCCGCGCGCACCGGCAAGAATCCGAAGACGGGCGCCACCATCAAGATTCCCGCCACCACCGTGCCGAAGTTCAGCGCGGGTTCGGGTTTCAAGCTGGCGGTTTCCGGCAAAAAAGCCAAGAAGTAAGCGCGATTGTCTTTCGCCTGAAGGGCCCGCTTGCGGGCCCTTCGCTTTTCCATGTCACGGCGCCTTGTCGGGGACGACATCCAGGCGGATGCTGTCCGATTTTTCAGTTCGCTTCAGACAAATGACGCGTTGCGCGGGATATGATTCCCGCTGACATTGACTCTTGAGAGGCCCAGCATGATCACCACACAAAACAAGGACCATCTGGTCGAGTTCGCCGTGTTTGGCGAATTCACCCTGACCGACTTCAAGGAATTCGAGGAGCTGGTTCTTCACGAGATCAATTTCTCGGGACCGGTGAATCTGCTGGTCGATCTGCGCGACATGGCCGACTTCACGCTGGATGTGGTCTGGGAAGAGATCCGTTTCTCCCAGCAGCACGCCGGCGACTTCAAGCGCATCGCGGTGATTACCGACAGCCAGTGGGTGGCCTGGAGCGCGTGGCTGGAGCAGTTGTTCGTCAACGCCGATGTGACGGTGTTCGAAGATGAATCCGAGGCCCGCGCCTGGCTCGCCGAAATAGACGAATGAGCTCGTTGCTGGTCAGCGCGGAACAAGTTGCCGCCCATCCCGAGTGGCGGGTATTCGACTGCCGGCATGATTTGAAGAATACGGAATACGGTCGCCAGGCCTATGCGCGCGGCCATATTCCCGGCGCCATGTTCCTGCATCTCGACGACGACCTGTCGGGTGCAAAGGACGGAAGCAATGGCCGCCATCCACTGCCGGACATGGCCAGTTTCGCAGCACGCATGTCGGCCTGCGGAGTGGATGCGTCGACGCAAGTGGTGGCCTACGACAACGAAGGCGGGATCTTCGCGTCACGCCTTTGGTGGATGCTGCGCTGGCTGGGACATGACAAGGTGGCGCTGCTCGACGGTGGCCTGCCCGGCTGGCGGCGCGGCAAGCGGGCGCTGGAAGAGGCGGTGCCCGTGGTGGCGCCGCGCGTCTTCACGCCACAGCCGCAGGACGTGACGGTCGACGTCGGGCAGGTGCTGTCCGCGCTTCAATCGCAGAACATGTTGATCGTCGACGCGCGTAGCCCGGAGCGATTCCGCGGCGAGAACGAGACGCTGGACCCGGTCGGCGGCCACATTCCCGGCGCGGTGAATCGCTTCTATTTCGACAACCTCGATGACGACGGCTGTTTTTTCAAGCCCGCCGAGGAACTGCGTGCCGAATTCGACGCGCTGCTTGCCGGCCGGCCGGCGGAAAGCGTGGTGCAGCAGTGCGGCTCCGGCGTGACTGCCTGCCACAACCTGCTGGCGATGGAACTGGCCGGGCTAGGCGGCTCGAAGCTCTATCCCGGCTCGTGGAGCGAGTGGTGCGCCGATCCGTCACGGCCGGTGGCGCGCGGCTAGTCTTTGGCGGCGTGGCATGCCAGTGCCCATGCCACATGCTCGCGTACCAGTTCCGAAGGATGATCGGCGCGTGAGCGCAGCGCCCCGATCACTTCGTCGCTGGAGGGCGCGTTGCCCAGTGTCACGGCGATGTTTCGCAGCCAGCGCTCATGGCCGATGCGGCGGATCGGCGAACCGGCCAGCTTCTCGTTGAACTCGTTTTCTTCCCAACTGAAAAGTTCGACCAGCGTGGCGCGATCGAGGCCGTGGCGTGGCGCGAAATCACTCTCGCGCGTAAGCGGCGCGAAACGGTTCCACGGACAGGCCAGCTGACAATCGTCGCAGCCGTAGATGCGGTTGCCCATCAAGGGGCGCAGCGCCTCGGGAATGTCGCCCTTGAGTTCGATCGTGAGGTAGGAAATGCATAACCGCGCATCGACTTGATAAGGCGCGACGATGGCCTGTGTCGGGCAGGCGTCAATGCACGCGGTGCACGTGCCGCAGTGATCGGTGACCGGCGTATCGGGCGCGAGCGGCAGGTCGGTGAAAATCTCGCCGAGGAAGAAATACGATCCGGCCTCGCGGTCGAGCAATAGCGTGTGCTTGCCGCGCCAGCCGAGCCCGCTGTTTTGCGCGAGGCCGACTTCCATCACCGGCGCGGAGTCGGTAAACACCCGGTAGGCGAAAGCGCCGATTTCGGCGGTGATGCGGTCGGCCAGTTTTTGCAGGCGGGCGCGCAGCAGCTTGTGGTAGTCGCGGCCCAAGGCATAGCGCGAGATGACGGCGCGCTCGCCGTCCACAGCCGATAAAAACTCGGCGCTGGTGGAGCCCCTGCGCAGCAGGGCGGTCGAGCAAAGTACGCTCTCCTCGCCGCTGCGGATGGTGGGACGGTAATTGATGCGGGCGGTGATGATGCTTCTGGTGCCGGGTATCAACAAGGCCGGCTGCGCCCGCTTGTTTCCCTCTGTTGACGCATAGGCCGCCATATAATCCATTTCGCCATGGAAGCCGGCGGCCAGCCATGCGTTCAGGTTCTCTTCGGCGCCGTCAACGCGGATGCCGGAAAAGCCGATGGCGTCAAAGCCCAGTTCGCGGCCCCAGCGCCGTATGTATTCCTTCAACGCCGCCGAAATTTCTTTATCGCCATGCATGCCGACCATCTTACTTTAGCGTTGCCGAGCGAAGCCGATACCCTGGCATTGGGCAGTGCAATCGTCCGCAAGCTTGCGCCGGGCATGGTGGTCTGGCTCGAAGGCGACCTTGGCGCCGGCAAGACCACGCTGGTGCGCGGCTTGTTGCGCGCGGCCGGCGACAACGGGCCGGTAAAAAGCCCCACTTACACACTGGTTGAAGTTCACGTGGTTTCTGGATTAAACTTCTATCACTTTGATTTTTATAGATTCAATCAGGCGGAAGAATATCTCGATGCGGGGCTCGACGAATATTTTTCAGGAAGCGGAATTTGTCTGGTCGAATGGCCCGACAAGGCTGCACCGTACCTGCCCGCCGCCGATATACGAATCGAGTTGCGCGTGGACCCGGGCGACGAGGGGCGCATCGCCCGCATCGCCGCCGCAAGTGACAAGGGACGCACATGCCTCGCCGGCGTGATGTCCTCAAGTTCGCCGCCGCCAGCCTGACGCTGCTGGTTTCAAAAGTCGGCGCTGGCGCCTCGGCGGGCAGCAGCATACTCGCGGTGCGCGTCTGGCCGGCGCGCGATTACACGCGGGTGACGCTGGAACACGACCAGGCGATCAAGTATTCCCATCTGCTGGTGAAAGACCCCGAGCGGCTGGTGCTCGACCTCGAAGGCGTCGAGTTCAACTCGGTGCTGCAAACGCTCCCTTCGAAGATTCTCGACTCCGATCCCTACATCAAGCTGATCCGCGCCGGACGCAACAAGCCGGGCGTGGTGCGCCTGGTGATCGAACTCAAGGGGGAAGTGAAGCCGCAGGTGTTTTCGCTGAAGCCGGTCGGCGAGTATGGCCATCGGCTGGTACTCGACCTGTATCCGGTGGAGCCGATCGATCCCTTGATGGCGCTGCTGGAAAAGGCCGAGGAAGCGCCGCCGCGAGCCGAGCCCAGACCCGCAGAACGACCGACGGAAAGGCCCGAGATCGCCCGCCTTGTCACCATCGTGCTCGATCCGGGCCATGGCGGCGAAGATCCCGGCGCGATCGGGCATGGCGGCAGCTACGAAAAGAACGTTACCCTGTCGGTGGCGCGCCGTCTCAAGGCGAAGATCGACGCGACGCCCAACATGCGTTCGGTGCTGACGCGCGACGGCGACTATTTCATTCCGCTGCAGCAGCGTGTGGCGAAGGCGAGGCGGGTGCGGGCCGACCTCTTCGTCTCGGTGCATGCCGACGCCTTCATCAAGAGCACGGCGCGCGGTTCCAGCGTCTTCGTGCTGTCGGAAACCGGGGCATCGAGCTCGGCGGCGCGCTGGCTGGCCAACAAGGAAAACTCCGCCGACCTGGTCGGCGGCGTGAACCTCGGTGCCAAGGACCCGTATCTGGCGCGCACCCTGCTCGACCTGTCGCAGACGGCGACCATCAACGACAGCCTCAAGCTGGGCAAGGACGTGCTGGGCGAACTGGGCCAAATCAATACCCTGCACAAGGCCCATGTCGAACAGGCCGGGTTCGCGGTGCTGAAGGCGCCGGACATTCCCTCGATCCTGATCGAGACCGCCTTCATCTCCAATCCCGAAGAAGAGGCGCGCCTCAACGACGATGACTACCAGGAGCGCATGGCCGAGGCCATCCTCAAGGGTATCCGCCGCTATTTCGCGAAAAATCCGCCGCTGGCGAAATCGAAGCTGGCACGGCTGGATTGATTCAGACGGGAAGCCTTACCGCGGAGGCGCAGAGGCGCAGAGGATTCGCAGAGAAAATCATATGCAAAGAAATTTGCCGTAGTTGCTTTTCTCTGCGCTGTTTTTCTCTGCGCCTCTGCGCCTCCGCGGTGAAGCCTTCAGGCCTTGTGGTTCAGGCCGCACCGGCCTAGCTTGATATAATCGCCCGCTTTCCCTTCTGCCTCAACCCCATGCTGGTTTTTCGCGGTGTTCCCGAGCGGGCGACGACGTCCACGGTGCTGACCATCGGCAATTTTGATGGCGTGCATCGCGGTCATCGTGCGCTGCTGTCTGAATTGACGGCCAAGGCACGCGAACTGGCCTTGCCGGCGACGGTGCTCACCTTCGAACCGCATCCGCGCGAACTATTCGCCCCGGACCAGGCGCCGGCGCGCCTGGCCAGCCTGCGCGACAAATTCGAACTGCTGGCCGAATGCGGTGTCGATCGGGTGCATGTCTGCCGCTTCACCCGCAAGCTGGCGGCGCTCACCGCCGGGGAGTTCATCGAGAACATCCTGGTGCGGGGCTTGTCGGTGCGGCACCTGATCATCGGCGACGATTTCCGTTTCGGCAAGGGCCGTGGCGGCGATTTCGCGCTCTTGCAGCAGGCCGGTCGCGATCATCGCTTTGCCGTGGAAGCCATGCACACGGTCGATTTCGGCGGCGTCCGCGTCTCCAGTTCCGCGGTGCGCAATGCCTTGGCCGCCGGCGACATCGAACACGCCGAGGAACTGCTGGGTCGCGCCTATGTCATCGCCGGGCGCGTCATGGACGGCAGGAAACTCGGTCGCACGATCGGTTTTCCCACCGCCAACATTCAGGTGCGGCGCAAGCGTCTGCCGCTGTCCGGTGTGTTCGCCGTCACCGTTTCTGGTATTGATGCCAATCCCCTTCCCGGTGCGGCCAACATCGGCGTGCGACCGACAGTGGACGAGGGCCTCCAGCCCGTGCTGGAAGTCCATCTGCTGGATTTCGACCGTGACATCTACGGCATGCACGTCGATGTGAACTTCCTGCACAAGCTGCGCGATGAGGCCAAGTTCGATTCGCTCGATGCGCTCAAGGCGCAGATCGCT
>CAYNGV010000047.1:0-14142 GCA_964397005.1 uncultured Sulfuritalea sp. | reverse complement strand
CGCGCCAACACCGCCACCGATCCGGCGCCGACGGAGATGTTCGAGACGGTGATCAACCTCAGGCCCGAATCCGAATGGCGGCCGGGCATGAACATCGACAAGCTGATCGCCGAACTGGACAAGGCATTGCAGTTCCCCGGCGTCGCCAATTCCTGGACCATGCCGATCAAGGCGCGCATCGACATGCTGTCCACCGGCATCCGCACACCGATCGGGATCAAGGTTTTCGGCAAGGACCTGGTCGAGATGGAACGTCTGGCGCGCGAGATCGAGGGCGTGGTGAAGACCGTGCCGGGCACCACCAGTGCCTACGCGGAACGCATCACCGGCGGCTTCTACCTCGACATCGAGCCCGACCGCGAGGCGCTGGCGCGCTACGGCCTCGGCGTCGGCGAGCTGCAGGACACCATCGCCACGGCACTGGGCGGCGAGATGGTGACGACCACGGTCGAGGGCCGCGAGCGTTTCGGCATCAGCGTGCGCTACCCGCGCGAGCTGCGTGCCGACCCGCAGGCCATCGCGCGCGAAGTACTGGTGCCGATCATGGGCGGCGCCATGGTGCCGCTCGGGCAAGTGGCGAAGGTCGCCATCGTCAAGGGCGCGCCGGCCATCCGCACCGAGAACGCGCTGCTCTCGGCCTACATCTACGTCGACATCCGCGAGCGCGACATTGGCTCCTATGTGGCCGACGCGCGACAGGCGGTCAATGCGAAAGTGAAATTCGCACCCGGCTACTACATCACCTGGAGCGGCCAGTTCGAGTACATGGAGCGCGCCATCGAAAAGCTCAAGGTCGTCGTGCCGGTGACGCTGCTGATCATCTTCCTGCTGCTCTACCTCAACTTCCGGCGCCTGACCGAGACGCTGATCGTGATGCTCTCGGTGCCCTTCGCCTTGGTCGGCGGTGTATGGCTGATGTGGCTGCTCGGCTACAACCTTTCGGTCGCCGTGGCGGTGGGCTTCATAGCCCTGGCCGGGGTGGCGGCGGAAACCGGAGTGGTAATGCTGATCTACCTCGACCACGCCTGGGAGGCCGCCCAGGCGCGTTGTGCCGCCGAAAACCGCCGTGCCGCCAGTGCCGACCTGTATGCCGCGGTGATGGAAGGCGCGGTGGAGCGCGTGCGGCCCAAGCTGATGACCGTGGTGGCGATCATGGCGGGCCTCTTGCCCATCATGTGGAGCACGGGCACCGGGTCGGAGGTCATGAGCCGCATCGCCGCGCCGATGGTGGGCGGCATGGTTTCCTCGACCATCCTGACGCTGATCGTAATCCCGGCAATCTATGCGCTGGTCAAGGAATGGGGCCTGGGCCGGGGGAGAGTCGTCAAGTAAGGCTTCGAGCGCTGATGGCAGGCCGGTGCTGAATTCCGCGCCGTGCGCAGAATAGGCTATCCTTTGGGTGAGACTTTGCGTGGCGTCCCGGACGCGCCCGCGGTGTGGCGCGACACTGAGCGGAGGTAGGCGAGGAATGGATATCCGTTGGCCGGTTGTTCCCAGACACGCCTGGCGCGCGTCGCGCCGCCAGGCGGCGAGTCTGGGCGCATGGCTTGTAGCGATGCTTGCGGGACTGGGCCTGCTGGCGGCAACCGGGCCGGTAGGCGCACAGCAGCTGCCGCTGCGCATGGCGCTGATTCCCTACCTGTCGTCCAATGTCCTGGTGCCGCTGTTCCAGCCGCTGGCGCGGCATTTCGAACAGGATCTCGGGCGCGCGGTGGATCTGTACTCGGCGCCCAGCATCCGCGCCCATGTCGAGCGCATCGTCCGGCCCGACTACGACATCGTATTCACCGCGCCGCACATGGGGCGGCTGGCGCAGCTTGACGGCGGCTATGTGCCGATCGGCAGCTTCGAGCGGCCGCTGACGGGCGTCATTTCGGTCCGCGCCGACGGGCCGATCAAAAATTTCGACCAGTTGCGCGGCAAGTCCGTGGCGATCAACGACCGGCTGGTGCTCAACTCGATCCTGACCCTGAAAGAACTTGAAAAGCGCGGCATCGGCCTGCGCGATCTGGTCATCGTCCCCGCCGCCTCGCAGAACTCGGCGCTGCTCGCGGTGGCGGCGGGCGACGTCGATGCCGCGATCACCGTGAACTTCGCCATCGGCCAGATTCCGGCGGAACGCCAGGCCGAGTTGCGCAGCCTGTTCCAGACCGACGAGGTTCCCGGCATGCCAAGCACGCTGATCCTGGTTCATCCGGCTATGCCGGCGGCGCAGCGACAGCGCCTGGAAACGTCGCTGCTGGGCTTTGCCAAAACCGACGAGGGACGCCGCTTCCTGCAAGCCAGCAGCTACCGCAGTGTGGTCCGGGCGGCGCCGGAGAACGTGAAGAAGCTCGATATCTACCTGCCGGAACTGCGCCGCCTGCTGGCGGCCGGTTCTGGGAACTGATTCATGCCGTCGTCGCGGCCGACCTGGCCGCTGCGCAGGAAACTGATCGCGGCCGCCATCGTCATCCAGGCGGTGATGCTGGCGGCGCTGGTGATGAACAGCGTGCAAAGGATAGAGCGCAGCCTGCACCAGCAAGTCGATCTGCGCCTGGGTGAACTCTCCGTGCTGCTCAATGCCGCCATCGCACCTTCCATGGCCGAACTCGATTACGGTTCGATCCAGGGTGTTTTCGCCGCGAGTCGGCGGCAGGATGGCATCGTTTATTTTGCCCTGTTCGACAAGGGCGGCAAGCGTGTCGTCGGCGAGGGCTGGCCGGCCGACCAGCCGCTGCCGGCGGTGCAGCGGCGTCTGGATCCCGCCAACCCGGTGTTGCGCTTCGACACCGAAATTCCGGTGGCCCTGGGCGGGCAGACCTACGGCAGGCTGCAATTCGGCCTGTCGACCGGATTCCTCCATGCCGCGCGGACCGCGCTGCTGCGCGAAAGCATCGCCATTGCATTGATCGAGATCGCCCTGTCGATCCTCCTGCTGACGCTGCTCGGCAGCTGGCTGATGCGCCACCTGGCGAAGCTCGAAGCCGCCAGCCTGGCGGTGGGGCAGGGCCACTACGATGTCGAGGTGAACATCGAAGGCGCCGACGAGATTGCCCGCGTCGGCCAGGCCTTCAACCGCATGACCGGCGAAATCAAGGCACGGCTTGCCGACCTGGGCAAGAGCGAAGCGCGCTTTCGCACCCTGATCGAGCGTGCCCCCGATGCCATTCTCGTGATAGACGCCGATACGCAGCGTATCGTCGACGCCAATCCACGGGCCGAGAGCCTGTTCGAATGCTCGCGGCAGGAACTTCTCGACGGCGGTGTCGAGCGTTTCTACATCCCCGATCCGGGGGATGGCGCGGGCGCGGTGCTGGAGAGCATCCGCGAGGTGCAGCGGCGCGCCTTCGCCGGCGAATCAGTGGTGGTCGAACGCCGCCTGCGCGGCATGCGCGGCCGCGAGCTGCTTGTCGAGGTGAGGGTGGACGACCTGTCCGACGGCGAGCACCGGCTGGTGCGCGGCAGCTTTACCGACATCACCGAGCGCAAGCGGGCCGAGGAGTCGCTGCGCGAGAGCGAGGAGTTCCTGCGCGGCATTTTCAACAATGCGGCGGAAGGCCTCTGGGTCATCGATACGGATCGCCGCACGTTGCGCGCCAATCGCGCCCTGTGCGCCATGCTGGCAGTGGGCGAGAACGATATCCGGGGCTGCTCGATCTATTCCTTCGTCGATGATGAAAACGCGCAGATCTTCCGCGAACGCTCGGCGATCACGCAGGAGGCGGGAAGCGGAACCAGCTACGAAGTCGAGTTGACCAACAGCCTCGGCAACAAACTGACCTGCCTGTTCAATTCTTCTCCGCTGCGCGACGCCAGCGGTCGGATCGTCGGCTCCTTCGCCGTGGTGAACGACATCACCGCGCGCAAAGCGACCGAGGACGAGTTGCGCAAAACCAAGGAGCGCTACGACCTCGCCGCAGCCATCGGCAAGGTCGGCACCTGGGACTGGAACCCGGCAACAGGCGCGCTGGCCTGGAACGACGAAACCTTCCGCCTGCTGGGCTTCGAGCCCGGTGCCGTGGCGCCCGGCTACGAGCTGTTCCTTGTGCAGGTGCACCCGGACGACCGGGAGCGCCTCGATCGCGCGGTCAGGGCGGCGCTGACCGAGCGGGCCCCCTATTCGGTCGAGTGCCGCATCATCAAGCTCGGCGGCGAGGAAGTCACCTGTCATGTCACCGGAGTGGTCGAGTTCGCCGACGACGGCCACCCGACCCGCATGCTGGGCACCATCCAGGACATCACCGAGCGCAAGCGGGCGGAGCGCGAGGCCGAAGCGCATCGCGTCTTCCGCGAAACCCTGGTGGAATCCATCCCCGGCGTGTTCTACGCCATCGATACCGGCGGCCGCTTCCTGTTGTTCAACAACAACCTGCTGGACGTCACCCAGAGAACCGCCGCGGAGCTGATGGCGACCAACGCGGCGGAACTGTTCGACGATGACGAGAAGCCGCAAATTGTTGCCGCCATCGCCCGCACCTTCGCCGAAGGCGGCGCCGAGGTCGAGGGCAGCCTGGTCGGCCTGCACGGGAGTCGCACGCCCTTCTATTTCACCGGCCGGCGCATCGAATTCGAGGGCCGGCCGATCCTGGTTGGCACCGGCATCGATGTTTCCGAGCGCAAGCAGGCCGAAGCCCGCCTGCAACTCGCCGCCAGCGTGTTCTCGCATGCCCGCGAGGGCATTGTCATCACCGATACCGAGGGCGGCATCGTCGACGTCAACGAGACCTTCTGCCACATCACAGGCTACAGCCGCGAGGAAACCATCGGGCAGAACCCGCGCATCCTCAAGTCCGGCCGCCAGAGCAAGGAGTTCTACGCCGAAATGTGGCGATCGCTGGCCGACAAGGGGCACTGGTACGGTGAGATGTGGAACCGCAAGAAGAACGGCGAGCTGTATGCCGAGCTGATCAACATCACCGCCGTGTCCGACGCGCGGGGTGTCGTGCGGAACTACGTTGCGCTATTTACCGACATCACCGCGATGAAGGAGCACCAGCGGCAACTGGAGCACATCGCCCATTACGATGCGCTGACCGGCCTGCCCAACCGTGTGTTGCTGGCGGATCGCCTGCACCAGGCCATTGTCCAGGCGCGGCGACGCGAAACCCTCATGGGCCTGGTCTATCTCGACCTCGACGGTTTCAAGGAGGTCAACGACAGCCACGGCCACGAGACCGGCGACGGGCTTCTGATCGCGCTTTCGCAGCGGATGAAGGAGGCGCTGCGGGAAGGCGACACGCTGGCGCGACCGGGCGGGGACGAGTTCGTCGTCGTGCTGGCGGACCTGGCCAACGTGGCGGAGTGCGAAGTCGTCCTCGCCCGGCTGCTGCGCGCGGCGGCCGAGCCGGTGCAGATCGGCGAATGCGTCCTGAAGGTTTCCGCCAGCCTCGGCGTGACGCTGTTTCCGATCGACGATGGCGATGCCGACAGCCTGCTGCGCCACGCCGACCAGGCCATGTACCAGGCCAAGCAGGCCGGCAAGAACCGCTTCCACCTTTTCGATGTCGACCAGGACGCTGCCGTGAGCATCCGCCGTGAAAGCCTGGACCACATCCGCCGAGCCCTCGATCGCCGGGAGTTCGTGCTGTACTACCAGCCCAAGGTGAACATGCGGACCGGCACCGTGATCGGCGCCGAGGCGCTGATCCGCTGGCAGCATCCCGCGCGCGGCCTGCTGCCGCCGGCGGACTTCCTGCCCGTCATCGAGGATCATCCGATCGGCGTCGAGCTCGGCGAATGGGTGATCGAGGCCGCGCTGCTGCAGATCCGCGACTGGAACGCGGCGGGGCTGGACATTCCGGTGAGCGTGAATGTCGGCGCGCGCCAGCTGCAGCAAGGCGATTTTGTCGCGCGCTTGTCGCAGATGCTGGCGGCGCGGCCCGAGGTCAGGCCCGACCAGCTCGAACTTGAAGTGCTGGAAACCAGCGCGCTGGAGGATGTGGCGCAGGTGTCCGAGCGCATGCACGCCTGCCGTGCACTGGGTGTGAGCTTCGCGCTCGACGATTTCGGCACCGGCTATTCCTCGCTCACCTACCTCAAGCGCCTGCCGGCAAACCTGCTCAAGATCGACCAGAGCTTCGTGCGCGACATGCTCGACGATCCCGACGACCTGGCCATCGTCACGGGCGTGATCGGGCTGGCGACCGCCTTCCGCCGCAAGATCATCGCCGAGGGCGTGGAAACCGTGGCGCACGGTTCGCGCCTGCTGTCGCTCGGCTGCGATCTGGCGCAAGGCTACGGCATCGCGCGGCCGATGCCGGCGGCAGCCCTGCCGGACTGGGTGGCGGCATGGCGCCCGGACATGGCGTGGATCGCCGACGCGGATATTTTCGCCAAATAGGCCTGCGCATGCGTCGCGCGCGCAGGCCGAGCGCCTGGTGGCGCCGGCAGAGCGTGGTGATGCTGATCTACCCAACGATTCTGACACTGGCGGTAATTCCGGCCATCTATGCGCTGGTCAAGGAATGGCGGCTGCTACGGTCCTCCGGACAGTGAAAGCGCGATGCTGAATTCCGTCCCGTATCCCGTACGACTTTTGAGATTCACCTCGAGACCCAGGGCGTTGGCCAGGCTCCCGGTGCTGAACAGGCCAAGGCCGAATCCGTCCGGAAGGGACTTCCCTGCGTCGAAACGTTGAAACGCGTCGAACGCGCGCCGGGTTTGTTCTTCGGTCATGCCGTGGCCGCTATCCGCAATGAGCAGGCGCAGTCCGCCCCCTTGCCGGCAGCCGACCAGAATCCGGTCCCCCTGTTCCGTGTAGCGAACGGCGTTGGACAGCACGTTGCGCACGATGCGCTGGAAGTAGGGCACATGGGTCGTGACGGAAATGCGCGACGGCACGTAGCGGATGGTGATGCGTTTGTACTCGGATCGCCTCCGGTATTCCTCGATCACCGGCGCCAGCAAGTCGTCGAGCTTGACGGTTTCCATGGCAGGCTGATGCGCCGCTTCATGCACGGCGGCCAGTTGCTGGATGCCGATCAGCAGATCATCGACCTCCCTCAGCGCCAGGTCGAGTTTTCGCGCGTGCTCTTCCCGTTGCGCCGGCGTCGCTGCCGACTTGAGCAGATCCGCAAACAGGTTGACGCCGAGCAGGGGTTGGCGCAGGTCATGGTTGGTTGCGGCAAACAGCAGGCTGCGTTCGCGCATCAGTGCGGCTGCCGCCTTGTGTTGCATCACGGCCTCCTGTCGTGTCGCGACCAGGGCATCCCTTTGCTGCATCAGGCGCTGACTCATGGCGAAGCCGAAAAGAATCGCGACCGCCGTGGCCTGTCCCAGCACAAACGTGCTCGATGACCACATCAGGGGATTGTCGACGACCCGCGCGATCAGGAAGAAGGAGCCGCCGATCAGGTAGGCCAGCCATGCGGCTGCAATGAAGCGGGAGAAGCGGACTTTCCTTTGCGCGGCCATGGCGGAAACGGCGACGAGTATCGCGGCGACCGCGGCGCCGCCCCAGACCAGAATAATCCGCGCGGCGACAGGAAACGCCATGGCAAACCATGGCGCCAGTGCCAGCCAGGACCAGCCAAGTCGTTTTAACAGATAGTCGGTTTTTGGCGCCCAGGCCGCGCAGTCGAGGTAGGCGCGCGCATGCAGGCAGCCGCAGCCAAACAGGCTTGCGTAGGCCGCGAATCCGATCGGACTGAGCACGCTTTCCGGCAGCGCGGGGAACATTTCGCCGAGGAAGCCGGACAACCAAAGGGCTCCCGCCACGTCGGCGATGATCATGTAGATGAACAGGAGCACCAGCGTATCGTCGAGATAGCGGCGCAGCGATACGGCATAGATGATGATGAACAGGCAGCCGCCGAGGGCCATGCCGATCAGGATATTCATGCTTCGTTCGCGTTCGGCAAAGCTCACCGGATCTTCGACGAACACCGGAAAGCGGACGATGGCCGGCCCCTCGATGCGCAGTAGCAGTTCCACGGCTTTTTGCGGTGGCAGGTGCAGTGTCCAGACGGGATGATGGGTGCCGCCACCGAAACGTCCGGCAGCGGCCTCGGCCACCGAGGTGATCCGGCGCCACGCGCCGGTGTCGTCGCGCGCGAACAGTCGCATGTCGAACTGGGTGGTCGTCTCTATCGACAGCAGCCGCAACTGTTCGGAGCTTGCCGGGTTGTACAGGGAAAACCAGGCCCAATAAGGCCGCGTGCCCCGGCCGAGGATACGATCCGGGCGATCGACGGTGATCGCGCCGCTGCCGGCCGCCAATTCCGAGGCCTGATCGGGTGTCAGCTGTTGATCGATGGGTGCCACGATGCGCAATGCCTTCCAGACGGGTACGCGCTCCGCTTCGGCCGCAATCTCTACCGGTGCCGGGGTAGTGGCCTGCGCCGCGATCGCGAGGCATTCAAAGCAACAGGCTGCAAGGAGAATCAGTCCGCGCATCACCCGGGTTCTCGGTGCCGCGAACGACCGGATGGTTGATTGAGCAGTTGCAGGTAGCGCACTACCGCTTCGGTGCGATTCTTTGCGGCAAGCCGGCCGAGAATTTCCTTCATGTGGGAGCGCACCGTTTCTTCGCTGATGTCCATTCGCAGGGCGATCTCATGATTGCTGCGACCGGCGGCCAGCTCATCGAGCACGGCAAGCTGCTTTGGAGTTAACAGGCGGTTCAGTTCCTTGCTGCCGGCGAGGGGGGCGATTTCCCTTCGCGGTGGCTCGCCAATCGCCGCCCGAATCCCGTCCCTCAGCGTCGGGATCGACGCGCTCTTGATCAGGTAGCCCGTTGCTCCAAGTGTCCTGGCCTCGTTGCGCAGTAGCGGATCATCAAGCGCGGTAAACACCAGCAAAGGACTTTTTGGCGCGGCCTTGCGCAAACGCTCCACTGCCTCCATGCCGCTCGCGTCCGGCAACGTGAGGTCGGTCACGATCAGCAACGGATCAGGCCGCTGCGCCAGGATGCGCAATGCGACGCGGAGGGATTCCGCGGTCTCGACATGCAGCGCTTCATCGCAGTCGCGGATGCAGGCGACCAGCGAATCGGAGACCAGCGGGTGGTCCTCGACGATGAGGGTGAATGGAGCAAGTCGGTCTATCTGCATGCAACAAAACCCTATGTGAACAGCATTGCGGCGACTTGCCGGATACCAGGCCGCAGCGACCGGGCCGGTTCCCGACGTGAAGTCGAGACAAATTCAATCAGTTCCGATCCGGCCCTGTTGATTCGGCCGGAAAATCTTTTTCCTCGCCTTCGCCGACACCAATTCGTGCCATATCACGAACGTACTATGCATGACAGCGTATTCCCGCGCCGGCACTTGGTTTCAGGCGGCCGGGGCGTGGCTGTAACGCAAGAAATCCTTGAAAGTCAAGGACTAGCAGTGTACTTCCTTCTGCGCATTGTCACCCGTTTGGGGGATGACGATGTGCCGGGAGCGGAGTAACTTCGCGCTCGCTTTGCCGAAGACGTTTTTTCCATCGACTGTCCGGGTTGTGAACAAAAGACGCCGATTCAGGGCATCGATTCAAAACCGCGGCCATTGCTCCCAAGGCGCCGCGCCCCCGTTTTCGCATGCCGGAATGTCGATCAAAAAATGAATTGCACACTGGACATGATTATTGACGAATGCCCGGAGGGAATGGCGCCCCCGCCGCTGCTCCGGAATGACGGCTGCGACGGACATCTTCTTGATCTCCCTTGCCAATCCACGCGCTGCTTGCAGCCGGAAAATGGGCCGCGCACGCTTTGTATCCTGGCGCAGGCGGTTGCGCAGACCGGTGATGCGGTGGCGATCACCGCGGCCACCGGTGTCATCCAGTTTGTTAACACGTCATTCGAACGTACTACCGGATACTCCTCGGCCGAAGCCGTCGGCCAGACGTTTGCCCTCGTCAATTCCGGGGTACATCCCCCCGAACTCTTCGCCCAACTCTGGAAGACCATCGCCAGGGGAGAGGTGTTTCGCGGAGTACTCACCAATCGGCGCAAGGCCGGTGACATCTATCACGAAGAAAAGACCATCACGCCCATTCGTGACGAAAGCGGCAGGATCAGCCATTTCATTTCGACCGGGCGCGATGTCAGCGAACGGATTTTTTCCCATGCCTGCCTGGAGCATCAGGCCAATCATGATCTGCTGACCGGTTTGCCCAACCGGAGCCTGTTTCTCGATCGACTGGCCCATGCCATGCACCGCGCCAGCCGGGAGGCGGGAAATGTGGCCCTGCTGTTCATCGATCTGGATCGATTCAAGTCCATCAACGACAGCTTCGGCCACGACATCGGTGATCGGGTGTTGATCAAGGTCGCCGAGCGACTCAAAAGGGTGGTGCGCGAGGAGGACTCGGTGGCGCGTATCGGCGGTGACGAGTTCACCGTGATTCTCGAGGGGCTCAAGTCGCCGGCGGACAGCGACCGCGTGGCCGCCGAACTGGTCGCGGCATTCGAGGCATCGCTGGAAATTGATGGTCAGTCGCTGGAGATCGGGGCCAGCATCGGCATTGCGACCTATCCGGAGGATGGCGATGGAATCGATCTTCTGCTCAGGCGCGCCGATGTTGCCATGTTCCATGCCAAGGACTCGGGGCGCAGCACCTACGCCCACTTCAGCGCCGTGATGGAAGGTGCGCGGATCGAGGAAAAGTCGGTGGCAACGGCGCTGGACAGCGCGCTGGCCAATGACGAGTTCGAGGTCTACTATCAGGCAATCGTTGATCCGCGAGATCAGCGCACGGTTGCCGTGGAGGCATTGCTGCGCTGGCAGTCGCCGTTGCACGGCGAGGTGCCACCGTCGCGCTTCATCCCCCTGCTGGAAGCCGGCAACCAGATTCTGGAAGTAGGCAAATGGTTCATGGCAACCGCGTGCCGGCAGATCAAGGCGCTGCAGCGCCCGGATCTTGCCGGCATGGTGGTTTCGGTCAATCTCTCGGGACGCCAGTTCCGCGACAGGAATCTGCTCGGCGACATCGCGGAGGTGTTGCGCGAGAGCGGGCTCGACCCACGTCAACTGCAACTTGAGGTCGCCGAAGGCGCCCTGCTCGTGGATGTGCACGCCGCCGCCCATACCCTGACCGCGTTAAAGGCATTGGGTGTCCGCCTGGCGATTGATGACTTTGGTATCGGCTACTCGTCGCTGTGCCATCTGCGGAATTTCCCGATCAATATGCTGAAGATCGATCTTTCGCTGGTGGCCGAGTTGGGGACAAGTGCCGACGCCCTCTGGATGGTCAAGACCATCATCGCGTTGGCCGACAGCCTGGGAATTGAAAGTACGGCTGAAGGCGTCGAGACCGCCGGGCAGCTGACTTTGCTCTCGGCGCTCGGTTGTTCGTCGGTGCAAGGCTACTGGTTTCATCGGCCAAGTCCCTTGCAACAACTGCGAACCGGTTGGCTGGCCGAAAAACCGGTTCCGCGGCAGTTGTTGCGACCCGGCACGGGAGGCCCATGGGCGTGAGCCATGAAGCGATCCCGGAGCCCCTGTTCGAGGTTGGCGATTCCGGCATCGACCCGGATCACCGCGCGCTTGCCGAACTGCTGGACGCGCTGGAACGGGTCTGCACGAATCCTGCCACCCCGGACGGTCGATGCGATCATTGCCCCGAAACAAAGGCCCATTCCTGTCATGCGTTGCTGAGGGAGATCAGCGTCGGATTGCAGACCCTGCTGCTCGACCATTTCCAGCGGGAGCATGAACTGATGAACTCCCTGCCCCGCAACGCGGCAACGAGAGCCCATTGCGAACGGCATCGTCGCGAGCATGTCAATTTTTCCACTCGCTACAACGTCGCGGCCGCGCGGCTCAATGGCTGCCACCCGGCCATTGGCGCACTGGAGGTCGAGGCGCTGGTTATTGACTGGATTCGCAGTCACGCGCTGGAGTTTGACGCGGAGCTTGCCGCGCTCCTCCGTCGTTTCGCCACGGCCAGCCCACGTTACTCCTGATTCCCGGCGGGCCGAAACCGTTTGCGGTATTCGCGCGGACCGCTGCCGGTCCAGCCGGTGAAGGCGCGATAGAAGGCGGCTGCGTCGGCAAAGCCGAGGTCGGCGCCGATGCGGCTCAAGGGGCGTGTGGTCTTGGCCAGCCAGTCGGTGGCGAGGTCGCGACGCAGGCCGTCCTTGATGGCGCGATAGCTGGTGCCCTCGTCTTCCAGACGTCGGTGCAGCGTGCGCGGCGAAAGAAACAGGCGGCGCGAAATCTCGGGTAGCCCCAGGTGCTCCGGCAGGGCGGCGCGCAGATGGTCGCGCACCCGCAGGCTGAGGGCGCGGTCGCGGCGGTAGAGCGTGGTGATGCTGGCCGGCGCGCCCATGAGGAATTGCGTCAGTGCCGCTTCGTCGCGGCGCACCGGCAGGGCCAGCCACTCGGCGGGAAAGCGCGCCTCCAGGCGCGGCGCGTCGAAGGTGTAGCGCGGGGCGAAGACCAGTTCGTAGTCGGCAGCGTGCAGCGGCGGCGGATAGGGGAAGCAGACTTCGTCGAGCGGCAGCGGATGCGCCACCAGCCACGCCGCGAGGCCGTGGATCATGCGCAGCAGCCACTCGTAGGCGAACACGCGACCGGGCGGGCCGACGGGCAGCGCCTGCTCCTCGCTGATGACGATCACGGCGGCGCGCCCGGTCCTTTCGATTTCCACTGCCAGATCATCGAGCACGACATGCACGAAGCGCGCGATACGATCGAGGGCCTCTTCCAGCGTCGCCGCCGAGAGGACGGCGCGGCAGAGGAACTCGAAGCTGCCGCGGCGCAGGGGCCGCGAAAACAGCGCGAAGCCTTCGTCGTCGAGGCTTTCGTTGATCAGGCGGTAGAGCGCGGCGTAACGCGCGACCGGAATGCGGGCGCTGCGATCGTGCAGCAGGTGTGTGGCAATTTCTGCATGTTCCAGCAGGCTCTCGGGCGCCAGTCCGGCCCGCCCAACTCCAGACAGGATGCCGCTGACGAAGCCTATGGCAACGGAGGAAGGGCCTCCGGCCGATTTCCCGGAACGGGATGATTTGGTGACCATAATGGCGAATTATGCATAGTTCTCGTCGTTTTGTGTCATGGCGGCGCATCGGTTCATTGCCTATGATGCAAGCTCTGCCGCCCTGACTGGAGTTGCCGTCATGACCGACCTCTCGATTGCCGCCAAGCTGGTCCCCTACAAGCCCAGGCACAAGGTGCGCTTCGTCACTGCCACCTCGCTGTTTGACGGCCATGACGCCTCGATCAACATCATGCGGCGCATCCTGCAATCGACCGGCGTCGAGGTGATCCACCTCGGCCACAACCGCTCGGTCGAGGAAATCGTCAACGCGGCTCTGCAGGAGGATGCGCAGGGCATCGCCGTGTCGTCCTACCAGGGCGGCCACGTCGAGTTCTTCAAGTACATGATCGACCTGCTTAAAGCAAGGGGCGGCGAGAGCATCAAGGTCTTCGGCGGCGGCGGCGGCGTGATCGTGCCGGCCGAGATGAAGGAACTGCACGACTACGGCGTGGCGCATCTCTACTCGGTGCAGGACGGCCAGATGATGGGCCTGCAGGGCATGATCAACGACATGGTGGCGCGTTGCGACATCGACATCAGCAAGCGCGCACCACAGGACCTCAAGGCGCTGGAAGTCGAGGATCGTGGCGAGCGTCTGCGCAATCTGGCGCAGATCATCACCGCGCTGGAAAACGGCGCCTGGCCGGAAAAGGCGCACAAGGCGCTGCTGGAAAAAGTCGGCGCTGGCGACACGGCGATACCCGTTGTCGGCATCACCGGCACCGGCGGCGCCGGCAAGTCCTCGCTGACCGACGAACTGATCCGCCGCTTCCGCCTCGACCAAGCCGACAGCCAGAAGATCGCGGTGATCTCTATCGATCCGTCGCGCAAGCGCACCGGCGGCGCGCTGCTGGGCGACCGCATCCGCATGAACGCCATCCAGCATCCAAATATCTACATGCGCTCGCTGGCCACGCGCGACACCGGTTCGGAAATCTCCAAGGCGCTGCCCGACGTCATCGCCGCCTGCAAGGTGGCCGGCTTCGACCTGATCGTGGTCGAGACTTCCGGCATCGGCCAGGGCGATGCGGCCATCGTGCCGCTGGTCGACGTCTCGCTCTACGTGATGACGCCCGAGTTCGGCGCGGCCTCGCAGCTGGAAAAGATCGACATGCTGGATTTTGCCGATTTCGTCGCCATCAACAAGTTCGACCGCAAGGGCGCCGAGGACGCGCTGCGCGACGTGCGCAAGCA
>CAYNGV010000046.1:0-14298 GCA_964397005.1 uncultured Sulfuritalea sp. | reverse complement strand
CATCACCTACAAGATCCTCTACAACGATGCGGTGGCGATGACCGGCGGCCAGCCGCCGGACGGTTCGATCTCGGTGGCGCAAATGGCGCGCCAGGTGGAAGCCGAAGGCGCGCGACGCGTGGTCATCGTCAGCGATGCGCCGGAAAAGTATCGCGGACAGGAAGGCGACTTCCCCAAGGGCACGAGCTTCCATCACCGCGCGGAACTTGACGTGGTGCAGCGCGAACTGCGCGATGTGCCCGGCGTCACGGTGCTCATCTACGAGCAGGTCTGCGCTGCCGAAAAGCGCCGCCGCAGAAAAAAGGGAAACTCGGCGCCGGCGGCACGGCGAATCTTCATCAACAGTGAAGTCTGCGAAGGCTGCGGCGATTGCGGCAAGAAATCGAACTGCCTCTCGGTGCTGCCACTGGAGACACCGCTCGGACGCAAGCGCATCATCGATCAGGCCGCGTGCAACCAGGACTTTTCCTGCGTCGACGGCTTCTGTCCGAGCTTCGTGTCGATCATTGGCGGCACGCCGCGGCGCGGCGCCGTGGCCGATCGGGAGCAACTGCTGCGGGCGGCGGCCGCCCTGCCCTTGCCGGGTTTCCGGATGACCGATGCGCCCTATGACATCCTGGTCACCGGCGTTGGCGGCACCGGTGTCGTCACCATCGGTGCCCTGATCACCATGGCCGCGCACCTCGACGGCCACAGCGCCTCGGTGCTCGACTTCATGGGCTTCGCGCAAAAGGGCGGCGCGGTGCTGTCCTTCGTGCGCCTCGCCGCGCGTCCCGAGTTGCTGAATCAAGCGCGCATCGACACGCAGCAGGCCGACATGATGCTGGCCTGCGACAGGGTGGTCGGCGCCAGCGAAGCCGCACTGCAAACCCTGAGCCGCGGACGCACCCGGCTGGTGGTCAATAGCCACGAAATTCCGACCGATGTCTTTGTCCGCGACCCGGATGCCGACCTTCATGCCGCCGAACTCATGGAAAAGATGCGCTTCGCCGCCGGCGCCGGACAAATCAGCGTCTGCGACGCCAACGATCTGGCGACGCGGCTGCTCGGCGACGCCGTGGGCAGCAACGTCCTGCTGATGGGCCACGCCTGGCAGCAGGGGCTGATCCCGGTATCGCTGGCGGCGATGGCGCGCGCCATCGAACTCAACGGCGTCGCAGTGGAGATGAACCTGCTGGCCTTCCATATCGGCCGGCTCGCTGCCGCCAATTCGGGCGCGCCGGGAAAAGTCGGCGCGGGTGATACGGCGATTGTGGACGACAGCCTCGCCGCCCTGATCGAAGCGCGTGCCGCCCATCTCACGGCCTACCAGAATGCGGCCTATGCAAAACCGTATCGCCAACTGGTGGCGCGCGTCATGCAGGCCGAGCAAGGCATGGCCGGTGCAGACATGACGCTGCCGCTGACTCGGGCCGTGGCAATCAATTACGCCAAGCTGCTGGCCTGCAAGGACGAATACGAGGTGGCGCGCCTATATACCGATGGCACCTTCAGCAGAGCGCTGGACACAGCGTTCGAAGGCAACTACCGCCTCCGATTCCATCTCGCGCCGCCGCTGCTGGCAGGGTTTGATGCCAGCGGCTCACCGAAGAAGCACACCTACGGTCAATGGCTGCTCCCGGTGCTCAAACTGCTGGCCCGCGCCCGGAGCTTGCGCGGCAGTTGGCTCGATCCATTCGGCTATAGCGAAGAACGCCGCCTGGAACGTCAACTGGCCGGAGACTATGCGCGGACGATCAATACGGTGCTGCCCGCCCTCGATGCATCAAGCCTCCCCGCCCTGCTCGAATTGGCAACGCTGCCGCAACAAATTCGCGGCTACGGCCACGTCAAGCGGGCCAGCATCGGGAAAGCACAGCAGCGCGAGCAGGAGTTGCTGGCGTCACTGGGACCGGACGCGCCACGCGGCTGACGCTCAACGGGAATGGTCGTGTCGCGAATTGCGATCACCGGAGAAGCCGCGATCGTGATGATCGTCGTATCGCGTGCGCTGCACATACTCGCGCCTCACGCCGCGATGTTCGACGGCCTTGTGCACTTCCCACCGTGACGGCTCGAAGTGCCAGCGATTGCCCCGCTGCTCCCAGCGTCCGGCAACATGGTCGTAGCCGTGCCGCCCCTTGGCCCAGGAACCACCATTCCAGACGTGCCGATAGCCGTTCCACGCCCAGTAGCCCGGCATCCAGACATGCCCCGGCAAGGCGACGGGCACATACTCGACGATGGGTGCCGGCGGTGGCGTCCCGATGCCGATGCCGAACGAAACATCGCCGATGCTGAAGCGAACATCCGCGTTGTCCGCGAAGGATGATGACGAAAGCAGTGCGGCTACCACGGCTGCAACGGCTGGAAGGACCTTGATGGTTTTCATGTGCTGTTCCTCGTAAATGGCGCATAGTGAAAGAACAACGCGCCGATGAGCAAAGTAACGCACAGACACACTCCAGGTAACACCCGCAACTGTAAGTCGCGCTGGCCGTTTGTAAGCGGATATGGCCGTCGAAACCTCGGCCGTGAGCCGCTACACTGGCGATCCGTGAAAGCCAATCGGGAGCTAACGACATGAAGACCGCAGTGATGGGTGCCGGCGCGGTGGGCTGCTATTACGGCGGGATGCTGGCCCGCGCCGGACATGACGTGGTCTTGATCGGGCGCGCGCAACATGTGGATGCGGTGCGCCGCGACGGCCTGTTCCTCGACACGAAGGCATTCCAGACTCATGTACCCATGCAGGCCGATACCGCCGTCAGCGCCATCAAGGGTGCGAAGCTGGTGCTCTGCTGCGTCAAGTCCACCGATACCGAAAGTGCCGCCGCGGAAATGGCCCCGCAACTGGCGCCGGATGCCGTCGTGATGAGCCTGCAAAACGGTGTCGACAATGCCGCACGGCTGCAAGCAGCGCTCGGGCGCGAGGTCATCCCCGCGGTCGTCTACGTCGCCACCGAAATGGCCGGGCCGGGCCATGTCAAACATCACGGACGCGGCGAGCTGGTGATCGGCCCGTCGGCCCCCAGCGACATGCTGGCGAAGCTGCTTGCCGATGCCGGGGTGCCCGTTCAGATTTCCGACAACGTGACCGGTGCACTGTGGGCCAAGCTGATCGTCAATTGCGCCTATAACGCCCTGTCCGCCATCACGCAGTTGCCTTACGGCCGCCTGGTAGGGGGTGAAGGCGTCGAGGCGGCGATGCGCGACGTCGTACAGGAGTGTCTTGCCGTGGCGAAAGGAGCGCACATAACCGTGCCCGGGGACATGTGGCAAGCCGTGCAGCGCATTGCGCAGACGATGCCCGGCCAGCTTTCCTCGACCGCCCAGGACCTGGCGCGCGGCAAGCGCAGCGAAATCGATCACCTGAACGGCTACGTAGTACGCAAAGGCGAGACACTGGGCATCGCGACCCCCGTCAATCGCCTTCTGCACGCCATGGTCAGACTGCTGGAAAGCCGCTCGGCGCCAATTGAAAAATAGCCGGCTTGCACCGGCGCAAGGTGCTCGCGGATGGCCAAGCCGCGAGCCTGACCGGGCGTTCCTATATCGAAAGTGAGTATTGTTACCGGCAGCCAAAGCGCTTAGCATTTGGTCGCTGATATTCAGCTATCGACAACCGCGCAGCCCATGTTTTTCGACATACGCGCCTTCAAGCATGTGAATTTGTGAATGACGCAGATGCGTGACAACTCCCTGGAATTATTCGGCCCCCTGGCCTCCGACATTCGAGAGCTTCTTTTCCTCGAATGGGACCCGTACGGCAGCAACCACCATCCGCTATCGATCGATATATACGATGACTACATCCCCGCCATTCATCGATTGGCCAAGGCTCGCCATTCAAGCGATGACACGGAAGACATCGAGCACATCGCGGCCTATCTCAACTTCGTCGTAAGAAACTATATCGGCGGGATTCCTGACAAGGAGTTGAATCGATCGGTCGCCGAAAAGATATTCAAGTTGGCCGAGACGGCACGGCGACAACCGCAATTGGCCTGATTCGTCCACTTGGACGACGGCATGGAATACAGACATCTGGAGATTTGCACGTGCTCAAGCATTACGTTTTTTGGGGATTATTCGCTCTTGTCATGCTCGGCGTCGTGGTCACATTGCTGCGTCAGCGCCGCTCGAATCAGCAACACCCGGCAACCATCGCAAAAACCGGTGTTGCCGCCGTCGGCTCCAGCGGCAGTCCGGTCGGAAAGCCGGTAGAAACCGCCTTCGATCCCAACGCCACGCGGATTCATTTCCGAGGCTCACCGGACGCCAGGTCACCTTCATCGCAAAAACTCGACGACGCCATGTTGCCTGCGGCGGCAGCCGCCAAACTGGTTTGCGTAAGCGGCGCCCAAAAGGGCAACAGCTTTTCCGTCGCGGCCACCGGCATTACAGTGGGCCGCCACCCGGAGAACGACATCGTCATCGCCGATCCTCGCGTTTCATACCACCACGCCTGGATCGGCGTCATCGACCACAAGGCGATTCTGCGCGACCTGGAATCCACCAATGGCACTTTCCTCAACGGAAAGATCGACGCGCCCGTGCACGAAACCGTGCTGAATCCCGGTGATACCATTTTTTTCGGCGGCCACAGCCGCGACCAGTTCCGTTTCGTGGTGGACCAGCGTCCATCCAGCGGGATGTAAGGTCCCGCGCAGTTCGCGGGTCGTACCCGGAACCCGGCATTCGGCTGGCTGTGCGCGTCGCGAACCGACTGTTCCAGTTCGGTTTGAATCTCGCTGACGAAACCTGACGTGACGCAGTCCAAAGTATCCGCGCCATCGAGCTGTCGCGGCAGCGCGATGCAATATCATGCGCAAGGGCGAATGGCCATTTACTGGAGATGCACGCATGAGCGGTATGCTGATTGTCGGGGCCGGCCTGGCCGGACTTACGCTGGCCGAGACACTGCGCGCCGAAGGCTATGAAGGGTCGATCACGCTGATCGGCGACGAAGCGCACGCTCCTTACCAGCGCCCGCCGCTGTCCAAGGGCTACCTGCTGGGCGACATCAAGGAAGCGCAATTGATGATGCGCCCAGCCGAAATCCTGGCGAAGAAGAACATTGACCTGAAAGTTCCCACCGGGACGCAGAGCGCTGGCGCTACGGCGATTGACCGCGCGGCAAGGCAGGTCACGCTCGGCGACGGCTCGGTCATGGCCTACGATGGCCTCGCGCTGTGCACCGGTGCGCGCCTGCGGCCGCTGCCGCTGGCCGGAGCCGGCTGGCAGGGCATGCACGGCCTGCGTTCGCTGGATGACGCGAAAGCCATCGCGGCAGGGCTGGAAACCGCCCAGAACGTGGTGATCATCGGCGGCGGTTTCATCGGCCTCGAAGTCGCCGCCGTCGCGCGCAAGAAGGGCAAGCAGGTCACCGTGCTGGAAGCCGCCGACCGCCTCATGGCGCGCGTCGTTCCACCCCTGATTTCACGGTTCTACCTCGACCTGCACGGCAGCCATGGCGTCGAAGTAGTGCTCGGTGCCGCGGTTTCTGAACTGGTTTCCGAACTGGCCGGCAATGGAAGCCGCGTCTCCGCCGTGCGGACGAAGGACGGTCGCGAGTTTGCCGCCGACCTGGTGCTGGTCGGCATCGGCATCATCCCCAATGTCGAGATTGCGCAAGCCGCCGGTCTCGAGGTGAATGGCGGCATCGTGGTCGATGCCTGCGGCCGAACTTCCGACCCGGCCATCGTCGCCGCCGGCGACTGCACCGCGCGGCGCCTGGAGGACGGCAGCTTGCGCCGGCTCGAATCCGTGCAGAACGCCCTGGAGCAGGGCAAGTCGGCCGCCACTGCGCTGCTCGGCCGCGAACGACCCTTCACTGCGGCGCCGTGGTTCTGGTCCGATCAATACGACGTCAAGCTGCAGATGGTGGGGTTGAGCGCCGGCTTCAATCAGATGGTGACGCGCGGCGACGCAACGAGCAGCAAATTCTCCGCCTTCTATTTCAAAGCCGGGAAACTGATCGCGATCGACTCGCTGAACCAGCCGGGTGATCACATGACCGGCCGCAAGCTGTTCGACAGGGGCCTATCCCCCACGCCCGAGCAGGCGGCCGATGCTGCCTTCGATCTGGGTTCATTGCTGGCCTGAGCGCCTATTTGGTCTGAGCAGCCGGTGCGTTCTGCCTGCGTTCCTGCCGCTGCGCGCGACGCTCTTCGCGCATCTTCCTGATCTGCGCCTTCTTCTCTTCGCAGGCCTTGGGGTCGGCTTCGCACTTCTTCCTGAATTCCTCGCGCCGGGCCTGATTCTCCTCGCGCTTTTTGGCGATCTTTTCCTTGATCTGGGCACACTTCTCGGGATTGGCCTGGCAGCGCTTTTCCCTCTCTTCGGCGCTGAGTCGCGGACCGGGACCCTGTCCGGCACCCTGTCCGGGGGCCTGGGCAAAGGCGGAACAGACACCAAGCGACAGCAAGGATGCGACGATCAATTTGCGGATTTTCATTGCATTTCTCCCTTCAGGTGATTGAAACAGACGGTTCAGGCCAAAAAATCCAGAGGCGCAAAGCCGGAACCCAGCGCCTCCCGTGAGTCCAGACGCCACCAGCGCTCCAGCACGGTGGCATAGAGCCTGCGGTAATCGACATTGAACGACATATTGCCGCTGGCATCGAGCCGCGCCAGGTTCGGCGACTCGCCATACACACCGCCACGCACCGCGCCGCCCAAGGCAAAGTGCACATTGGCCGTGCCATGGTCGGTGCCATTGCTCTGGTTTTCCCTGGGCCGCCGGCCGAACTCGGCGTAAGTCATCACCAGGGTACGCTCCCACAGCTTCAGTTCGATCAGCGCCGAACGCAGCGCCGCCAGCCCTTCGGCCAGTTGTCCGAGCAGATTGCCGTGTGCTCCCGGCTGATTCTGGTGCGTGTCGAAGCCGGACAGCGTCAGGCGCAGGACAGCAATTTCGACACCCGCCCCCAACACCTGGCAGGCCGTCCTGACCGTCGCCCCGAATCCGCCTTGTGGAAATTCGGTGGTGAAAGCGAACGCCGGTCCGCTCGTAGCCAATTTCGCCGCCGCCTGCCGGATGTCGGCTTCGACGCGCTGGATGTGCGCCAGCGGCCCGCCACCCATGGCGCCGCCGCCTTCCGCCAGGCGCGCCAGGCGGCTGAATTGCTCCGGGTTGGACAGGGCCACCACGCGCCGGCCGCCAACCAGCGGCCCCATGTCCTGGCTGCCCACCACCACCGCGTCGGCGGCGAAGGCGGCGGGCGGCGGCGTTCGTGCGAAGCTGCGCGCCAGCCAGCCCTGCTGCAGGTACTCGTCGCTCTTCGATGCCGTGTCCCAGATTTCGATCGAACGAAAATGCGAGAGGTTGGGATCCGGATAGCCGACGCCCTGCACCACCGCCAATTCCTTCGCCTGCCACAGCGGCAGCAAGGCTTGCAGCGAGGGATGAAAGCCCAGCTGCCCGGAGATCGGCAGCACGTCCTCGCGCTTGATCCCGATGCGCGGCCGCAAGGCATGGTAGTTCGGGTCGGCGTAGGGCACCACCGTATTCAGGCCGTCGTTGCCGCCCTTGAGTTCCACCAGAATCAGCAGGCGCTGATAGGGCGTCGATCCGACAGCCGCCGCCAGATTGGGCGCCAGCGCCAGCAGGCCGGCGCCACCAATGCAATTCAGAAATTCGCGCCGCTTCATGGTGCCGTCCTCATTTGAGCTGGTAGGCAGGATCGAGCAGGACTTCGCGCAAGCCCATGCGGCCTTCGCGCCTTAGCAGTCGTTCGGCCAACTGTTTCCTCTGCAGCAAGGTGCTGCTGTTGATCCAGGTCTCACCGCCCGGCCAGCCCTTGACGTTGGGCGGTGCGAACAAGTCCTGCCCCAACTGACGCAGGGCAACCGCCAGGTGCTGCGGCTCGGGCGCCTCGACCTCCAGTGAATTCAGCGTACCCAGCACCCAATCCACCGGCGACTTGACCAGCGCCAGACGGTTCTCCGCGGCCCAGAAACCCCGGCTGCCGAATAACTCGCGCAAGGCCACGCGCATGTCGTAGCCGGAATCGCGGAAGCGGCGCGCGATGCGCCACGTCTCGCCTTCGTCCGGCGTCAGCGAGACAAACTCGCGCCACAATTTGCGCACCAGGAATTCGGCGGTTTGCGGCTGCGCCAGAAGGATGTCGAGCACTGCGTCGCCATCCAGGTTGCCGCTGACGCCCAGCACGGTCTTGCTGCCGTTGTCGTGGGCAAAGGGTCGCCAGCGGAATTTGCCCGTGTCCGGCTCGATGCTCCAGCCGGTAAAGGCGCGTGCGGCCTCCTTGACGTCCTGCTCGGCGTAATGTCCTTCGCCCAGGGTGAACAGTTCCATGACTTCGCGGGCGAAGTTCTCGTTGGGGTTGCCCTTTCGATTGGTCGCCGAATCGAGGTAGACCACCATCGCCGGATCCTTGCCCACGGCGTGCAGCAGTTCGCCGAAATGGCCGAGTGCGTGATGTCGCAGCAAACGATTCTGGTCCAGCATCAGTTTCGCGCTTTTGACTTTCTGCAGGCTGGAAACAAAATGGTTGTGCCAGAACAGGGTCATGCGCTCGCGCAATTGCTCCGCCGGCGTCGCTGCGCCGAGCATGGCGGCCAGCCACCAGGCACGCAGGGCCTGCGCGCTGCGGACCTGCGTCTCCTTGCGCTCCGCGTCCGACAAGGCGCGCAGGCGTGAAGGCGGCAGGTAATCGCTCAGTTCGACAGGAGCCGGAGTCGCCGGCTCGGCTCGCACCTCTGTCAGCAACTGTTCAATCGCCGCCTCGCGGGAGAGCCTGGCGAATCCGGCCAGATCCGCGGGGCGCGCACCGAAGCCGGCCCGGCCCAGCAAGTGTTGCGCATCGTCCGGACCCATTGACGTCGCAGACGCAGGCGCCGCCGATACAGGCAGGGCCGACGACGCCAACATGACCAGGATGATGCGCAACACGGATTGCATGGTTTGAACTCCGGGTTCGATGGGACGCATCTTCGGTCCGATCTGTAAGCAAATTGTTGAACGAAACCATGGATATGTAAATCCATGTTTCCGCGCTCCGCAATTCGCTGCAACACCAGGTGTTGTCTCCAGAGCCCGCGCGGCTTATAGTCCGCAATCAGATGAAAGCACCGTCCCGAATTATCCCTATCAGCAATGCGCCCAAGGCTCAGCCGCTCATCGGCCACGACCTTGCTCCGCTCACCGGCGCACTGATCGACCGGCGCGACCGGCGCGTGCGCGACTTGCGCATCTCGGTCACCGACCGCTGCAATTTCCGCTGCGTGTATTGCATGCCGAAAGCCGTGTTCGACCATGAATACAACTTCCTGCCGCGCGGCAACCTGCTCTCCTTCGAGGAAATCTTCCGCGTCGCCCGTATCTTCGTCGATCACGGCGTGGAAAAAATCCGCATCACCGGCGGCGAGCCGCTGCTGCGCCGGCATATCGAAAACCTGATCGAAAAGCTGGCGAAGCTGCCGGTGGAACTGACGCTGACCACCAACGGTTCGCTGCTGGCGAAGAAGGCCCGGGCCCTGAAGGATGCGGGGCTGACACGGGTTACGGTCAGCCTCGACGGCATCGATGACGCCGCCTTCAAGCGCATGAACGATGTCGATTACCCGGTCGGCGACGTGCTCGACGGCATCGCGGCCGCCGCCGCCGCGGGCCTCGCGCCGATCAAGGTGAATTGCGTGGTCAAACGCGGCAGCAATGACGACCAGATCCTGCCGCTGGCACGCCATTTCCGCAACAGCGGCCACATCCTGCGTTTCATCGAGTTCATGGATGTCGGCAGTTCCAACGGCTGGCGCATGGACGAGGTGCTGCCTTCGGCCGACGTCGTTGCCCGCATCGGCGCAGAGTTTCCGCTGGACCCGATCGACGCCAATTACTCCGGCGAAGTCGCCGAGCGCTGGCGTTACAAGGACGGCGCGGGCGAGATCGGCGTCATCTCCTCGGTGACGCAGGCCTTCTGCTCGACGTGCACGCGCATTCGGCTATCGACCGAAGGCCAGCTCTATACCTGCCTGTTCGCCCAGGGCGGCCACGATCTGCGCGCGCTGCTGCGCAAGGGTGCCGGTGACGAGCAACTGCGACGCGTGATCGCCGCCGTCTGGCGCGAACGCGATGACCGCTATTCCGAAATTCGCACTGCCGCGACCGCGCTGCCCGGCGCCCCTGGAAAAATTGAAATGTCCTACATCGGCGGCTGATCCGTCGCCGTCCGCTCATTCGCTCCACACCATGACCTCCATCCTTCAAGCCCTCTCCTGCGTCGACAACTACGATCCGAATTCCTTGCCGGTCGATCGCGCCCGCGAACTGATCCTCGATCTGCTGACCGCTGTCGGCGGCCATGAGCGCGTGTTCGTTCGCCAGGCCCTCGATCGCGTGCTGGCCGAGGACGTCATCTCGCCGATCGACGTGCCGAGCCACGACAACTCGGCCATGGACGGCTGGGCCGTGCGCTTCGACGATCTTTCCGCCGCGGGTGAAACGCGCCTGAAGCACGTCGGCACCGCCTTTGCCGGCCGCGCCTTCGACGGAAAACTCGGCGCTGGCGATACGGCAAGAATCATGACCGGCGCGATCCTGCCGCCTGGCGCCGACTGCGTGGTGATCCAGGAAGTGGCGCGCGTCGAGGGTGATGCCGTCATCATTCCGCCCGGCCAGCGCCGCGAACAGAACCTGCGCCGCGCCGGCGAAGACCTGCAAGCCGGTCGCCCGGCGATTGCCGCCGGCAAAAAACTGCGCCCGGCAGAGATCGGCATCATCGCCTCGCTTGGTGTTGCCGAACTTTCAGTGCGCCGCCGCGTGCGCGTGGCGCTGTTTTCCACCGGCGACGAGTTGTGCTCGATAGGCACGCCGCTGACGCCCGGCGCCGTGTACGACAGCAACCGCTACACGCTGTGGGGCATGCTCACGCGCCTCAACTGCGAGGTGATCGACATGGGCGTCGTCAAGGACAATCCCGCCGCGCTGGAAGTGGCGTTTCGCGAAGCCGCCGGTTGTGCCGACGCCATCATCACCAGCGGCGGCGTTTCGGTCGGCGAAGCCGATTTCATCAAGCAGTTGATGGCCCAGCTCGGCGAAGTCGCCTTCTGGAAAATCGCCATGAAGCCGGGCCGCCCGATGGCCTTTGGCCGCATCCAACCGGATGGCCCCGACAAGCCCGGCGCCTGGCTGTTCGGTCTGCCGGGCAATCCCGTGGCGGTGATGGTCACCTTCTACCAGTTCGTGCTGCCGGCCATCCTCAAACTGGCCGGCGTCGATCCGGTCAAGCCCTTCCCCGCCTTTCCCGCGCGCTGCACCGAGCCGATGAAGAAGGGCCGCGGCCGCACCGAATTCCAGCGCGGCATCCTGTTCCAGGAAAACGGCGAGTGGTGCGTGCGCCCCACCGGCGCGCAGGGTTCCGGCGTGCTGCGCTCGATGGCCGAAGCCGACTGCTTCATCGTGCTCGAACACGAGCGCGAGAAAGTCGGCGCTGGCGATACGGTGAATGTGCAACTGATGAACGGGCTGGTTTAGGCCTGCTCTAATCCGCAATCTCGGCGCCGCGAATCTGCGCCTTCACCTGATTGAGGCTGGCGTTCAAATCGGCAAGCCTGACGCCCATCGCCACCACCACCGATTGCCCCGGTTGCAGGTTTCCGGACAGCGGGTACTCCCGACTGAAACCGCTCTGCGGCACCGCGCCGACGACACGCAGATTGCGCAAGGGTATCGGGCTGCGATTGGTGACGCGCAGCCCCAGGTTGCCGTTGCCATCCACGACCGGCTCGACCTGCACATAGCTGCCCGGATTGCGCGGCAGGTCAAGGCGGGCCAGTGATGCGCCGGCGCGCTTGCCGACGTCCGAATCCGAACTGGCCGCCAGTTTGAAGTGCTCGATGGCCTTGGCCCGATTATTGGCGCCCTGCGCCAGATTGCCGAGGACGTAGTGGGCCGCTGCCGTCGGCAATAGCGCGTTGCTGCGTTCGAGGTCGCTCTGCGCCCCCGCCGAATTGCCGAGGCGGCTGCGCGTCAGGCCCCGGTTCAGAAAATAGGCGTAGTACTCGCCGTTGCGCCGGATCGCCTCGCTGTACTCCTGCTCGGCTTCCGCCGCGCGGCCGAGCTTCTTCAGGGCATCGCCGCGCAGGGCATAAAACATCGCCTCGCGGGGTTCCAGCTTGATGGCGCGCTCCGCCTGCGCCAATGCATGGGCCGGATCCTTTTCCAGTGACTTGCGGCCTTCATCGTGGGCCGCATAGGCCGGCTTAGAGATCGAGAGGAAAGCCGTCCTGCGCCGGTAAACATCCTCACCACGATACAGGTTCGCCGGCAGCGTCGCCGCCATGCTGCGATTGGCATCGACGCGTTCCTGCGACGGCGGGTGGGTGGCAAACATGCCGGCCAGCCAGCTGGACGATTTGTTGCCCGACAGTCGCACGAAGGTTTCCTGCAGTTCCACCGCCGCTTTCGGGTCGTAGCCGGCGCGCACCATGTAATCGATGCCATAGTGATCGGCTTCCAGCTCATGTTCGCGGCTGAAGCGGAAGCTGAGCAGCGCCGCGCCGCCCGCTGCCGCAAAATCGACCAGGCCGTGGTTCCTGCTGTCGGAAGCGAGCACCGAGATGATCGCCGCACCGGTGGACAGCAGGATGCCGCGCTCCATCGAACTGGCGCCATGACGGGCGGCGGCATGCACGATTTCGTGCGACAGCACCGCCGCCAGTTCGGCCTCGCTCTTCAGCTCCGTCAGCAGGCCGCGGTTGACCGCCAGCTTGCCGCCGGGCAAGGCCCAGGCATTGGGCACCGAATCGTTGATGACGACGAACTCGAAGGGCAGGTTCGGCCGGTCGCTGACCTTCACCAGTTTCTGTCCCACTTCGCTGACATAGGCCGTGAGCTGAGGGTCGAGGATGAACTTGCCACCGGCCGATTGCTGATTCTGCAAGTACTGCTGGGAGCCGAGCCTGATTTCCTGCTGCTCCGACATCCATGACAACTCGGATTTCTTCGTCACCGGATTGGTGCCGCAGCCGCCCATTGCCAGGGCCGCCAACAGCAACAGGCTGGCGCAAAGCGGGTTGGCGAAAAATGAATTGCGTTTGCTCATGAACTCAAAACCTCTGGCGGCAACGGCATTCTGCTGGGTAATTGCGGACTATTGTAAAGGCCACCGTTTTCGACAGGGTCAGCCTGAGCCAGTCTGACCCTGTTGACGCTCCGAGCGTTCAACCGCGCGGGTCGGGCACGAACCCGGCGCCACCGGGAAAGGGCGCGGGCTCGGCCAGGCGTGGCGAAGGGATGATGCCGCGCGCAATCAGATTGGCGCGGGAGTCGTAGTAGATCGTGATGATTTCATCGGGCGAATCGCTGTTGCGCACGAATTCGGTGTAGCGCGTCGGCGAATACTCGCGCTCGCCATGCCCGGTGCCGAGTTTCATCGACTTCAACTCGGCCTCCGCTCGCAATCCGGCGCGGGATTCCGACTGGTCGGCGCGGCGCTCGGCAAGCACTCCCTTTGCAGCGGGTGCATGTCTGCCGGAACCCGCGGCGTTCCCCAGGTCGCTTTCCTCCTTCCTGGCCATTGCAGAAGGCGCGGCGGCCGCCTGTCGTTCCGCCCCGTCGACGACGTCGCGCGAGGCCTCGTCCTTGGCCAACGGGCGCGGTTCGCCGCGCCAGGGCTCCGCGGGCAAGGAATACGGAGTTACCGCAACGGGTTGCGCGAACTTTTCGCGATACACGGCGACACCGATCACGCCCACGTTGCCCGGCCGGCCGGTGCGCGCGGCGTAGCTGTTGGGCAGCGCGGTGAAGACGAACTGGGCCACATCGTCCATGCTCTTGCGCCAACCGCTGATGCCGTAGCTTTGACCGCCGTCGATCACATAGCCCGATTGCAGCGTCGCCGCGGTCTGGCCGGTAAGCACGTTGACGCCATCCACCGACAGCACGGTGAGCACGCGCCCGCCCCGCTTGCCCTTGAGTTCGACGGCATAGCGGTCGCCCGGCGTGCCGGCAACATAGAGCTTGCCGTCGTGGCGATACGGGGTGAGCCGCTCACCGGTGCTGCGATTGACAATCGACACATCGACCAGTCGCGCCGCAAGCGTGGGCTGGGTGCAGCCGAGCAATGCCAGGAAACTCGCCGTGCCGAGAATGCAGGATGCAAAAGTGGGGTTTTTCATGATGTCCTCCGTAGTGGAATAAGTGTGCGATGTCCGCAAACCTATAAACGGAGGAACTCAAGAAACGGGGTTAAGCGGCTATCCGCAATCCGTAAATGATCTTCCAATCACATGTGGCGACGCGATGAATCCGCGTCGCGGCTTTACAGTGCGGGACTGAGGGTCTCAGTTGTGCCC
>CAYNGV010000045.1:0-15231 GCA_964397005.1 uncultured Sulfuritalea sp. | reverse complement strand
AAGCGCGGCATCGCCAGCATCTGCATCGGTGGCGGGCAGGGCGGCGCGGTGCTGGTCGAAGCCGTCTGACTTCGCCATGCGCGCGCCGATCCGGCTCGAATACCGCGCCAAGCCGTCCTTGTTGGGCTTCGTGTCGAACATCGTGCGCCCGGCGCGCCGGGCGCCGCGTGGTGCGCAGGTGCCCGACATGCAGGCGCACTGGCGCGGCCAGCGGATTTCGCCGCGCGACCTCGCCGGTTTTTTCGAGCTGTCCGGCCTGCCGGCAAGCGAAGCCCTGCCGATCCTGTATCCGCACACTGTCAGCTTTCCCATGCTGATGGCGGTGCTGAGCCATCCGCGCTTTCCCATTCCGATCTGGAACATGCTCCAGGTACGCAACCGCCTGCTTCAGCACGCGCCGATCGCGCCGGATGCGGTGCTGAATTTCAGCGTGCGCGCCGGCGAACGGCGCGTACTGGAAAAGGGTGTCGAGATGGACCTGCTGGTCAGCGCCGAAACGGGCGGTCGTGCGGTGTGGGAGGCCGTCGATACCTTCTATGCGCGCGGCCGCTTCGGCGCCGCGCAGGCGGCAGTTTGTCCCAGCCCGAACGTGGCGGGAACGACGGTCGCCGAGTGGCGCCTGCCCGCGCATGGCCGCTGGCGCTACGGGCGGCTTTCCGGCGACATGAATCCCCTGCACATGAGCGACGGCTACGCGCGCCGCTTCGGCTACTCCGGTGCCTTCACCCATCCGCAGCGGATCATTGGCCAGTGCCTCGGCCATCTCGGCGCCACCGGGCATGTGCCGATGGAGCTCGAAACCTGGATCAAGGGCCCGGTGTTCTACGGCGCCCGACTGAGCCTGCGCAGCGAATCGCGGGCAGCGGAGCAGCTGTTCGCACTGCACGTGGATGACGACGTGCGGCCGGCCATTGTCGGCCGCTTCGTCACACCGAATCACAACAAGGAAATCCCGACATGAGCAACTTCAAGCACTGGCGACTCGAACGCGATACAGGTGACGCCGGCCTGGCATGGGCCATCCTCGATACCGCGGATTCGTCAACCAACACACTGGGCGCGGCGGTGATGGACGAGCTCGGCCTGATCCTCGACGAATGCGAGAAGAATCCGCCCAAGGGCCTGATCTTCAGGTCGGCCAAGGAGGCCGGTTTCATCGCCGGCGCCAACATCGAGGAGTTCGTTTCCGCCGATACGCCGGAAAAGGCGCGCGTGCTGATCCGGCGCGGCTGGGACACCTACAACCGGCTGGCCGCCGTCGGCTATCCGACGCTGGCGCTGGTGCGCGGCCACTGCATGGGCGGCGGCACCGAGCTGGCGCTGGCCTGCCGCTACCGCATCGCGGTCGACGAGCCCGGCACCAGGTTCGCGCTGCCTGAAGTCATGCTCGGCATCGTCCCCGGCTGGGGCGGCATGTTGCGCCTGCCGCAAATCGTCGGGCCGGCGGCGGCGCTGGACATGATGCTGACCGGCAAGAACATCGATGCCAAACGCGCGAAGAAAATGGGGCTGGCCGACGAATGTGTGCCGCCGCGCGTCATGGAAAATGCCGCGCGCATGCTGGTGCTGTCGGGCAAGCCGACGCGCCAGTCGCAACTGCCCTTGATGCAGAAGCTGATGAACGGTCCGCTCAAAGGTTTTGTCGCCAGCGGTGCCCGCAAGCAGGTGGCGAAGCGCGCGCGGCAGGAACACTACCCCGCGCCCTACGCGATCATCGACCAGTGGCAGAACCACGGCGGCAACACGCTGGCCGTGCCGGCCGGCGCGCCGACCTCGCTCGATGCGCTGGTGTCGCACCCGACCACGCGCAACCTGATCCGCGTGTTCTTCCTGCAGGACCGGCTCAAGGGCTTCGGCAAGGGCGTCGAGAATTTCGCGCCGCGCCACGTGCATGTGGTCGGCGCCGGCGTCATGGGCGGCGACATCGCGGCCTGGTGCGTGTTGCGCGGCATGACGGTGACGCTGCAGGATCAGTCGGTGGAACGCATCGCGCCGGCCGTCGGCCGCGCCGCGAAGTTCTTCGAGAAGAAATTGCGCGACAAGAAGCTGGCGCGCTTTGCGCTCGATCGCCTGATTGCCGATCCGCAAGGCGACGGCGTGCGTCAGGCGGATGTCATCATCGAGGCAATCTTCGAGAACCTCGAAGCCAAGCAGGCGCTGTTCGCCGACATCGAAGCACGGGCCAAACCCGATGCCCTGCTGGCCTCGAACACCTCGTCGCTGAAGCTGGCGGACATCGCGGCGAAATTCAAGAATCCGTCGCGCCTGGTCGGAATCCACTTCTTCAATCCGGTGGCGATGATGCCGCTGGTCGAAGCCGTGGCGGGCGCCGGCACCGCGCCGGAAGCGGCGCAGAAGGCCGCCGCCTTCGTGCGCAAGATCGACAAGCTGCCGCTGCCGGTGAAGGACGCACCGGGCTTCCTGGTCAATGCCGTGCTGGCGCCCTACATGAACGAAGCCATGCGCTGCGTCGATGAAGGCATTGCGCCGGAAACCATCGATGCCGCCATGGTCGCTTTCGGCATGCCGATGGGGCCGATCGAGCTGGCCGACACGGTCGGCCTCGACGTCGCGGTCCATGCCGGCAAGCAGCTGGTCGGCGATGCTTCGCCACCGAAGAAACTGGTTGAACTCTTCGAGGCCGGCAAGCTCGGCAAGAAATCGGGCAAGGGCTTCTACACCTGGGTCGATGGCAAGGCGCAGAAATCAAAAGTCGGCGCTGGCGATACGGCGAATCCGGCGCTGGCGCAGCGCCTGATCAAGCCCCTGCTCGACGCCACGCAACGGCTGGTGAAGGACGGCGTGGTCGCCGACGCCGAACTGGCCGACGCCGGCGTGATCTTCGGCACCGGCTTCGCGCCTTACACCGGCGGCCCGATGAACTATCTGGCTAGCCGCTAGTCCAGACGGCCCGCTTCCCAGGCGCGCAGCGCCAGCTTGCGCTCGATGCCCCAGCGGTAGTTGCTGTTGCTGCCGTCATCGCGGATCACGCGATGGCAGGGGATCAGGTAGGCAATGCTGTTGGCGGCGACCGCCGAGCCCACGGCGCGCGCGGCGCGCGGCATGCCCAGATGGGCGGCAAGCTGGCCATAGGACAGCAGCGATGCCGGCGGAATTTTCAGCAGGGCTTCCCAGACCTTGATCTGGAAGTTGGTGCCGCGCAGCAGCAGGTGCAGTTTTCCCGGTGCCGGCGCGGCGGGGAAGACGCGGGCGGCAAGGGCTGCTGCTGCCGCGTCGTCGCGCAGGAAATCCGCCGCGGGCCAGAGCCGTTGCAGCGTGTCGAGTTGTGCTGCGCGATCCGCATCGCAAAAGGCGAGATGGCAAACGCCCCGCGCCGTCCAGCCGAGCAATGCGTCACCCAGCGGCGTGGCGGCGTAGCCGTAGCGCAGTTCGACGCCGGCGCCTTGCGCGCGGATTTCGCCCGGCGTCAGCGCTTCGCAACTCACCATCAGGTCGTGCAGGCGTCCGGGGCCGGAGAGGCCGGCATCCAGCGCCGCGTCGAGTACGCCGACCGAGCTTCGCAGCGCCTCGCGCGCATGCTCCTTGGTCAGGTATTGCAGGAAACGTTTGGGCGACAGCCCGGCCCAGGCCGAGAAAACGCGCTGCAAATGGAATTCGCTCAAGTGCGCGGCGGCGGCGACCTCCGCCAGTTCCGGTTGCCGCGCGACGTTGGCGCGGATGAAGGCGATGGCCTGCGCCACGGCGTCGTATTGCCGCCGCCATTCGCCATCCGTGGGCAAGGTGTCGAGCAGCGGATCAGGCATTGGCGGCCGCCTTGCGCGGAACCAGCAGGCGCGGCGAAAAACCGGTGACCAGCGCGGTTCCCGCGATCACCACGGCGCCCCCGGCCAGCGTATGCCAGCCGACCGGTTCATCGAGGAAGAGCCAGCCGAAGAAGGTGCCGAACAGCGGGATCAGGAAGGTCACGGTCAGGGCCGGCGCGGCGCCGATGTCGTCGATGAGGCGGAAGTAGAGCAGGTAGGCGAGGCCGCTACAGACCACGCCGAGGGCCGCGACGATGGCGACGATGTCCGCCGTTGTTGGCGCGGCCGGCGGAAAGGCCAGCAGCGCCGGCGCCATCAGCAGGCTGGCGGCCCACATGCTGCCGTGGGCGTTGGCGAAGGGTTCGACCGTCCTTGCGGACTTCGTGTAATTGCTCGCTACGGCATAGCAAAGCGCCGCCGCCAGCGAGGCGGCGATGGCGAATCCCGCGCCGGGTTGCAGGGCGATGCGGTCGAAGCCGACCAGCAGGGCCACGCCGGCTACGCCCAAAGTCAGGCCGGCAAGCGCGCGGCGGTCCAGCGGCGCGCGCCGCCAGACGACGGCGATCAACGCGGCCCACAGCGGCGAGGTGGCGTTGAGGATGGACAGCATCCCGGCGGACAGGGTGAGCGCCGCGTAGCCGAAGAGCAGGAAGGGCAGGGCGGAATTGAACAAGCCGATGAACAGGTAGTGTCGTTGGTGTGCGCGCCAGGCCAGCGGCCGGCGCAGCAGCAGCGCAACGGCGGCGAGGAACACCGCCGCGAGCAGCACGCGCGCCTCCATCAGCGCGACGGGGCCGAGCGCCGGTGCGCCGATGCGGATGAACAGGAAGGAGGCGCCCCAGATGGCGGAGAGCAGCAACAGGCGGAAGAGGCTGGCGGAGGTCATGGGCACACAGTATCGGGGATGAGGCCGGGCCGCGCCACCCGATTCTTGCGCACCCTATACTGTCGGCCTGGACAGCGAGGGAGGAAGGCCATGGGCCACGAAGGGGTGAAGATTTCCGGGCGCGAGCCCGTGCTGCGGGTGATGCCGATGCCGGCCGACATGAACGGCAACGGCGACATTTTCGGCGGCTGGGTCATGGCGCAATGCGACATCGCCGCCGCGATTCCGGCCATGCGCCGCGCGCGCGGCCGCATCGCCACCGTGGCGGTGAACTCCTTCCTCTTCAAGCAGCCGATCTCGGTCGGCGACATCGTCAGTTTCTACGCCGAGATCGTGAAGGTGGGCCGCACCTCGATCACCGTCGATGTGCAGGTGTTTGCCGAGCGCAACCCGAGCCATCCGGTGGTGGTCAAGGTGACCGAAGCGCAATTCACCTACGTGGCGATCAACGACGACGGCAGCAAGCGCGAGGTGCCTGCGCCTTAAGGCGCTTCGTCCTGCCTCGGCGACCGGCATGCAACGCTACTTTTGCATCCACTGCCGCTTTTCGTTAAGCCACCACCAGCCCGGCTGCCCTTGCTTGATCCATTCCGTGCCGAAGGTATGCGAGGCGTAGGGTAGCCAGATATCCAGATTCTCGTCGCCATGCCCCACGGCGATCGAGGCCTGATTGTGCAGCAGCGCCCGGTCGCGGTTTTCGGCGCGCAGCAGGTCGCGTACCTGTTCGCGCCGGGTCGTGTCGCGCAGGGCGACGAAGCCGCTCGCGGTGTTGCCGATGACACCCTGATCGAGCCAGGGCTTGAGTTGCGGATAGCGGTCGCGCAGGCGCTTGATGGCGCGAGTGAGGTCGCCGCCGGAGTATGGCAGCCTGTCGATTTCAGTGTCGGGCGCCTGGGCGTAGACCAGGGCCGCGACCTTCTGCGCCTCGACTTTTGTGCCGCCGGCGCCGGTATAGACCTCGATGCTGCCGCAGGCGCTCAGCAGCAACGCGGCGGCGCCGGCTCCCAGCAGGCGGCGCAGAACATGAGTAACGGCAGCATTGATCGGTCCGGACATGTCGCTCTCCCTCTCGTGAGGATTGATGCCGCCGTCAGCCCAGCGCCGACTTCAGGGCTTCGATCTGATCCGTGCGTTCCCAGCTCAGGTCGATGTCGTCGCGGCCGAAGTGGCCGTAGGCGGCGGTCTGGCGGTAGATCGGCCGCGCCAGGTCGAGCATGGCGATGATGCCGGAGGGCGTCAGGCGGAAGACCTGGCGCACCGCGACTTCCAGCGCATCGGCGGAAACATGGCTGGTGCCTTGCGTATCGATCATCACCGACACCGGCTCGGCGACGCCGATGGCGTAGGCGATCTGGATCAGGCAGCGCCGGGCGATGCCGGCGGCGACGATGTTCTTCGCGATGTAGCGCGCCATGTAGGCGGCCGAGCGATCGACCTTGCTCGGGTCCTTGCCGGAGAAGGCACCGCCGCCGTGTGCGCAGGAACCGCCGTAGGTGTCGACGATGATCTTGCGCCCGGTGAGGCCGGTGTCGCCGTTGGGGCCGCCGATCTCGAAGGGGCCGGCGGGATTGACGAAGAGACGGAAATCCGCCGTGCGCAGTTTCGGCGGCAGCAGCGGATCGATGATTTCGCGCGTGACTTCCCGCGTCACCCAGGCCGGATCGAGGCCGCGTTCGATCTGCGTCGAGACCACCACGTCGGCGATGCCGGTGACCTTGTGGCCTTCGTAGAGCGCGGTGACCTGGCTCTTGGCATCGGGGCGCAGCCAGGGCAGGGCGCCGGACTTGCGCAGTTCCGCCTGGCGTTTGACCAGCCGATGGGCGAGCCAGATCGGGTAGGGCATCAGGTCCGGCGTTTCGTCGCAGGCATAGCCGAACATCAGGCCCTGATCGCCGGCACCGAGCGTGCCGTCGGCGTGCACCACGCCCTTGTTGATCTGGATCGACTGATGGTTGAAGCGCACCTGGACTTCGCAGCTTTCCGGGTCGATGCCGGTTGCGGCGTCCGTGTAGCCGGCGTCCCTCAGCACCTGACGGGCGATGCCTTCGGCGCGAGCATGGACGTCGAGAAACAGGGCTTCGTCGGACGTGCGGAACTCGCCGGCGATGACGATCAGGTTGTCGGCGACGAGGGTTTCGCAGGCCACCTTGGCCGTCGCTTCACGGCTCAGGAAGGCGTCGAGGATCGCATCCGAAATCTGGTCGGCGAGTTTGTCCGGATGGCCTTCGGAGACCGATTCGGACGTGAACAGGTAGGTTCTGGAATGCATTGTTCAGTCGAACAAAATAACCTGCCGCACGGCCTCTCCCGAGGCCAGGCGATCGAAGCCCTCGTTGATCTGGTCGAGTTTGAGGCGATGGGTGATGAGCTTGTCCACCGGCAGCCGGCCGGCCTTGTACAAATCGATGTAATGCGGAATGTCGCGCGCCGGCACCGCCGAGCCGAGGTAGCTGCCTTTCAGCGTGCGTTCTTCGGCGACCAGATTCACCGCCGGTACATTGAAGGTGTGCGAGGGCGGCGGCAGGCTGCAGGTGATGGTGGTGCCGCCTCGTCGTGTCATTTTGTAGGCGAGGTCGAGCGCCGCCACCGCGCTCGCCGCTTCGATGGCGACATCGACGCCGCCACGCGTCGCGGCCTTGATCTGCGCCACGAGGTCGGGGTCGTCGGCACGGAAGGCGCGCGTCGCACCGAGCGCCAATGCGGTTTCGAGTTTCGCCGGCAGGGTATCGATGGCGATCACCTCGCGCGCGCCGGCGGCCAGCGCGCCGAGCACGGCGGAGAGGCCGACGCCGCCGAGGCCGATCACCGCCACGGTCTGCCCGAGCCTGACCTGCGCCGAGTTGATCGCCGCGCCGACACCGGTCAGCACCGCGCAGCCGAAAATCGCCGCGACATCCGGTGGCAGATCGGGGGCGACTTTGACCAGCGAGCCGCGATTGCACACGGCATATTCGGCGAAGCAGGACACGCCCACCTGATGGTTGAGCGGCGTGCCGTCGGCGCGCGACAGATGACGGTGGCCGCCGACCATGGTGCCGGCGGTGTTGGCGACCGCGCCCGGTTCGCACAGGGCCGGCCGGCCTTCGAGGCAGGGCAGGCAGTGGCCGCAACTGGGGACGAAGACCAGCGCCACGCTGTCGCCGCGCGCCAGGTCGGTGACGCCGGGGCCGGTTTCCTCGACGACGCCGGCGGCTTCGTGGCCCAGCGCCATCGGCATCGGCCGCGGCCGGTCGCCATTGACGATGGACAGGTCGGAATGGCACAGGCCCGCGCCGGTAATGCGGACCAGAACTTCATTCGGGCCGGGGCCGGCGAGATTTACGGTCTCGATCGAAATCGGTCGCGTCTGCGCATAGGGGCGGGGGAGTTCCATCTGGCTGAGGACGGCGGCGCGGATTTGCATGAAATTTTCTGCCTTGCTTGGGTTAATCGGAACCAGTCTACAGGATTAGATTTGCTCCCATGGCAAATCCCCGCTATTCGCTCGCCGCATTGCTGGCCAGTTCGACGCTGGTGCTCAACGCCTGCGGCGTGCTGCCCTATGGCACGCAGTCGCCGGCACCGGTGGTTTCGTCGAAAGTCGGCGCTGGCGACACGGCGAACAATGCCGGTGCCGCGGCTTCGGCAAACGGCGGCGCCGGTTTCAACGACAAGGCCAACGACGTCGTGCTGTTTGCGCTGGGCCTGATCGAAACCGGCTACCGCTTCGGCGGCAAGAACCCGGAGGCCGGGCTGGATTGCAGCGGCATGGTCAGCTACGTTTACCAGAAGTCGGCCGACATGCGGCTGGCCGGTTCCGCCGCCGATCTGGCCCGCCAAGGCAAGCCGGTGCCGCCGGATCAATTGCGCCCCGGCGACCTGGTGTTCTTCAACACGCGCAACAAAGCCTATTCGCACGTCGGCATCTACATCGGCGACGACCGCTTCGTGCATGCTCCCAGCAGCCGCGGCAAGGTGCGCACCGAAAGCCTGAAGAGCGGCTGGTTCGCGGCGCGGTTCGAGGAAGGCCGCACGTACTTTGACTGACACCGGTCCGCAAAGCGTTGCGCCGCCGCTGGCTTCGGGAATGCAGGAGGGACTGCAATGAGCACCTTGACCAAACTTGCGCTCGGCATGATGGGGGCCTTGCGGCCGAAGCCCCCCACAGGCGACGCCGCTACGTCGATAGCATTACCGCCGCCGGAAAAGCATGGCGGACTCCCGCTGATGGAAGCGCTGGGCCGGCGCCAATCGTCACGTGACTTCGCGCGCAAACCGCTGCCGTTGCCTGTACTGTCGAATCTGCTCTGGGCCGCCTATGGCATCAATCGCGCCGAGGGCGGGCGCACCGCGCCGTCGGCCTTGAATGCCCAGGAAATCGATGTGTACGTTGCCTTGCCGTCGGGTGCGTATTGCTATGACGCGAAAGCCCATGAATTGCGGCTGGTGGCGGCGAAGGACTTGCGCAGTGTCACGGGCTATCAGGATTTCGTCGATGAAGCACCGCTCGATCTGGTCTATGTCGCCGACCACGTACGGATGGGCATGGTGCCGGTGGCGCAGCGCGAGTCCTTTGCGTCGGCCGCGGCGGGCGCGATCGCGCAGAACGTGTACCTGTATGCCGCCGGGGCAGGCCTGGCGACGGTGATCCGCGCCTGGATCGACCGCGCGGCGATCGCCGATGCGCTCGGCCTGACGCACGACCATCAGGTGTTGCTGGCCCAGACCGTCGGCTATCCGAAGCAGGCTTAGTCGAAAATCTTCTTGAAAATGCTCTTCTGGTCCCAGTCGCAGAGCTTCTTGCAGATCGGATAGAGCTCTTCGCCGGCGATCAGACGCGACGGCGGGGTATTCCGGCCGTTCACCACGCTGACGATTTCACGGGTGTCGCAGTTGATCATGTAGCGCCCCGCCTCATCCTGCGCGGCCGGGTTGCTGGAGCGATAGAGCGTGAAGGAGCGAACCGCGTCCGTGCTCTGGACCTTCTCCGGCTCGTAGTAGAGCTTCATGCCGTCGATGCTCTGGCGCGCCGTCGCTTTGTCGGAGCTTCCCCATTGCACGGCTTGCTGGGCGAACGCGGCGGATGGAAGAACAAGGGCGACGACGAGGGTCAGTACTGGCTTCAGGATCATCTTGGTTTGCTCCTCTGGTTCGTGACGGCAAAGCGCGCTTATGCAGGCGATGCGGAATGGAAGTATAGATGAATCGATTGGCGCCCGATTTCGCGTGCGAACGCTGCGAGCCCGCCTACGCGCGTCGCGGCTTGCCGAGCACGAAATCCGCCAGCTGGCGCGCCAGCTGGTCGATGTTGCGCGAGCCCTCCGGCCGATACCACTGCGCCGTCCAGTTCATCGCACCCAGCAGGAACAGCCGCGCCACGTGGCTGTCGTCGGCGATCAGGCCGGCGCTCTTCAGGTCCTTCAACGCCTTCTGCCACATGGCTTCGTAGCGATCCTTGCGCGCCACCAGTTCGGCCAGATCTTCGGGGTTGAGGTGGCGGGTTTCGTGCAGCAGCGTGGCGGCAAAGTTGCGTCCCTCCGCTTCCAGCAGCTGGCCCAGGTGGGCGCGCAGCATGGCCTCGAACCTGGTGCGCGGCGATTTGCCGGTTTGGGCGGCGCGCGCCACCGCATCGCCGATCGCATCCAGGCCCTCGAGCACCACGGCGCGCAGCATGTCGTGCTTGGTCTTGAAGTGGTAGAAGGGCGAACCCGAACGCATGCCGACCGCATTGGCGATGTCGCGGATGGTGGTGGCCGAATAGCCTTTTTCGCGGAACAGCTGCCCGGCGGCGCGCACGATGTCGCCGCGGCGGTTGGGTTCTTCCGTCGTCGTGACGGCCCTACTTTTCGAAGCGGCCATGGCGTCCCTCGCCTTCGCGGAATTTGTCGGCGCCGGATCGCGCATCGTCGCTGGCGAGCGAGATGCGGCCATGGCGGCATTCGTTACGCAACGCGTCCTGCAGCGGCAGGCCCCATTGCTCGTGGCTGGACAGCCGGTCGTGGCGCATGCAGGTTTGCGGAAAGGCGGCGATCTGCGCGGCCAGGGCTTCGGCCGCCGTGCGCGCCTGGCCGTCCGCCACCACGCGATTGGCGAGGCCCATGGCCAGCGCTTCGTCGGCGCCGACCGGCCTGCCGGTAAGGATCAGGTCGAGCGCGCGGGAATGGCCGATCAGCCGCGCGAGCCGGATCGTGCCGCCGTCGATCAGCGGCACGCCCCAGCGCCGGCAGAAGACGCCGAAGGTCGCCGATTGTTCGACCACGCGCAGATCGCACCAGAGCGCGAGTTCGAGGCCGCCGGCGACGGCATAACCCGAGACCGCGGCGATCACCGGCTTCGACAGCAGCATGCGGGTCGGGCCCAGCGGTGCATCGCCCTCCTCGCTGAGCTGCCATTCATCGGGGTTGGCGACAAAGGATTTCAAGTCGGCGCCGGCGCAGAAGTGGCCTTGCGCGCCGCACAGCACCGCGACGGAGGCAGCGGGATCGGCGTCGAAGGCGCGGAAGGCATCGGCCAGCGCTTCCGCCGTGGCGCGGTCGATCGCATTGCGCGCGGCGGGGCGGTCGATGATGACCGTGGTTACCGCATCCTGTCGCTCTATCCGTATGCTCATGCCGCTGGCCGGGCGATGGCCTCGTGCTCGAAGTCGCCGGCCGGTGTTTCGCTCTGCGCCACCAGCGCCGGATACATGGCGAGCATGTCGGCCACCAGTTCGTCGTAGGGCAGGTCGTCGAATTCGCCGCGTTGCTTGACGTATTCCATGTGGCGCTGGTTGGCCGAGTTGTAGGGGTGCATCTGCGAGTCGTGCTCGCCATCAAAATCCAGCGGCTTGACGCCGAAGCGCCGGCACATTTCGAGGTTGAAGGCCGGCGTCGCCTTGACCCACTTGCCGTCCAGCCACAGGCTGACATAGCCGTGCCAGGCGTAGATGTCGGTGCCCATCAGGCGATCGAGCTTCTCGGTGGACAGATGGTTCTTCACGTCGGCGAATCCCGGCCGCGCCGGAATGCCGACCGCGCGCAGGCAGGCGGCATACAGCAAAGCCTTGGGCACGCAGTAACCGACGCGCTTGATCAGGGTCGTGCTGGCGCGCAGCGCTTCGCGTTGCATGCTGGCGCTGTAGGGGTCGTAGCGGATGCCGTCGCGCACGGCGAAATACAGCTTCAGGGCTTTGTCCTTCGCCGTATCACCAGCGCCGACTTTTTCGGCGACGAATTCGCGGATCGCCGGATGTTCATGGTCGATGAATTCGGTGGCGGCCAGCCAGGCGGGAGCGATCGCCGTCATCAGGGCTGACCCGGCCAGGCGCGATCGAGCAGCGTCCTGAAATCCGTCGTTGCCGCCAGCGTGCCGAAGGCCGCGCCCCAATGATTGGGCGCCAGGCGCGAGGCGCAGAACGCCTCGCTCACCGGCGCCGGCGCATGGCGCAGCAGCAGCGCACCCTGCATCGCCAGCGCGATGCCCTGCGTCAGCTCGCGGCCGCGGGTTTCGATGTCCTGCGGATTGGAGAGGCCGTCCTTCAGCTTCGCGGCGAAGGCGTCGAAAGCGCGGTTCTTTCCCAGCGCCGGCGCGATTTCGGCCGCCAGCACCTCGACGCTCTTCGGATGGCGGCCCATGGCGCGCAGCGTGTCGAGGCACATGACGTTGCCCGAACCCTCCCAGATGGAATTGAGCGGGCTCTGCTTGAACAGGCGCGGCATCGGGCCCTCATCGACATAGCCGTTGCCGCCGTGCACCTCCATCGCCTCTGCCACCATGGCCGGGCAGCGCTTGCAGATCCAGAACTTGGCCACCGGGGTGAGCAGGCGGCGCAGCAGGTTTTCGGATTCGTCCTCCTGCGCATCGAAGGCGCGCGCGAGGCGCATCGACAGCGCCGTCGCCGCCTCGGTTTCGAGCGCCATGTCGGCCAGGGTGTTCATCATCAGCGGCTGGTCGCGCAGCAGCTTGCCGAAGGCGGAGCGCAGGCCGGCGTGGTGCATCGCCTGCGACAGCGCGCCGCGCATGATGCCGGTACTGCCGATCGCGCAATCGAGCCGCGTATATACGCCCATTTCCAGCACGGTCGGGATGCCGCGCCCTTCCTCGCCCACCAGCCAGCCTTGCGAGCCCCAGAACTCGGCCTCGGTGCCGGCGTTCGAGCGGTCGCCCATCTTTTCCTTGAAGCGCTGGATGCGCAGTTCGTTGAGCCGCCCATCGGGCGTCCAGCGCGGCACGAAGAAGCAGGACAGGCCTTTCGGCGATTGCGCCGTGACGAGGAAGGCGTCGCACATTGGTGCCGAGAGGAACCATTTGTGGCCGGTGATGCGCCAGCTCCCATCGTCCATGCGTTCGGCTCTCGTAGTATTCGCGCGCACGTCGGAACCGCCCTGCTTCTCGGTGAGGCCCATGCCGATCAGCACGCCCTTCTTCTGCGCCGCCGGAATGAAGCGCTTGTCGTAGTCGCGCGAGAGCAGCTTCGGCATCCACTCGCGGGCGATCTCCGGCACATGTTTGAGCACCGGCACCGCGCCGTAGGTCATGGTGGTGGGGCACAGCGAGCCGTCCTCGATTTCGGCGAACATCACGTAAGCGGCGGCGCGGGCGACGTGGGCGCCCGGTTTGGGATCGGCCCAGGGCCCGGTATCGCAGCCGTGGCGCTTGAGCCAGCCGAGGCATTCGTGCCACGAGGGATGGAACTCGACCTCGTCGCGGCGGTTGCCGTAGCGGTCGAACAGGCGCAGTTGCGGAATATTGACGTTGGCCAGGCGGCCATGCTCGATCCATTCCGCGCTGCCGGTTTCGGCGCCGCGCGCAATGAGCCAGTCCTGCGCCCAGGCGGCACCCTGGGTCTTCACGGCCTCCTGCAGCGGGACGTTGTTGAGGTAGGCGTTGTAGTTCTCCAGCGCATGGGCCTGGTTCAGCACCTCATGCGTGGCGGTCATGATGGGTGGGGTCGGGATCATGGTCTGTCCTCCGTCGCGAGGCGGCCATTTTTGTCCCGCCCTCATTCCTTGTCAAGCAAGCGCTTGCTTGGTAGCATGGCAGCCCTTCAGTAGCCATGACGGAGAGCTTCCATGATGTCGATTCCACGCACCCTGTTTGAAGAGGACCACGAAGCGTTCCGCGACACGGTTCGCCGTTTCATGGAGCAGGAAGTCGCTCCCCATCACGCGCGCTGGGAAGAACAGTCGCATGTTGATCGCGACATCTGGACCAAGGCCGGCGCCGCCGGCTTCCTTTGCGCGACCATGCCGGAGGAATACGGCGGGGTCGGCGTGGACAAGCGCTTTTCGGTGATCGTGATGGAAGAGGCGGCGCGCATCAACGCCACGGGTCTGGGCTGGGGCCTGCATTCGGAAATCGTCGCGCCCTACCTGCTGCATTACGGCAGCGAGATTCTCAAGCAGAAGTACCTGCCGAAAATGGCCAGCGGCGAGATGGTCGGCGCCATCGCCATGACCGAGCCGGGCGCCGGTTCCGACCTGCAGGGCGTGCGCACTACAGCAGTTCGCGACGGCGATCACTACGTCCTCAACGGTTCGAAGATCTTCATCACCAACGGCTACCTCTGCGACCTCGTCATCGTCGTCGCCAAGACCGATCCGGCCAAGGGCGCCAAGGGCACCAGCCTGCTGGTGGTCGATACCTCGATGCCCGGTTTCACCAAGGCCAAACCGCTGCACAAGGCCGGCATGAAGGCGCAGGACACCTGCGAGCTGTTCTTCGACAACGTGCGCGTGCCGGCGGAGAACCTGCTCGGCGAGGAAGGCAACGGCTTCGTCTATCTGATGCAGGAGCTGCCCTGGGAGCGACTGCAGATCGCCGTGATTTCGATCGCTTCGGCCGAGGCGGCGATCGACTGGACCGTGGCCTACACGCGGGAGCGCAAGGCTTTCGGTCAGGAGATCATGAAGTTCCAGAATACCCGCTTCAAGCTGGCCGAACTGAAAACGGAAGTGCAGATTGGCCGCGTCTTTGTCGACCGCTGCGTCGAACTGCTGCTGGAGCAGAAGCTCGACCCCGCCACGGCGTCGATGGCCAAGTACTGGTGCTCGGACCTGCAATTCAAGGTGATGGACGAATGCGTGCAATTGCACGGCGGTTACGGCTACATGTGGGAATACCCGATCACCCGCGCCTGGGCCGATGCCCGGGTGCAGCGCATCTACGGTGGCACCAATGAAATCATGAAAGAACTCATCAGCAGGAGCCTGTGATGACCGAAGCCTTCATTTTCGACGCCGTGCGCACGCCACGCGGCAAGGGCAAGCAGGGCGGCGCGCTGAACCAGGCGACGCCGATCTATCTGGCCGCCACCGCTTTGCGCGCCTTGCGCGACCGCAACGCGCTGGATACCTCGAAGGTCGACGACGTGGTGCTCGGCTGCGTCGAGCCGGTGGGCGAGCAGGGCGCCGACATTGCGCGCGTCGCGGCGTTGTATGCCGACTATGCCATCAGCGCGCCGGGCGTCACGGTCAGTCGCTTCTGCGCCTCGGGGCTGGAGGCCTGCAACCAGGCCGCGGCGCAGATCATGTCCGGGCAGGCCGACCTGGTGGTCGGCGGCGGCGTCGAGTCGATGTCGCGCGTGCCGATGTTCTCTTCCGGCGGCGCCTGGCCGATCGATCC
>CAYNGV010000044.1:13444-15341 GCA_964397005.1 uncultured Sulfuritalea sp. | reverse complement strand
AACTCGCGGCCGTCACCCTGCCGCCGGCGCATGCCCTGATCCTCGCCGGCGCCGGTTCGGGCAAGACGCGGGTGCTGACGACGCGCATCGCCTGGCTGATTTCCACCGGCCAGGTTTCGCCGCCGGGCGTGCTGGCCGTGACTTTCACCAACAAAGCCGCCAAGGAAATGCAGACGCGGTTGGCCGGCATGCTGCCGATCAATGTCAGGGGCATGTGGATCGGCACCTTTCACGGCCTGTGCAACCGCCTGCTGCGCGCCCACTATCGCGATGCCGGGCTGCCCCAACTGTTCCAGATCCTCGACTCGGCCGACCAGCAGGCCTCGGTCAAGCGCCTGCTCAAATCGCTGAATGTCGATGACGAGAAGTTTCCGCCGCGCGAACTGTGCCACTTCATCAACGCGCAGAAGGAGCAGGGTCTGCGTGCGGCCGGGGTCGACGCGTACGACGACTGGGCGAGGAAGCGCGTCGGGCTCTACGAAGCCTACGAAGCGCAATGCCAACGCGAAGGCGTGGTCGATTTCGCCGAGCTGCTGCTGCGCTCCTACGAACTGCTGGAGCGCAACGAGCCGCTGCGCCGCCACTATCAGGAGCGCTTCCGCCACATTCTCGTTGACGAGTTTCAGGACACCAACAAACTTCAATACCGCTGGCTGAAGCTGCTCGCCGGCGGCGGCGCCAGCCTCTTCTGCGTCGGCGACGATGACCAGAGCATCTACGCCTTTCGCGGCGCCGACGTCGGCAACATGGCCGACTTCGAGCGCGAGTTCAAGGTCGCCAACCTGATCCGCCTCGAACAGAACTACCGCTCCCAGGGCAACATCCTCGACGCCGCCAACGCGATCATCAAGAACAATCCCACGCGCCTGGGCAAGAACCTGTGGACCGAGGCCGGCAGCGGCGAGCCGATTCGCATCTACGAATCCTATTCCGACGGCGACGAAGCGCGCTGGATCGTCGAGGAAGTGAAAGCCCTGTCGCGCGAAGGTCATGCCCGCGCCGAGATCGCCCTGCTCTATCGCAGCAACGCGCAGTCGCGCGCGCTGGAACACGCGCTGTTCAATGCCGGTCTGCCCTATCGCGTGTATGGCGGTCTGCGCTTCTTCGAGCGCGCCGAGATCAAGCACGCGCTGGCCTACCTGCGGCTGATCGCCAACACCGACGACGACACCGCGTTTGCCCGCGTGGTGAATTTCCCCGCGCGCGGCATCGGTGCGCGCAGTCTGGAAAACCTGCAGGACGCGGCGAAGGCGGCCAACAGCAGCCTGCATGCGGCGATTCCGCAGGTCGCGGGCGCCGGCGGCGCCAAGCTCGCCGCGTTCGCGCAATTGATCGTCACTCTGCGCGAGGCCGCGCACCTGCCGCTGCCGGAACTGGTCGATCACGTCATCGAGCTCTCCGGCCTGCGCGCCCACTACAAGAACGAGAAGGAAGGCCAGGAGCGGCTGGACAACCTCGACGAACTGATCAATGCCGCGGCCAGCTTCGTCGCCGAGGAAGGCACGCCAAACCAGGACGGCGAAATAACGGGAGAGTTCGGCAACGACCTGTCGTCGTTTCTCGCCCACGCTTCGCTCGAAGCCGGCGAGCACCAGGCCGGCGAAGGCGACGACGCGCTGCAACTGATGACCGTGCATTCGGCCAAGGGCCTCGAATTCAATGTGGTTTTCATCAGCGGTTTGGAGGACGGCCTGTTCCCGCACGAGAACTCCATGAATGAAGACAAGGGTCTCGAAGAGGAGCGGCGCTTGATGTACGTCGCCGTCACGCGCGCGCGGCAGCGGCTCTATTTGAGCTTCGCGCAGACCCGCATGCTGCACGGCCAGACGCGCTACAACCTGCCGTCGCGCTTCCTTGACGAGGTGCCCGAACAACTGGTGAAATGGCTGACGCCGCG
>CAYNGV010000044.1:0-13344 GCA_964397005.1 uncultured Sulfuritalea sp. | reverse complement strand
CGTCGCGCTTCCTTGACGAGGTGCCCGAACAACTGGTGAAATGGCTGACGCCGCGAGCAGGCAAGGGCGGCTTTGCCGTGTCATCAACGCCGGCTTTCAACAGCGCGCCGCGCCGCAGCGAATCCTCGGGTGGCAGCGGGTTCCGCATCGGCCAGAGCGTGATGCACGCAAAGTTCGGCCTCGGCGTCATCGTCAATGCCGAGGGCAGCGGCACCGACGCCCGTGTGCAAGTCAACTTCGGCAACGCCGGCATGAAGTGGCTGGCGCTGTCGATAGCCAAACTGGAGGCAGCATGAAAACCAAGAACGTTAATGGCATCAATGTCCGCTACCAGGTGGAAGGCAGCGGCCCCTGGGTCACACTTTCCCACTCGCTGACCTGCGATCTGTCCATGTGGGACCAGCTCGCCGAGGCGCTGGCGCCGACATTCACCGTGTTGCGCTACGACACGCGCGGCCACGGCGGAACGACGGCGCCCGAAGGCGCCTACAGCTTCGAGCAACTCACCGCAGATCTCGTCGGCCTGCTCGACGCGCTCGGCATCGAGCGCACGCATTTAGTCGGCCTGTCGATGGGCGGCATCATCGCCCAGCACTTCGCGCTCGCCGCACCAGACCGTCTGGACAAGCTGGTGATCGCCAATTCCACCAGCCGCATTCCGCCCGAAGCCGGCCCTCTGTGGGACGAGCGCATCGCCATCGTCCGCGCCCGGGGCTGCGTCGGCGTCGCCGAAGGGACACTGGAGCGCTGGTTCACGCCGGCTTTCCGCGCCGCGCGGCCCGATGTGATGGCCCGCATCCGCGCGCTCATTGCCGGCACGCCGGCGGCCGGCTATGTGGGCTGCGCCAGCGCGATCCGCCACCTCGACATCACGGCGCGCATCGGCGCGATCCGCGCCCCGACGGTGGTGATTGCCGGCGCCGATGATCCCGGCACGCCGCCGGCGATGCAGGAAGCCATCGCCGCGGCGATTCCCGGCGCGCGGCTGGAGGTGATTGCGTCCGCTTCGCATCTTTCCTGCATCGAGCAGCCCGATGCGTTCAACCGACTGGTCGCGGGTTTTCTGAAGGGCTGAAAATGGACCTGGGGCTGGCAGGCAAGTCCGCACTGGTGTGCGCATCGAGCAAGGGGCTGGGCCGCGGCTGCGCGTTTGCGCTGGCCCGCGAAGGCGTTAATGTCACACTGGTTGCGCGCGGCATCGAGGCGCTGGAGAAAACCGCCGCCGAAATTCGCGCCGCGACCGGCGCCACGGTCATCTCGGTGGCGGCCGACATCGTCACGCCGGAAGGCCGCGCCGCCGCGCTGGCGGCCTGTCCGCAGCCGGACATCCTGGTCAACAACGCCGGCGGCCCGCCCCCCGGCGATTTCCGCAACTGGTCGCGTGACGACTGGCTGGCCGCGCTCGATGCCAACATGCTGACGCCGATCGAACTGATCAAGGCCACGGTGGACGGCATGATCGCGCGCAAATTCGGCCGCATCGTGAACATCACCTCGGGCGCGGTCAAGGCGCCGATCGACGTGCTGGGCCTGTCCAACGGCGCGCGCTCCGGCCTCACCGGCTTCGTCGCGGGACTCTCGCGCAAGACAGTGGCGCACAACGTCACCATCAACAACCTGCTGCCGGGATTTTTCGACACCGACCGCATCGCGACGGTGATCGGCGGCCAGGCCAAGGCGCGTAACGTGCCCTATGAACAGGTGCTGGCCGAGCGCGTGGCGACGATTCCCGCCGGCCGCATCGGCAACCCCGAAGAGTTCGGCGCGGCTTGCGCGTGGCTGTGTTCGACGCAGGCCGGATTCATCACCGGGCAGAACTGGTTGCTGGATGGCGGGGCGTATCCGGGGACGTTTTAAGTTTTTTGGTCGCCGTAGCGTCATCCGCAGCGGCGAGGAGATCAGTCGCCCCCACCCCCGCAACCACCACCCCCATCCCCGCCGCCATCCCCTCCGCCATCGCTGTCGCCGAAGCCATCGGTGCCGCCATCGATCGAGCTGTCGCTGAAGTCGGCGCCGCAATGTACGTTGCCGCCGGCATCGCCGCGCAGCGACTTGCAGTCGGGGGTGTAGACGAAGCCGTCGGCGATGCCGAGCTTGGCGTCGAGCGCGAACAGCAGCGGCAGGCGCAGGGCGTTCGCCGGGTCGATATTCTCTTCCTTGCAGGCGTGCCACCAGACGCGGCGCAGGCCTTCGTTGTCGCGCTTGTCGGGGCCGAGGACCACCGCCGGCGTGTGGTGCAGGAAGCGGCCGAAGGCGTGCTTGCAGAAATCGTCGTAGGCCTTGGTGTAGAGGATGAATTCGTGCCACAGGTCGTCGACCACCTGCGAGGGCATGGAGACGAATTTCCTGCCCGAGTTCAGGTGGGCGAGGAAGAACTTGCGCAGGCCGCGCGCGACCAGCATGCAGTCCTTCATTTCAAGTTCCGGGCGGCGCTTCTTCAGGCGCTCGTACAAACCCTTGGGCAGTGTGTAGTCGCGGATGTAGCGCTCGCGCTTCAGGCGCGTGTAGCGCGACCAGACCACCGCGAGGATGATGGCCAGCGCAATGCCGAGCGCGAGGGCGGGGATCATGCGCGCTTCTTCGCCGCGGCCCTGGCGCGGGCTTTCCTCGCGGCTTCCAGTTCGTCGAACAGCGCGCCGAACTCTTGCGTCACTTTGTGGCCGCGATCAAGGTGGATCATCGGCTTGGCTTGCTGGTGCGATTCCTTGATCTTCACCGACGATGACAGGAAGGAGGCCAGCACCGGCAGGCCTTCTTCGCGCAGCTCGTCGATGATCCGCTGCGGCAGGCTGGCGCGGGCCTGGAACTGGTTGATGACGATGCCTTCGACCTCGAGGCCGGCGTTGTGGTCGGCGCGGATTTCATTGACGTTGTCGAGCAGGTTGTAGAGCGCGCGGCGGGCGAATTCGTCGCAGTCGAAGGGGATCAGGCAGGCGTCGGCGGCGATCAGCGCCGAGCGCGTGTAGAAGTGCAGCGCGGGCGGCGTGTCGATCCAGATTTCGTCGTAGCCTTCGAGCGCGTCGAGGGCCTCGCGCAGCTTGTAGATCTTGTAGCGCGATTCGAGCTTGGCCTGCAGTTCTTCCAGCGCCGGGCCGGAGGGCAGGATCGAAAGGTTCTCGAAGGGCGTGGCGGTGATGAATTCTTCGGTCGGCAGTGGACGCAGCTTGAAGCTCAGCATCTGGTCGAAGAATTCGTTGGCGGTGAGTTCCTGGTCGTTCGCCGCCTCGCCGAGCAGGTACTGCGTCGAATTGGCCTGCGGATCGAGGTCGATCACCAGCGTGCGCGCGCCGCGCGCGGCGGCGATGGCGGCCAGGTTGCAGGTGATGGTGCTTTTTCCCACACCGCCCTTTTGGTTGAATACGACGCGCTTCATGCTGGACTCCCTGATTTGGATCGGGCAATTTTGCCACAGCGCATGTTGCATTGCGGCAATGCCCGTAACGGCGGGCGCGGGCGCCGTCTGGCCGGCGCCGACTCGTGGAATTCCGTAATGGCGCTGTCAGGCGGACGGGACTATCATTTCGTCCTTTCCCCCAGCAGAGCCAACGCGATGTCCAACGAACAGGAAAACCTCTCCGCCGCCGCCCTCGAATATCACGAATTTCCTACTCCCGGAAAAATCGCGGTAGTGCCGACCAAGGGCCTCACCAACCAGCGCGACCTGGCGCTGGCCTACTCGCCGGGTGTGGCCGCGGCCTGCAATGCCATCGTCGCCGACCCGGCGATGGCCAGCCGCCTGACCTCGCGCGCCAACCTGGTGGGCGTGGTGACCAATGGCACCGCCGTGCTGGGCCTGGGCAACATCGGGCCGCTGGCGGCGAAGCCGGTGATGGAAGGCAAGGGCGTGCTGTTCAAGAAGTTCGCCGGCATCGATGTGTTCGACATCGAATTGCAGGAGCCCGATGCCGACAAACTGATCGACATGATCGCGGCCATGGAACCGACCTTCGGTGGCATCAACCTCGAAGACATCAAGGCGCCGGAGTGCTTCTACATCGAATCGAAGCTGCGCGAGCGCATGAAGATTCCGGTGTTCCACGACGACCAGCACGGCACGGCGATTGTCGTCGGCGCGGCGATCTTGAACGGCCTTACGTTGGTCGGCAAGAAGGTCGAGGAGGTCAAGCTGGTGACCTCGGGCGCGGGCGCTGCGGCGCTGGCCTGCCTCGACCTGCTGGTGAACCTCGGTGTCAGGGTCGAGAACATCTGGGTCACCGACATCGAGGGCGTGGTGTATGTCGGGCGCGAGAAACTCATGGACCCGATCAAGGATCGCTACGCGAAGAAGACCGATGCGCGCACGCTGGCCGAAGTGATCGAGGGCGCCGACGTCTTCCTCGGCCTCTCGGCCGGCGGCGTGGTCAAGCCCGCCATGGTGGCGAAGATGGCAAAGAACCCGCTGATCATGGCGCTGGCCAACCCGACGCCGGAAATCACGCCCGAGGAAGTCAAATCCGTGCGCGATGACGCGATCATTGCCACCGGTCGTTCGGATTACCCGAACCAGGTCAACAACGTGCTGTGCTTCCCCTTCATTTTCCGCGGCGCGCTCGATGCTGGCGCGACCACCATCACCGAGCCGATGAAATTGGCTGCCGTGCGCGCCATCGCCGAACTGGCGCAGGCCGAGGCCTCAGACGTGGTGGCGATGGCCTATGGCGGAGAGAGCCTGGCCTTCGGCCGCGAGTACCTGATCCCGCGCCCCTTCGATCCGCGCCTGATCGTCAAGATCGCGCCGGCCGTGGCCAGGGCCGCCGAGGAGTCGGGCGTGGCGACACGGCCGATCAAGGACTTCGACGCCTACCGCGACAAGTTGAACAGCTTCGTCTATCACTCCGGTTTCGTCATGAAGCCGGTATTCGCCGCCGCCAAGAAGGCGCCGCGTCGCGTCATCTACTGCGAAGGCGAGGACGAGCGCGTGCTGCGTGCTGTGCAGGCGGTGCGCGACGAAGGCCTGGCGCAGCCGGTGCTGATCGGCCGCCCCGAGGTGATCGGCATGCGCATCGAGAAGGCGGGCCTGCGCCTGGTGGCGGGGCGCGATTTCGAGCTGGTGAACCCGCATTCCGACCCACGCTACAAGGAGCTGTGGCAGAACTATCACGACATCATGGGACGGCAGGGCGTGACGCCCGGCTCGGCCAAGCAGGCGCTGCGCTCCGACACCACGCTGATCGGCGCCATGTTGCTCAAGCGCGGCTATGTCGATGCCATGCTGTGCGGCGTGGTCGGGCGCCACGCGCAGCACCTGAAGCATGTCAGCGACGTGATCGGCCTGGAGCCCGAGGCGCACTGCTTCGCGGCGATGAACATGCTGCTGCTGGCCCGCCACACGCTGTTCATGTGCGATACCTACGTCAACGACGACCCCTCCGCCGAACAGATTGCCGACATCGCGCTGATGGCGGCCAAGGAAGTGCGGCGTTTCGGCCTCGAACCCAAAGTGGCGCTCTTGTCGCATTCCAACTTCGGCAGCCTGCGCTCGGCCTCCGCGCTCAAAATGGCGGCGGCGCGGGCCTTGATCGAGGCGCGCGCGCCGGGCCTCGAAGTCGACGGCGAAATGCACGGCGATGCGGCCCTGTCGCAGGACATCCGCGAAAAGCTGTATCCCGGCTGCCGCCTCAAGGGCGAGGCCAACCTGCTGATCATGCCCAATGTCGATGCCGCCAATATTTCCTTCAACCTGATCAAGGCCACCTCGGGCGACGGCATCACGGTCGGCCCGGTGCTGCTCGGCGCCGCGCAGCCGGTGCATATTCTGACGGCGACTGCTACAGTACGCCGCCTGGTCAACATGACCGCCCTCGCGGTAGTGGATGCCAACCATCTGAAAGGCTGAACCATGACCCATGCCATCCGTTTTCACACCCCCGGCGGTCCCGAAGTGCTGTGCTGGGAAAAACTCGGCGTTGGCGATACGGCACCGCACGAGGCGCGTGTGCGGCATCACGCTGTCGGCCTCAACTTCATCGACATCTACCACCGCACCGGCGCCTACCCGGTGCCACTGCCGTCGGGGATAGGTCTCGAAGCGGCGGGCGTGGTCGAGTCGGTGGGTGCGGCGGTGACCGACCTCAAGGTGGGCGACCGCGTCGCCTATGCCGGCGGCCCCGTGGGCGCCTATGCCGAAGTGCGCAACATTCCCGCCGACCGGCTGGTCAAGCTGCCCGACGCCATCGACTTCAAGACCGGCGCGGCGATGATGCTGCAGGGCATGACCGCGCAATACCTGCTGCGCCGCACCTGCAAGGTCGAGCCGGGCGACACCATCCTGATCCATGCCGCCGCCGGCGGCGTCGGCCTCATCGTCTGCCAGTGGGCGCGCGCCTTGGGCGTCACGGTGATCGGCACCGTCAGTTCCGACGAGAAAGCGGCACTGGCCAAGGCGCACGGCTGCGACCACACCATCATCTACACGCGCGAGAATTTCGTCGAGCGGGTCAAGGCAATCACCGGGGGCAAAGGCGTGCGCGTCGTGTATGACTCGATCGGCAAGGACACCTTCATGGGCTCGCTTGAATGCCTGCAACCGATGGGCATGATGGTGCTGTTCGGTGCTGCTTCCGGCCCCGTACCGCCCTTCGACCTCGGCCTGCTGGCCAAAATGGGCTCGCTGTTCATCACCCGTCCCACCCTGTTCACCTACACCGCGCAGCGCAGTGACCTGCTGGCGATTGCGGGCGAGCTGTTCGACGTGGTTATCTCGGGCAAGGTAAAAATTGAAGTCAACCAGACCTACGCGCTGAAGGACGCCGCGCAGGCCCAGATCGACCTGGCGGCGCGCAAGACCACGGGTTCGACGGTGCTGTTACCATAGGCCAATGGAATCTTTTCTGATCGCGAATCCCAAGGGCGGCGTCGGCAAGACGACGCTGGCGACCAATCTGGCCGGCTTCTTCGCCCTGCAGGGCGAGCGCGTCATGCTCGGCGACATCGACCGCCAGCAGTCCTCGCGCGAATGGCTCAAGCTGCGCTCGCCTTCGTTGCCGCACATCGCCACCTGGGACATCGAACCCGACCAGCCGGCGCGGCCGCCGAAGGACACCAGCCACGTCGTGCTGGATACGCCGGCCGGCTTGCACGGCAAGAAGCTGGCGCAGGTGCTGAAAATGGTCCGGCGCGTGATCGTGCCCTTGCAGCCCTCGATTTTCGACATCCTCGCCACGCGGCATTTCCTCGACCGCCTGCTGGAAGAAAAAGAGATTCGCAAGCACGATGCCTTCGTCGCCATCGTCGCCATGCGCGTCGATGCGCGCACCCGCGCCGCCGGCGAACTGGAGCGCTTCCTCGAAAGCACCGGTCTGCCGGTGGTGGCCCACCTGCGCGACACGCAGAACTACGTGCAGGCCGCGGCGCACGGCATGAGCATCTTCGAACTCCCGCCAAGCCGGGCCGAGAAGGATCTCGAGCAGTGGCAGCCGTTGCTGGAGTGGGTGCAGCGGCCGGTCTGAGTTTGTTTCTCGCCGTATCGCCGGCGCCGACTTTTCGGATTCCGTCATTCCGGCGAACGCCGGAATCCAGAGGCTTCTACTCCATTCGCCGTGTCGCTAGCGCCGACTTTTTGAGGCGGCACGCCTAACTAACATGCCGGGACTCGCCCCGGCGGGCGAGGTACTTTCTTGTGATGCGACAAGAAACTACCCAAAGAAGCGCACCCCGCCTCCCCGGTCTGACTGCGTCAGACTGCCCTCGCTGCGGAAGGCCCGCCGGGCCGGTCGCTAAACCAGCCGGCCAAAAAGCGGCCGTCGTCGGACAACGCGACCGGACTACCCCCCGGCGAACCTTCCTCGCTCGGCGGGTCAGAGGGGGATGAAAAGCGTCGCGAGTGGAAGGTTGTGATAGAAGCAATTCCGAACCTGACCCCTTAGCGCTCTATGCACGTCGCGGCCTGAGGTATTGAACCAGCATGACAAGAAGCCCGAACGCAAGCGCGGAAAAACTGAGTATGCCGACAATGTTCTTGGCAAGCGTAGCAACCCCAGCGACAGTGGCAATGGTTGGCAGCGATGTGGGGTAGGAGAGCAGCAGAACAAACAGTAATGAATTCTCACAGTAGTCGCACACCATGTTGGTCAAAGGCAGCAAAGCCAGATACTGCCAACTTGCGTGAGAAGGATTGAGACGCTTGACGATCAGGCAAATCGAAACGGCCAGTAAGCTGCCAAGAAGAGTCGGATATATGAGGTCTCCCATCAGTATGTGAAGATATGTCGCCCTTCCCAGCTCACCGAAACTGGCGAGTCGTTCATAAGCCTGCTCGGACGTGTAGAAGAACTCAACATCTAGAATTCCTCCATGAGAGGCATACGGCTGAATAGCTGTGATGCCGAAAGGAACCTTGGCAAAGAAGAAAATCTGGAAGTAGATGCAGTAGACGATCACCAGCACCAGAAGGTTTCGCCCGGTGGCCTGCCGCTGCACTAGTTGATTAACTCGTTCGAGCAAGAATGTTCCTAGGGAAAGTTAGGGGAGTGCTATAGACGCCCAACGAATTGACATAACCGGCGCCGGCGGTCCCATCGCCGGCGGCCGTGTTGATGGATGGGTTGGGCCTCGGCTTACTCATAGTGAGTCCACATGCGCAGGACACGAACCGTTTTCTCTTTGGTAAAGACCTCGTACACAATGCGGTGCTGAATATTGATACGGCGAGAGTACGCGCCAGCAAGATCGCCGACTAGCTTTTCGAAGGGTGGTGGATTTCGAAATGGGTCGTCGGCAAGAACCGCGAGCAGTTCTTGTGCCTTTTGTTTAAGACCACTTGCAGCAAGCTTCTTTGCGTCCTTCATTGCTTGCTTGGCATAAACAACTTCCCAATTCACCACTTAAGCGACTTCGAACTTTTTGCGAGGGGCTCGGCCATACCTGCCTTGATGGACTCGCGCATGCCAGGCACGGCCAGTAGGTACAAGGTTTCCTGAATTGCGCTCCAATCTTCTGCGGATAGCAGCACGGCATTGCTGCGTTTTCCGGAAATGATGATTGGCTCATGAGACTCAACTGTTTGATCGATGAGCCGATACAGGTTTGCGCGAGCTTCGCTGGCGGTAAGTGTGTTCATTTCGTGCCCCTTCAAAGAAGCTCACATGGTACGCGATTACGTACGTATGTCAAGCGGCTATGGGAGCGCTTCAAGGGGCCCAACGCCCAACGTCCGCCATCTTCTTCATCGAACCGCGCAGTGACAATGCAACCTGGTCAGGAAATCAAGATGAACTGAAAATCGAAAACCGCTTGCGTATTTTGGGGAAGCCCTTGTAGTGGAGGTGAGCGGCCTGCGCGGCTCTTTGCGCAGGTCCCCGCGACTGTAGGGTTAGGCCAAGTGCGCGTTTCTTTGGATACTTTCTTGTCGCATCACAAGAAAGTGCCTCGCCCGCCGGGGCGAGTCCCGGCATGATTGTTCAGAGCACGGCCTGAAAAGTCGGCGCTGATGAAACAACTGCGCTACAGGGCGATCGAGCAAAAGACGCTCTCCTCGCCGTAGCAGATGGCGATACGGCGCCCGCGCGTGAGAAATCCGCGAACTCGGTCGGAGTGCATGGGCGTAAAATTGCCGCGCCATGTCCACTGCCCCCGGCTTCGTCCATCTCCGCCTTCACAGCGAATACTCGATCAGCGATGGCCTGACGCGCATTGATGAGGCCATCGCGCGGGCGGTGGCGGACGGCCAGCCGGCGCTGGCGATCACCGACCTGGCCAACCTGTTCGGCATGGTCAAGTTCTACACCGCGGCGCGCGGCAAGGGCATCAAGCCGATCATCGGCTGCGATGTCTGGATTGGCGACGAGGATGCGACCGACAAGAACGACGGCCCGGCGCGCCTGCTGCTGCTGGCGAAGAATCGCGCCGGCTACCTGCGCCTGTGCGAACTGCTCTCCGCCGCCTATCTGGCGCCGCGCCGCCACGGCCGCGCCGAGATCACGCGCACCCAACTGAGCCAGGGCGACAACAGCGGCCTGATCGCGCTGTCCGGCGGCCCGCTGGGCGACATCGGACAACTGCTGGCGGCCGGCAAGCTCGATCAGGCCGACGTGCGCGCGCAGGCCTGGGCGCAACTGTTCCCTGGCAGCTATTACATCGAAGTGCAGCGCCCCGGTGGCCGCGACGGCGCGGCGGCAAGCGAAGTGCTGGTCGCCGCCAGCGTCGATCTGGCGGCGCGCCTCGGCCTGCCGCTGGTGGCGACGCACCCGGTGCAGTTCCTGCAAAAGGATGACTTCAAGGCGCACGAGGCGCGGGTCTGCATCGCCGACGGCTATGTGCTGGGCGACACGCGGCGGCCGAAGCGCTACAGCCCCGAGCAGTACTTCAAGACCCGGGCCGAGATGGCCGAATTGTTCACCGACCTGCCCGAGGCCTTGCAGAATTCGGTCGAAATCGCCCGTCGCTGCAACCTCACGGTGGAACTGGGCAAGAGCCGTCTGCCGGATTTTCCGACGCCGGCCGGCGAGCCTCTGGAGGCCTTTCTCGCCAGCGAGTCGCATGACGGCCTGGATCGCCGTCTGCAACTGCTCTACCCGGATCCGGCGGAACGCGAGAATCAGCGGCCGACCTATGTCGCGCGGCTTGATTTCGAGATCGCGACCATCGTCAAGATGGGCTTCCCCGGCTACTTCCTGATCGTTGCCGACTTCATCCGCTGGGCCAAGCACAACGGCGTGCCGGTGGGGCCGGGCCGCGGCTCGGGCGCGGGCTCGCTGGTGGCCTACAGCCTTGACATCACCGATCTCGATCCGCTGCGCTACGAGCTGCTGTTCGAGCGTTTCCTGAACCCGGAACGCGTTTCGATGCCCGACTTCGACATCGACTTCTGCCAGGAAGGGCGCGATCGCGTCATCGATTACGTCAAGAAGAAATACGGCGCGCATGCCGTGTCGCAGATCGTCACCTTCGGCACCCTGGCGGCCAAGGCGGTGATCCGCGACGTCGGCCGCGTGCTCGACCTCGGCTTCAACTTCGTCGACCAGTTCGCCAAGCTGATCCCCAACGAGCTGGGCATCACGCTGGCGGACGCGCGCGGCAAGGAGCCGGCCATCAACGAGCGCGCCGGGCGCGAAGAGGAGATCCGCGAGCTGCTCGAGCTGGCGGAGAAGCTCGAGGGCCTCACCCGCAACGTCGGCATGCACGCCGGCGGCGTGCTCATCGCGCCGGGCAAGCTCACCGACTTCTGCCCGCTCTACTCGGCCGGCGGCGCGGAAGCCGCGGTGAGCCAGTTCGACAAGGACGACGTCGAGCGCGCGGGCCTGGTGAAGTTCGACTTCCTCGGCCTGCGCACGCTGACGATACTGGCCGAGGCCGTGCGCTTCGCGAAGGAGGTGGAGGACGTCGAGGTGGACCTCGACCGCCTGCCGCTCGACGACAAGCCGACCTACGACCGCATCTTCAAGACGGCCAACACCACGGCGGTGTTCCAGTTCGAATCGCGCGGCATGAAGGACACCCTGGTGCAGGCCAAGCCCGACCGGCTGGAAGACCTCATCGCCCTGAACGCGCTCTACCGCCCCGGACCGATGGACTTCATCCCCAACTTCATCGCCCGCAAGCACGGCCGCGAGCGCATCGTCTATCCGCATCCGCTGCTGGAAAAGGTGGTCGGCAACACCTACGGCATCATGGTGTACCAGGAGCAGGTGATGCAGGCCGCCCAGGTGGTGGCCGGCTACTCGCTCGGCGGCGCCGACCTGCTGCGCCGCGCCATGGGCAAGAAGAAGCCGGAGGAAATGGCCCAGCAGCGCGAGATCTTCGTCGAGGGCGCCGGGAAGAACGGCATCGGCGCCGACAAGGCCAACGAGATCTTCGACACCATGGAGAAGTTCGCCGGCTACGGCTTCAACAAGTCGCACGCCGCCGCCTACTCGCTGGTGGCCTATCACACCGGCTGGCTCAAGCAGCACCATCCGGCGGCCTTCGCGGCGGCCACGCTGTCCTCGGAAATGGCCAACACCGACAAGGTCCAGTTCTTCCACAAGGACGCTACCGACAACGGCCTCGTCTTCCTGCCGCCCGACATCAATCACAGCGGCATCCGCTTCCGGCCGGTGGACGGCAAGACCATCCGTTACGGCCTCGGCGCCATCAAGGGTACCGGCGAGGCAGCGCTGTCGGTGATCCTCAAGGCCCGTGAAACGGGCGGGGCGTTCACCGACCTGTTCGATTTCTGCCGCCGCATCGACAAGCGCGTGGTGAATCGCCGGGTGATCGAAGCGCTGATCCGCGCCGGCGCCTTCGACGCGATAGACGACCACCGCGCCAAGCTGCTGGCCTCGACCGGCGTCGCCCTCGAAGCCGCCGAACAGGCCGAGCGCAACGCCATGCAGGGCGGCCTGTTCGACATGGGCACGGGGGCTCGGCAGGACACCGCGCATTACGTCGATGTTGCGCGCTGGAGCGAACGCGAACGGCTGATGAACGAAAAGCCGGCGCTCGGCTTCTTCTTCTCCGGCCATCCCTACCACGCCTATGCCGCCGAACTGGGCGCCTTCGTCAAACGCCGCCTCGGCCAGCTCGAACCGCAACGCGAACCGGTGTTGCTGGCGGGCGTCGTGATGTCCACCCGCACCCAGATGACCCGGCGCGGCAAGATGGCCGTTGTGGTGCTCGACGACGGCACCACCCAGCTCGAAGTGACGGTGTTCAACGAGCTGTGGGAGGCCGAACGGGCCAAGATCAAGGAAGACGAATTGCTGCTGGTCGAAGGCAAGGTGCAGAAGGACGACTACAGCGGCGGCCTGCGCATCACCGCCGACAAGCTTTACACCCTGGCCGAGGCGCGCGGCCGCTATGCCCGCGGCCTGCGCCTGACCATGAACGGCGGTTCCGACGCCAAACGCCTGCAGGCCTTGCTGGCGCCGTTCCGCAACGGCCCCTGCCCGGTGCGTCTTTCCTACCGCAACGGCGATGCCGTGGCGGAACTGCCCCTGCCGGAGACCTGGCGCGTCAGGCTCGACGATGCCCTGCTGGCGGGCCTGACCGACTGGCTCAAGCCGGAGAACGTGAAAGTCATCTACCAATGATCACGCTGATCGACAACGCACTGCTCGATGACGTCTGCGCCGAGGCGGCAGCCAGCCCGCGCCGGCGCAAGAACCGCAATTTCCATGCGACGGACGACCATCCGGCGCATCGCCTGCTGAACGCCATGCAGCCGGATTCCTATATCCCGCCGCATCGCCATCTCGATCCAAACAAGGACGAGACATTCGTCGTCCTGCGCGGCGCGTTGGGCGTGGTGATATTCGATGACGCGGGCGAGGTGGTGCGAACCGAAAAAGTCGGCGCTGGCGGGACGGCGATCGGGGTCGACATCCTGCACGGCATCTGGCATACGGCCGTGGCGCTGGAACCCGACAC
>CAYNGV010000043.1:0-15436 GCA_964397005.1 uncultured Sulfuritalea sp. | reverse complement strand
CGCTGGTCGGCCGGCCGATGGTGATCGCCTACAAGATGTCGCCGTGGTCCTGGCGCCTGATGCGGAGCATGCGCTATCTGCCGTGGGTCGGCCTGCCGAACATACTCGCGGGTCGCTATGTCGTGCCCGAGTTTCTGCAGGACGAAGCGACGCCGGAGAACCTTGCGCAAGCCTTGGGAAACCTGCTGGTAGACCGTCAGGCGCGTGCCGGAATTGCCCGCGTCTTCGACAGCATCCATCGGCTGTTGCGCCAGGATACCGCGCAGAAAGCCGCCGATGCGGTACTACCCTATCTGCAGCGCGCATGACCCATCTGGTATGCGGAGTCGATGAGGCAGGGCGAGGTCCTCTCGCCGGACCAGTCTATGCCGCCGCGGTGATCCTCGATCCGGCGCGGCCGATAGAGGGTTTGGCGGATTCCAAGAAGCTCTCCGAACGCAAGCGTGAGCGCCTGGCCGTGGAAATCCGCGAGAAGGCGCTGGCCTTCGGCATTGCCTCGGCATCGGTAGAGGAAATCGACAGCATCAATATTCTGCAGGCAACGCTTCTGGCCATGCGCCGGGCTGTCGAACTTCTGCCCGTGACACCGACGGAAGCTCTGATCGACGGCAATCGCTGCCCGCTGCTGGCGATTCCTGCCCGCGCCATCATTGGTGGCGATGCAACGGAGCCGACGATTTCGGCTGCATCGATTCTGGCCAAGACGGCGCGCGACGCCGAGATGCGGTCCATCCATGAGGCCTTTCCGCAGTATGCGCTGGATCGTCACAAGGGCTATGACACCGCAGCGCACCGCGCAGCGCTGACGCTGCACGGGCCCGCCTATTTTCATCGCAAGACCTTCGCACCGATAAGAGCGCTGCTCAAAGGCCCGGGATGAGCGATCCCCGCGTCATCACCTCGCGCGACAATTCGAGTTTCAAGATTCTGCGCGCCGTGGCCGACGATCCGCGCCGGCAGGGGTGCGCATTGCTTGACGGAATTCATCTGGTGGCAACCTGCTTTGCTCGCGGCATCGCCGTCAAGCAATTGCTGGTGAGCGAGAGCGGTCAACAGAATGCCGAGATCGCCACAGTGCTGCGCGGTGCTGCCGGCGTTGATTGCGTGATTCTGCGCGATGCCTTGTTCCGCGAGATTTCCGGCGTGCGTTCGCCGACAGGCATTGCCGCCGTGATCGATATTCCGCCGGCACCCGAGGGCGCCATCACCAGCGACGCGGTGATGCTCGACGCGGTACAGGATGCCGGCAATGTCGGAACCATTCTGCGCAGCGCCGCCGCCGCCGGTGTGCGTGATGTTCTGCTGGGCACGGGCTGCGCCGGCGCATGGACCCCGCGTGTGCTGCGCGCCGGGCAGGGCGCACATTTTTCGCTGGCGATTCGCGATCAGGTTGACCTGCCCGCGGCACTGGCGGCCTCGCCGGTGACCTCGCTGGCGACCGTCGCACGCGACGGTACAAGTCTCTATGATGTTGATCTCAGCGGGCCGATCATTTGGCTGGTGGGCAGCGAAGGCGCGGGGCTGTCGCCGCAACTCATCGCGGCGGCGACGATTCGCGCCACGATTCCACTCGCCGGTGGCACCGAATCGCTCAACGTCGCAGCGGCAACGGCGGTGTGCCTGTTCGAGGCGAGCCGTCAGCGGCAGGAAAAACAAAGGCCCGCACGCGGCGGGCCTTGAAGGCAATCCGAAACCCGGGTTGCTTATTTCTTCTTGGCGGCCTTCTTGCCGGCAACGGCAGCCTTGAAGGTGGCGCCGGCGGTGAAGCGCGGCACGGTCGTCGCGGCGATCTTCAGTTCCTTGCCGGTTTGCGGGTTGCGGCCAACGCGTGCAGCACGCTTGGAAGACTTGAAGCTGCCGAAGCCAACCAGGGTGACGGAGTCGCCCTTGGATACGGCCTTGACGATGGCTGCCATCACAGCGGACAGCGCCTTCTCGGCGGCGGCCTTGCTGATGTCGGCTTCCTTGGCGGTGATTTCGATCAGTTCAGACTTGTTCATGTGTGACCTCGTGGTATTGAAGATGATAGTGGCGGGTTGAATTCTATGCGAATGGTAACTCGGTGTGACAAACAATTCATCGTGGAGCTTACGCTGTCCAATTATTTTATCAATACTTTATTGGATCGGGGGCATGCGATTGCAATGTTGTTGCGCGCAACCCCGCAGCGGGTTTCCGACCAATGCAAGTATCCATGAATATACTGTCCGTCGGTGAAAGGGAGGCATCGCAAAGACGATAAAATGCAATTTATCGGCGAGCGGGCGGGTTTATGCGGCTGGAAACCGTCGGTTGGCTCTCGACCGTTTACGTTTACTTGCTTGCCGCCGTTCAGGAAAGGACGCGAAGAATATGGAACTTGCCTGGTGGCACTGGATGGTTCTTGGCTTGGCGCTGGGTTTGGTGGAACTTGCCGTTCCCAGTTTCTTCATCATATGGTTCGGTCTGGGTGCGCTGCTGGTCGGTGTCGCCATGCTGGTCGCGCCAACCATCGAGTTCAGCACGCAGATCCTGCTGTGGACGGCGGCTTCGATTGCCATGACGGTGCTCTGGTTCAAGGTCTTCCGCAAGGAAGAAGGCAAGACCCGATCCGGCCAGGCGAATGAGGCGTTGGGCGAGATCGGTGTCCTGGTGCGGGCGGTCGAGCCCCTCGGGGTGGAATCGGCGCGCGGCGAGGTGCGTTTCCAGAAGCCGATCATGGGTTCCGATGTTTGGCCCTGTCTCGCCGACGAGGCGATTGCGGCCGGAGAGCGGGTCAGGGTGCTGGCGGTTGACGGCCAGATATTGAAAGTCGGCAAATACTGAAGGGGTCGGACATGGGTGAATTCGCGTTTTTTGTCATTGCACTGCTTGTCTTTGTCGCGGTCACGATCGCGAAAGGCGTTCGCATCGTGCCGCAGGGCGAGGAGTGGATCGTCGAACGGCTGGGCAAGTACCACACCACCTTGCGCCCTGGCCTCAACATCATCGTTCCCTACTTCGACCAGGTGCGCTACAAGCTGACCACCAAGGACATCATCCTCGATGTGCAGGAGCAGGAGGTCATCACCAAGGACAATGCGGTAATCCTGACCAACGCGATTGCCTTCATCAAGGTGACCGATCCGATCAAGGCGGTCTATGGCGTCACGGATTTCTCCGAGGCGATCCGCAACATGATCATGACAACCTTGCGTTCGATCATTGGCGAGATGACGCTCGACGAGGCGCTGTCCAATCGCGACAAGATCAAGGCGCGGTTGCGCGAAGGCGTTGCGGACGAAGCCATCGATTGGGGCCTGACCGTGAAGTCGGTCGAGATCCAGGACATCAATCCCTCCGAGTCCATGCAGAAGGCCATGGAGGCGCAGGCCTCCGCCGAGCGCGAGCGCAAGGCGATGGTGACCAAGGCCGAGGGCACCAAGCAGGCCACCATTCTCAATGCCGAGGCGCAGTTGCAGGCTGCACGCCTGCAGGCCGAGGCACAGGTGACGCTGGCCGATGCCTCGGCCGAGGCGATCAAGCGCGTTGCCGCTGCCATCGGTACCGAAGATGCGCCGATGCGTTACATGCTGGGCGAGAAGTACATTCATGCCATCGGCAACCTGGCCAAGTCGGACAATGCCAAGACCGTATTGATTCCCGCCGACATCCAGGACACGCTGCGCGGCATCCTCGGCAGCCGCAAGTAAATCCACACCGGCGATTCCGTTCATCCATGCGTTTGTTGGCCTTCGAGACCGCCACGCGGCGCCTGTCCGTGGCGCTATGGCAGGACGGCGAACTGATCGAGCGCGCGGCGGAAATTCCCAACGGCGGCTCTGAACACATACTGCCCTGGGCCCATGAGTTGCTTGCCGAGGCTGGCCTGGCACTGAACCAGATCGATGGCATTGCCTTCGGCGCCGGACCCGGCGGCTTCACCGGTCTGCGTCTGGCCTGCGGTATTGCGCAGGGATTGGCGTATGGCCTCGATCTTCCGGTAATCCCGGTGTCGACCCTGGAAGCACTGGCGCTCGCCTCAGGCGAGCGCGATGTCTGGGCCTGCCTCGATGCGCGCATGAACGAGGTGTATGGCGCCGCCTACCGGGTCGAAGGGGACAGCGCCAGGCAACTCATGGCGCCCGTTTGCATCCCGCCCGCCGTGGCGCCAGCGCCGACTTTTGCCGGCGGCTGGGGCGTGGGCGACGGTTTTGCAGCATACGGGTCATTGCTGCATGCAAGAAAATCCGATCTCATCGGCGTGCGCAGTGACGTGTTTCCCACTGCAGCGGCGGTACTGCGTCTCGCAGCGCCGGCGTTTGCCACAGGCGTGGCGGTGTCGGCTGCGCTGGCTCAACCTATTTATGTGCGCGACAAGGTGGCATTGACGACCGTCGAGCGAATCGCTCGCGGCGGTGCCAGATAGTGGTGCGCTACCCGAGCATGACGGTCACTGATCTCGATGCGGTGGTTGCCGCGGAAAGCCGCATCCATCCTTTTCCCTGGACGCGCGGCAATTTCTCGGACTCGCTGGCCGCCGGTCACGGCGCATGGCTGGCGCGAGAAGAGGGCCAGATGATCGGCTATGCGCTCATGATGCAAGCGGTGGACGAAGTACATCTGCTCAACATCAGCATCCTGCCGGAAATCCAGCGCGGCGGCCGGGGCTCGGCGCTGCTGAACCATCTTGTCGACTGGGCCCGGGCGCATGCCGCGAAGCGCATGTTGCTCGAGGTACGCCCCGGCAATGTTGCCGGTCAGCGCTTTTACAAGCTTCACGGCTTTGTCGAAATAGGGCGTCGCCGCGACTATTACCAGACACATGAGGGCCGTGAGGATGCCATCGTGATGGCACGAGACCTATGAGTTCCGACCGCGAACATATCTTGCGCGAGATGGGCCTGGGGCCGATCTGGAAACTGCGTGCGGCCGCGGTGGCGCAGACGGTTGACGAACTGGTGGCGGCAACTGTCGCGGTTCCGGAACGCTTGCCGAACGGGATTCCGTCAAGCGCTGCGGCGACCGCGACCGCATCCTTGCCCATGGCCTGGGACGAACTTGCCGCCACCGTGGCGGCGTGTCGCCAGTGCCGACTCTGCGAGGCGCGCAAACAGGCGGTGTTGGGAGTCGGCGACGTCAACGCCGACTGGCTGTTCGTCGGTGAGGGACCGGGTGCAGAAGAAGACCAGCGCGGCGAGCCCTTCGTCGGACAGGCCGGAAAACTGCTCGACAGCATGCTCGCGGCCATCGGTCTCAAGAGGGGCGAGGACGTGTATATCGCCAACGCCGTCAAATGCCGGCCGCCGGAAAACCGCACGCCTGCGCCGGAAGAGGCCGCGGCCTGCAAGCCGTATCTGGAGCGGCAGATAGAACTGATCAAACCGAAGCTGATCGTCGCGCTCGGCCGGCCGGCGGCGCAGACGCTGCTGCAGACCGAAGTCAAGATTGGCGCTGCGCGCGGCAAGTTGCATGACTACCGCGGCATCCCGCTGATAGTCACCTACCATCCCGCCTACCTGCTGCGCACGCTGCAGGACAAGGCCAAGGCGTGGGAGGATCTTTGTTTCATGCGATCGACGATGAAGCAGCGAAAGGAAGGTTGATGTCCCACGGCAGCGAAGGCTCGGTACGGGCAATTTTCTACGCGCTGGGCGCCAACTTCGGCATCGCGGTGGCGAAGTTCGTGGCGGCGTTCTGGACCGGCTCCGGCTCGATGCTGGCCGAGGCGATTCATTCCACGGCCGATTGCGCCAACCAGTTGTTGTTGCTGCTGGGTTTGAAGCAGGCGCGCCGTCCCGCCAGCGCCGACTTTCCGCTGGGTCATCATCGCGTCACCTACTTCTGGTCGATGATCGTCGCACTCTTGCTGTTCTTCATGGGCGGCGCCTTTTCAGTCTACGAAGGCATCGAACGGCTGTTGCATCCACAGCCGTTGCAGCATGGGCTGATCGCCATGGCGGTGCTGGCCAGCGCCGTGGTGCTGGAAGCGTTTTCGCTATGGGGCGCACTGAAGGAGATTCGCAAGATCGCCGGTCGCCAGCCTTTCCTCATATGGTTCCGTGAAACGCGCCAGTCTGAATTGATGGTAGTGGCGGGCGAGGATATTGCCGCTTTGCTCGGCCTCGCGCTGGCCTTCGTCGCGGTCGCCGCCACGGTGATTACCGGCAATCCTTTGTGGGATGCTCTGGGAACGCTGGCCATCGGCGTCGTGCTGATGGTGATTGCCATTGCGGTCATGATCGAGGTCAAGGGCCTGATCGTCGGCGAATCCGCGACGCCGCAACTGCGCGCCGAGATCGAGGCGTTTGTTGCCGTTCAGCCCGAAGTGGAGCAGGTATTGAATGTCATCACCCTGGCCTGGGGCGACAAGATCGTCATCGCGGTCAAGGCGCGCATGCGCGGCATGGAAAGCCAAACCGGCTTGCAGATGGTCACCGCCATCAACGCCGTCGAAGCGCGCATTCAGGAACGCTTCCCGAGCGCGCAGTGGGTGTTCTTCGAGCCGGACCTGCGTTAAGCGTCGCCATGTCAGTGATGGACAACGTCTTCAAGATGCGCGACATCGTCCCGCTCTCTCTGGTTGATCTCGTGCTGGCGCTTGACCAGCCACATCGTGCCGGCAACGAACAGGCCGAAAAGGGCGATTATCCAGTAGATCGATAACTGAGCCTTGAGCAAGACCGAGTAGGTGCTGGTCATGATCAGGATCGAAAGATTCTCGTTGAAATTCTGCACCGCGATGGAGTGTCCCGCGCCCATCAGGATGTGGCCTCGATGCTGCAGCAGCGCGTTCATCGGCACCACGAAGAAGCCGGAGAAGACACCGACCAGCACCAGCAGCGGCACCGCCAGCCACATGTCGCGCACGGCGATCATGCCGATCACGCCGACGCCCATGGCGATGCCGAGCGGTATCACCCGCACCGATTTGCGCAGGGTGATCATGCGTGCCGCGAGGACGGCGCCGAGGGCCACGCCGACGGCGACCACGCCTTGCAGCATGCTGGCCTTGGACAGGTCGAGATTCAAGGCGACCTTGGCCCATTCGAGCACGATGAACTGCAGAGTCGCTCCGGCGCCCCAGAACAGCGTGGTCACCGCCAGTGAAATCTGGCCCAGTTTGTCGCGCCACAGCAGTTTCAGGCAGTGGTTGAATTCATGAAACAGATAGACCGGGTTTTTCTTCAGCGGTTTGTGGTCGACGCCGGTGTCCGGGATGTAGAGATTGAACAGCGCCGCGACGAGATAGAGCGTACCGACGATGATCAGCGTCATTTCGGCGACCGTGTTGACGCCGGTTTCAATGATCGGGAAGTCGAAAGAGAGCATGCTGTATGCGACCTTCGGGTTGATCAGTGCGCCGCCCAGCACCACGCCGAGGATGATCGCACAGACCGTGAGGCCCTCGATCCAGCCATTGGCGACGACCAGCAGCCGGTGCGGCAGGTATTCGGTGAGGATGCCGTACTTGGCTGGTGAATAGGCGGCTGCCCCGAGTCCGACCACGGCATAGGCCAGCAATGGATGCACATCGAAAAACATCAGGCTGCAGCCCAGTATTTTGATGCCGTTGCTAATGAACATGACTCGCCACTTCGGCATTGAGTCGGCGAAGGCGCCGACGAAGGCCGCCAAGGCAACGTAAGACACCGTGAAGAAAGTCTTCAGCAGGGGTTCGTATTCCGCCGGTGCGTGCATGTCGCGCAGGATGGCGATTGCCGCGATCAGCAGGACATTGTCGGCCAGCGCGGAAAAAAACTGCGCCGCCATGATGATGTAGAAGCCAGTACTCATGAATTGGGTCGGTGAGCCGGGGCCGGTGGTCCGACCTTGTTTCGGGCTGCCGGTTTATATCACGAAAGGCGCATCACTACTTTGATGCTGCAACGCACTAGTGGTCAATTTCGGTCAGGGAATACCGGTCTCTATGCATGCTCCGTGGCCATAAATTGCGCTCATGGCGGGTGATTTGTGATTGAATACCGGTCATACAGAAATTCTTCAATTCGGAGGTGGTTCGTATGGCTGATCGCCGGCTTCAGGTTTTCCATGCGGTTGCCAAGCAGTTGTCGTTTACCAAGGCAGCCGAAGTGCTGTTCATGACGCAACCGGCTGTGACATTTCAGATCAAGCAGCTCGAGGAGCACTTCAATACGCGGCTTTTCGACCGCGGCCACGGGCGCATTGCGCTGACGCCGGCGGGCGAGGTGGTGCTCGGTTATGCGGAGCGAATTCTCGGCTTGTCGTCGGAAATGGATGTCCGCCTGTCTGAACTGACGGGCGAAATCGGCGGCTCGCTGATGGTCGGTGCTTCGACCACGATTGCCGAGTTCATGCTGCCGGGCATCCTCGGGGAATTCAAATCGACCTATCCCGGCGTGCGCTCGCGACTCGTCGTCGGCAATTCGGAGTCGATCGAAAATCGGGTCATGGAGCACACCATCGACATCGGCTTCATCGAATCGCTCTCGCATGAGCCGAACCTTGAATGCGAGGTGTGCTGCGACGACGAACTGGTGGTGATCTGTCATCCGCGCTTCCCATTGGCGCGGCACAAGGAATTGACACCACAGAAATTGCTGGAGCATGCATTTATTTCGCGCGAGCCGGGGTCCGGCACACGCGAATTCACCGAGAACTACCTGCGCCATGCGGGGGTCGCGCTCGACCAGATGAACATCGTGATGGAACTCGGCAGCCCGATCGCACTCAATGGTGTCGTCGAAACCGGGTTGGGCTTCGCCATCGCGTCGCGCGCCTCGGTGACGAAGGAGCAGCGACTGGGCGACATTGTGGCGATTCCGCTCAAGCCGCGCCTGATCCGCACGCTGTCGATGGTATATCCGAAGGAGAAGTTCCGTTCGCGGCTGGTGGCTACCTTCGTCGAATTCGCTTCAGGTCGATTGCGTGCACTGATCGCGAAGAAGCCGGCCTAGTTCGCGGCATGGCGCGACCGATACGAGCACGCCTGGACTGGTCGGCGTTGCGCCACAATCATAATGTCGTGCGGCGCCACGCAGGCGACGCGAGGGTGTGGAGCGTGGTCAAGGCCGACGCCTATGGCCACGGTTTGCTGCCCGCGGCGCGTGCCCTGATGGATGTCACCGACGGTTACGCGCTGGTGGAGCTCGAAGGCGCAATCGCGCTGCGCGACCAGGGGATCGGCCATCCCATCCTGATGCTGGAAGGTCCCTATCAGGCCGATGAACTGCCCTTGTTCGCCGAGTTTGACTTGACGCCCGTGCTGCACACGATGTGGCAGGTGGAGGCGCTGGTCGACGCATGCTTGCCCGTTCGTCCGGCGGTCTACCTGAAGCTGAATTCCGGCATGAACCGCCTCGGCTTCAACGAGGATGAATTCACGGCGGCGCTGGCCAGGCTCGCCGCCGCGGATTGCATCGCGTCGGTCACGCTGATGACTCATTTTGCCGACGCCGACGAGGCGCGTGGCATCGAGCGGCAACTTGAGCGTTTTCGCATCATGGCGGGCAGCCGCGAGTTGCCCGTGTCGCTGGCGAATTCCGCGGCCTTGCTGCGCTTCCCGGAAGCGGTCGGGGATTGGGTGCGGCCCGGCATCATGCTCTATGGGGCGTCGCCTTTTCCCGCCATGCAAAGCGCCGCCGAGCTCGATCTCCAACCGGTGATGACGCTCGAAAGCGAGTTGATCGCCGTTCGCGAACTGGCGCCCGGTGATACGGTCGGCTATGGCAGCAGTTTCATCGCGGAGCAGGCCATGCGCGTCGGCGTGGTGGCTTGCGGCTATGCCGACGGTTATCCGCGTCACGCACCCACCGGCACCCCGGTGCGGATTGCCGGGCAGCTTGTGCGTACCCTGGGTCGCGTCTCGATGGACAAGATTTGCGTCGATCTGAGCGGGCTGCCGTCAAAAGTCGGCGTTGGCGATACGGCGACCTTGTGGGGCGGCGTTGGCGACATGTACCTGGCCGCCGACGATGTGGCTGCTGCAGCCGGTACCGTCGCCTACGAGTTGTTCTGCGCCCTTGCCGCGCGTGTACCTGTCATCGAAGTCAGTTAATGGCAAAGGCAAAAACCCAGTATTCCTGCACCGAGTGCGGCGCCAGTTCGCCCAAGTGGCAGGGCCAGTGCCCCGGTTGCGGGCAGTGGAATACGCTGGTTGAGGCGGTGATCGAAGCGGCTGCACCGGCGGGGCGCAATTTCGCTGCACTGGGCGGGGCCAGTGGCGTACAGACGCTGGCCGAGATTCGCCCACGCGAAGAACCGCGCCAGCCCACCGGCGTCGAGGAATTCGATCGCGTGCTGGGCGGCGGCCTGGTGGCCGGCGGTGTGGTGCTGATCGGCGGCGATCCCGGCATCGGCAAGTCGACGCTCTTGTTGCAAGCCCTCGCGCGCCTGGCCCAGGCCCGTGAAAACGTGTTGTATGTGTCGGGCGAGGAATCCGGCGAGCAGGTCGCGCTGCGCGCCCGGCGCCTGCAGCTCGATGTCGGTGGCATGCAGTTGCTGGCCGAGATCAACCTGGAGAAAATTCTTGCCACCCTGGTCAAGTTGCGCCCCGCGGTGGCGGTGATCGACTCGATCCAGACCGTGTGGTCGGATGCGCTGCAATCGGCGCCCGGCTCGGTGGCGCAGGTGCGCGAATGCGCGGCACAGCTGACACGGTTCGCCAAGCAAAGCGGCACCTGCGTGATCCTCGTCGGCCACGTCACCAAGGAAGGCAGCCTGGCCGGACCACGCGTGCTGGAGCACATGGTCGACACCGTGCTCTATTTCGAGGGTGACACGCATTCGAGTTTCCGCCTGGTGCGCGCAGTCAAGAACCGTTTCGGTGCCGTCAATGAACTCGGCGTGTTCGCCATGACCGACAAGGGCTTGCGCGGGGTCGCCAATCCTTCGGCGCTGTTTCTCTCGCAACACTCGCTCGATGTCGCCGGCTCCTGCGTGCTGTGCACCCAGGAAGGCACGCGACCGCTGCTGGTGGAGATTCAGGCGCTGGTCGATGGCTCGCAGGCGCCGACTCCGCGACGGCTCACGGTCGGCCTCGAGCAGAATCGCCTGGCGATGTTGCTGGCGGTATTGCATCGTCATGCCGGGATCGTCTGCGGCGACCAGGACGTGTTCGTCAATGCCGTCGGTGGCGTCAAGATTTCAGAGCCGGCCGCTGACCTCGCGGTGCTGCTGGCCATCGTTTCGTCGCTGCGCAACAAACCGCTGCCCGGCAAGCTGGTGGTCTTCGGCGAAGTCGGTCTGGCCGGGGAAATACGTCCCGCGCCGCGCGGGCAGGAACGCCTCAAGGAGGCCGCGAAGCTGGGCTTCACCCATGCCATCGTGCCCAAGGCCAACGCGCCAAGACAGGCCATCAAGGGCATCGAGGTCATCGCGCTCGACCGCGTCGAGCAGTCCATCGAACAGATGCGGGCATGGTAGCCGTGTCGTCATCCATTCGGCTTGCGCTGCGCATGCTCGCCCGCGACTGGCGCGCCGGCGAGCTGACCGTGCTGGGGATCGCCCTGATGCTGGCCGTGGCGGCGCTGACCAGCGTCGGTTTTCTGACCGACCGCGTGGAGCAGGCATTGAGGCTTGAGTCGCACCAGTTGCTCGGTGGCGATCTGCTGCTGACCGCCGACCATCCATGGGCCGACAGGTTTCGCCAGGAAGCGGCGGTACGTGGCCTGCGACAGGCCGAAAGCGCCACCTTCCCAAGCATGGTGAGTCTGGGCAGTGCAGCCTTGCTGGCCGAAATCAAGGCGGTTTCAAAGGGCTATCCCCTGCGTGGGACCTTGCGCACCGCTCCGGTACTCAACGCCCCCGATGCCGAAAATCCGCATGTGCCGCAAGCGGGTGAAGCCTGGCCCGATGAACGCCTGGCGACCACGCTGAGTCTTGCCGCGGGTACTTCGCTTGCACTGGGACAAATCGCGGTTGTCAGCGGTCCGGTGCTGACGCTGGAACCGGATCGCGGCATGAACGTGTTTGCCCTGGCGCCGCGCCTGATGATCAACCTCGCCGATCTGCCGGCGACCGGCCTGATCCAGAGCGGCAGCCGGGTCAACTATCGCCTGCATCTGGCTGGCGAGGCTGCTGCCGTGTCGGCTTACGAAACCTGGGCGAAAGCGCAACTCGGGCGCGGCGAAAAGATCGAAAGTCTGGACAACGCGCGGCCCGAGATTCGCAACGTGACGGAGCGGGCCCAGCGCTTTCTGCGTCTGGCGGCACTTCTGGCCGTGATTCTTGCCGCGGTGGCCGTGGCGCTGGCGGCCGAGCGTTACATGCGGCGGCATCTCGACGGCTGCGCGGTGATGCGCTGCATGGGCGCGTCCGGGCCGCAGTTGCTGCTGATTCACGGCGGCGAATTCCTGCTGTTCGGGATCGCTGCAACACTGGCCGGTTGCGCGGCGGGTTTTGCCGTGCAGGCGGCGCTGCAACAGCTGTTGGCCGGTTTGCTGGTGACAAGATTGCCGGCGCCATCGCTGCTGCCCTGGCTGCATGGCCTGCTGGTAGGGCTGACGCTGATCATCGGCTTCGCCCTGCCGCCGCTGCTGCGCTTGAAACGGGTGCCGACGATACGCGTGCTGCGGCGCGAGTGGAGCGGACCCGAGCCAGCCTCGGTCGGCGCCTATCTGCTGGGCGCCATGGTGTTGGCGGCGCTGATGCTGTGGATGGCGGGAGAGCTGCGCCTGGGGCTGATCGTGCTGGCGGGATTCCTGATCGCGCTCGGCTTCTTTACCCTGATGGCGCGCCTGCTGCTTGCTGCCCTGGGTCGTCTGCGCCCGGCCGGCAGGGGTTATGGCTGGCGCCACGGGCTGGCCAACTTGCGCCGCCGGCTTGCGGCAACCCTGGTGCAGGCGGTGGCACTGGCGCTCGGCCTCACGGCCTTGCTGCTGCTCACCGTGGCGCGCGGCGATCTGCTCGACAGCTGGCAGGCGCGCGTGCCGGCCGATGCGCCGAACCGGTTTGCCATCAACATCCAGCCCGATCAGCGTGTCGCCATCGCCGAGTTTTTCAGGACGCGCGGCCTGCCGCCGCCGCAACTGGAGCCGATGGTGCGCGGTCGCCTGGTGCGGGTCAACGAGCGTGCCGTGGGGCCGGAAACCTACGCCGACGATCGCGCCCAGCGCCTGGTCGATCGGGAATTCAACTTGTCCTGGGCGGCGGCGCTGCCGGCCGGCAACACGGTCAGCGGCGGGCGCTGGCATGGCGATTCGCGGGTGGCGGAGTTCTCGGTGGAGCAGGGGCTGGCCGAGACGCTGAACCTGAAGCTGGGCGACCGCCTGAGTTATGACATCGCCGGCAACCGGATCGAGGCGACGATCACCAGCCTCAGGAAGCTTGACTGGGATTCGATGCGGGTCAATTTCTTTGTCATGGCGCCGCCCGGCGTGCTGGACGATTTTCCGGTCAGCTACATCACCAGTTTTCACCTTCCCGTCGACAAGGCCGCCGCCATACCCGAACTGGTGCGTGCTTTCCCCAACCTGACCGTGATCGATGTTGCGGCACTGGTCAAGCAACTGCATGCGACGATCGATCAGGTGGCGCGCGCCGTGCAACTGGTGTTCGGCTTCGCCGTGCTGGCGGGGCTTGCGGTGCTCTACGCCGCGCTGCAAGCCAGCAGCGACGAGCGTCGCCATGAGTTGGCCGTGCTGCGCGCCCTGGGTGCTCGCAGCCGTCAGTTGTCCGCTGCCCTGCTGGCCGAGTTCGCCGCGCTCGAAGCACTCGCCGGCCTGCTCGCCGGCATTGCCGCCAGCCTTATCGGCTGGGGTCTCGCGCGCTTTGCCTTCCGTCTCGATTATTTGCCGCAGCCGGGCCTGTGGGTCATCGGCCTGCTTTCCGGCGTCGTTCTGGTTGTCGTTGCGGGCTGGCTGGGTGCTTCGTCCATGCTGCGTCAGTCGGCGCTGCCGGCGCTGCGCGCGGCGCAGTAGCGCGGCATAGTGGTTGCGGCGGCTGATTTTCGGTGGCGCCGACGCGGTCGGTTCAGTGCGAGTGCGCCGCGCCGGTGCCGCAGGCATGTGCCAGCAGCGCAGCGAAGCCCGGATAGTTGTCTGCCGTGAGGACGAACTTGCCGGCAAACTCGCTGCGCGATGCGCCGCTTTCCAGTGCCGCGATGAAGCCCTGCCGGTCCCGGATCCAGCTGCCGCCGAGCAGCGTGACGCCACGCGCGAACAGCGCATCGGGCAGGCAGCCTGCGCTCGGTCCGACCATGGCGAACCAACTTGCCTTGCGGCAACAGCCGAGCATGCGGTCCAGCGTGTCGTTGAGCAGCAGGGTGCTGGTCGACACCACCTTGCCGCACTCGGCGAGTTCCTGCGCATCCAGCGTGACGCGATAGCCCTCGCCAGCGCACTCACCCTCGCCGGCCAGTTCCGCCTTGAGTTCGACCACCGTCAGCGACGCACCGCTTTGCAGGATGCGGCCCAGCAGTGGCCGGAACAGTCCGATCATGCCGATCCGCTCGCCCGGTTGCGGATTTATCTGGCCGATCGAGTCGGCGCTGTCGTCGGGGCGGAACCCGGCGCGGTCGAACAGGCAGCGCGTCAACGCGTTGGCCGCGGCGAAGCCCACCGTCCGCGCGAAAAAGTCGGCGCTGGCGTAACGGCGCGCCACGGTCAGGGCATCGGCGCCGGCCAGGCCGATGCTATCGCCGGCATCGCGCAGGCGCGCCAGCGTGTCGTCGAGCAGCACGTAGGACAGGCCGAGCGATCCGTCATCCAGTTCCAGCGCGCAGAACTCGCCCTTGTTGTCGGCGACGGCTTGTAGTGGCGGCAGATGCAGTGCGCGGATGCGCGGCAGGGGGCCGCGGGCTGCGAAGGCTTCGAGCTGTGCCAAATATTCGGCGGCAAAGTTCATTTTCCATCCTTGGTTTCGTCAGCGGATTCGCCGCGGCGGCGGCCCGTGATCACGGCTGCCGATGCCGTTTCGCCGGCAACGGTCGCCGCCTGGTTCGCCGCATTGCGCAGGGCGCCGGGAAAATACATCGCGGTCAGTCGATGCGAATGGATCGGCGAATCGACATTCGCGCCGCCATAGCGGCGCCAGTCGCGCACCGGATAGATGCTGTCGGCCACTTCCAGCAGGCCGACGGTTTCCCGGTCGGCGATCAGCACGCCCTGCACGCGCAGGCCCAGTTCGCGCTTGACGGCGGCCAGACGCGCGGCGAGTTCCGGCGTGGCGCCGAATTCGCCGTCGGTGGCGAGCAGCAGATCGGCCTGCTCCCAGCGCTGCTCTTCGAGCTTGGCGATGACGCGCTCCAGCGGGCCGCAGATGTCGGTGCCGCCGCGAAACGCCTGGCCGAGGAATTCGGTGACACGTGTTATGCCGTCGCTGTCGACCCCCAGCTCCATCTCGACCAGTTCCTCGGGGCCGCCGAAGGCGAAGACATGGCAGGGTCGCTGCTGGGCATGGGCGCTGCGCATGGCTTCGAGCACGACCGCCTTGGCCACGGCCTCGGCGCCGCCCTGCATCGAGCCCGAGGTATCGACGCAGACCAGGATCGGTCCCA
>CAYNGV010000042.1:0-15446 GCA_964397005.1 uncultured Sulfuritalea sp. | reverse complement strand
TGGAAACCGTTGCGGAATTGGCCCGACTGCTGCAGCCGCAACGCGAAATCGTCATTGCCCGCGAGCTGACCAAGATGTTCGAGCAGATCGAACGCATGCCGCTGGCGGCTGCGCCGGCCTGGCTGGCGGCGGCTGCCAACCACCAGCGCGGCGAATTCGTGCTGGTGGTCTCCGCGCCGCCGCCGCGCGAAGGCATGGACGCCGAGACGGAGCGCGTGCTGGCTGCGTTGCTGGCTGAACTGCCGGTGAAACAGGCGGCCAAGCTGGCGGCGGAAATTACCGGCCAGCCGAAGAATGCGCTGTATGCGCGCGCTCTGGAGTTGAAGGACGCCGCCGTATAATCGTTTTATGCTGACTCTCACCCTCACCCGCCCCGACGACTGGCACTTGCATCTGCGCGATGGCGCCGCGATGGCGGCCGTACTGCCCGACACAGCGCGGCGCTTTGCCCGCGCCATCGTCATGCCCAATCTGAAGCCGCCGGTAACCACTGTGGCGCTCGCCGCCGCCTACCGCGATCGCATTCTTGCCGCGCTACCGGTGGGGATGAGCTTCACACCGCTGATGACGCTGTACCTGACCGACAACATGGCGCCGGCCGAGATCGATGCGGTCAAGGCCAGCGGTTTCGTGCATGCGATCAAGCTCTACCCGGCCGGCGCGACCACCAATTCCGACGCCGGCGTCAGCGATCTGAAGAAGTGCGCAGCCACCCTGGCGCGCATGGAAAAGCTTGGCGTGCCGCTGCTGGTGCATGGCGAAGTCACCGATCCGGCCGTCGATATTTTCGATCGCGAGGCGGTATTCATCGACACCGTGCTGAGGCCGTTGCTGCGTGATTTTCCGGCCTTGAAAGTGGTGCTGGAACACATCACCACCCGGGATGGCATCGACTTCGTCAAGGACAGCGGCGCCAATGTGGCGGGCACGTTGACGGCCCATCACCTGCTGCTCAACCGCAATGCGATCTTTGCCGGTGGCGTCCGCCCGCACAACTACTGCCTGCCGGTGCTGAAGCGCGAGTGCCATCGCCAGGCATTGGTGGCTGCGGCGATTTCGGGCAATCCGAAATTCTTCCTCGGCACCGATTCCGCCCCGCATGCGCAAAGCGCCAAGGAATCCGCCTGCGGTTGCGCCGGCTGCTACACGGCGCATGCCGGCATCGAGTTGTATGCCGAAGTATTCGAGGACGCCGGTGCGCTCGACCGGCTGGAAGGCTTCGCCAGTTTCTTCGGTGCCGACTACTACGGCCTGCCGCGCAATACAGCAAGGATCACATTGCGGCGCGAGGCGCTTGCGATACCCCCGAGTCTTGATTATCTTGGCAGCGACCGGCTGGTGCCGCTGCGTGCGGGCGAATCCGTCGCCTGGCGTCTGGAGTGATGCAATGAGACTAGGCCTGATTCTGCTTTCCATGCTTGCACTGACTGGCTGCGGCGACACGCAGCATGCCGCCTACCTGGTTGCCGGCCCCCAGCATTCGCTGACCCTGACGCGGCAGCAGGCCTTCATCGGCAGCGAGTGGGAGACGGAGCTGATCGTCGCCCGCTTTCCGGAATGCCAGCGACGCTATCCCATGAAGGAAATGGTGGCTGACGCGGTCAAGATCGATGTGTATCGCACCGAACCCGGCGTATTCATCCTGAATTCAGGCAAGCGCTGGTATGTCACCGAAACCCGCAGCTGCCGCCTCGAGCAATTCAAGGAGATCCCGCCGGCGCCGGGCGACCTGATCGGTCGTTTTCTGTTCAGGGACGGAGCACTCGAGTACAAGAGCCAGGAAGCGCCAGCGCCGACTTCGGCCGGGAAGCCGTGACCCCGACCGGGGCGGCACTTGAATCTCCATCCGCTTTCGGCATTTCTGCAGCCGTGGTTTGCCGCCGGCACACCTGATTTACCCAGACTGAATGCCGAAGCCAGCCAACGCGGGCTGACGTCGGGCAGCGGCGCGCCCTTGAGCTTCGTGCCGCCACCCGCCGATGCCGAGGCCTACGAAGAGCGGGCTTGCCTGTCCGGTGAGATCGCGACGCGACCGGACAACCCGCATGACCTGTTCAATGCGCTGATCTGGCTGAGTTTTCCTCGGACCAAGGCAGCATTCAACCGGCGTCATGTTGCAGCACTGAAAGCGGCCCGGGAACAGGGAAACGCAGCCCGCGGCCCGCTGCGCGATGCACTGACGCAGTTTGACGAATGCGGCGTGGTTATGGCCGGCTCCCGCCCCGATCTCTGGTCGGCCTTGTGCGCGCATCGCTGGCGCGAGGTTTTCGTCGAGCGGCGCGAAGAACTGTTGCGCACCTCCCGCTTTGTCGTTTTCGGCCATGCCAGCCACGATGCCCTTGCCGCACCCATTGTCGGGCTGTGCGGCAAAGCCATGTTCGTGGATGTCGACGACGCGTGGCTGAACCTGCCCGAGGCGGCGGCGCTGGCCGCGCTTGATGCGCATCTGGCCACGTGGTTCGACCACGCACAGTTCTCGCCACGCGACTGGCAGCCCTTGCCCCTGCTCGGCATTCCCGGCGCCACGGCGGACAACGAACGGCCCGATTACTACGATGACGCGCGCCAGTTCCGTCCGGCGCGTACAATGCGCCCGGGAAGTTCGCCAGGCAACCGCTGATCACGCAAGTGGTTGGAGGAAAGTCCGGGCCCCATAGGGCGAGATGCCGGTTAACGACCGGGCACCGCGAGGTGACAGACAGTGCAACAGAAAGATACCGCCTACGTTCGCAAGAACCGGTAAGGGTGAAATGGTGGGGTAAGAGCCCACCGCGTTTCTGGTAACAGAAACGGCACGGCAAACCTCATCCGGGGCAAGGCCAAATAGGGGAGCATTGGCGCGGCCCGCGTCGCTCCCGGGTAGGCTGCTAGAGGCCGTCGGCAACGGCGGTCCCAGAGGAATGGTTGCCCACGACAGAACCCGGCTTATCGGCGGACTTCCCACCCTTCGCTGCGCGGGTGGTGGGATTCTGGTGTGCCATCCCCCCATCCCCCTTCCCGCGGAAGGGGGCTACTGAGTTACGCCGCCTGCGGCGGCCAAGAGTTGGAAGAAACCGCGCTTCTCCTGCGTCCCGACCAAATGACGGTTTGGCTGTTGCGGCGCGGCGCAAAAGTCGGCGCTGACGAGACGGCGATTTACCTGATCAGCAGCACCGGCACATTCGCCCGATGCACGACCTTCATCGCCACCGAGCCGAGCAGGGTGCCGGCCAGCCCGCTGTGGCCGTGGGTGCCGATCAGTATCTGGGTGCAGCCGTGGGTGACGGCAAATTCGCAGATGGTCGGGGCGGCTTCGCCGACCAACACATGCAGTTCGGGGTTGATGCCGGCCGCCGCGAGCTGGTCGCGTGCGGGGGCAAGTGCCGCCATGCCGGCTTCGAGATGAAACTCGCGAATCGTCTCGGCGTTGACGAAACGGCTGATGTCGTTCGGCAGCGACGCCTGGACGTTGATCAGGTGTATTTGCGGCGGCTCGCGCCATTCGGCCGCGTGCCTGGCAATCCAGGCCACCGAGTGCAGCGCGATGTCGGAGCCGTCGATCGGTACCAGCCATTTTTGCGTCATGATCAACCTTTCGTGGAATCGGAAGCCGTGAGTTCGACGGCTGCGCGGGGCGTGGCGCGCATCGCCAGCCATTTGCCGATGGCCACCACCAGCACTGCGCCGGCTATTGCCGCCAGGGTTTTGGCGTAGGGAATCCCGGTCAGCAGGTTGGCCGGCAGCGCCGGGTCGGTGACGATCATGCCGCCGCCGATCCAGCCGAGCAGGGCACCGCCGGCGGTGATCACAATGGGGAAGCGATCCATCAGCTTCAGTACCAGCTGACTGCCCCAGACCACGATCGGAATCGACACCAGGATGCCGAAGGTCACCAGCAGCATGCTGCCGTTGGCGGCGCCGGCCACCGCGATCACGTTGTCCAGGCTCATCACCGCGTCGGCGACGATGATGGTCTTGATCGCACCGGCCAGCGACGTCGAGGCGGCAACGTCGCCGTGGGCGTCTTCCTCCGGCAGCAGCAGCTTGATGCCGATCCAGAACAGCAGCAGCGCGCCGACGATCTTGAGCCAGGGCACGGCCAGCAATTGCAGGGCAAAGAAAATGAGGACGATGCGCAGACCGATGGCCCCCGCCACGCCCCAGAAGATGCCCTTCTTGCGCTGCTCCTCGGGCAGCTTGCGGCAGGCCAGCGCTATGACCACGGCGTTGTCGCCGCCGAGCAGGATGTCGATCAGGATGATCTGGGCAACGGCGATCCAGAAGGCGGCGGTAGAGATGTCGAGCATGGTGTGGAGAGGGGCATCGGGGGGCGGAGTTTAGCGCTTCTCGGGGATTCGGGTGGCAAGTCGGCCGCCGTCGATATCGAGCGCCAGCGGGATACCCAAGCGGCCGGCGGCGCCGCGCAGGTGTTCAAGCGCACGTCGGCGGGCTGCTTCGGCATCGCCCTGTGCGATTGCATCGAGCAGGGCGCGGTGTTCGTGTTGGGAAGCCTGCGGCAACTGGAGCTGGAGGTTGCTGTCGTACCACGCCAGCTTGCGCGAATCGGAAAAGTGCTGGCCGAGGAATTCGACCAGGCGGCCGATGTAGGCGTTGTGCGTGGCGCGCGCCAGGGCGATGTGGAAATTGTCGTCCGCCACGGTGCCATCGACGCCGCTTGCCAATGCGTCGTCCATGGCCTGCAGATGTTCGGCCATGACGCGCAGGTCGTCGTCGTCGCGACGCTGGGCGGCGAGTTCAGCGACCGCGCCTTCGACCATGGCGCGCAACTCGAAAATGGCGCGCAGTTCGTCGAGTTCCGGGCCGGCGCCTTGCCAGAAGCGCAGGTTGATGGCTTTCGGCGCCATGGCGACGAAGGCCCCCGACCCCTGGCGGGTTTCGATCAGACCGTCGGCCTTGAGCCGTGCAACGGCTTCACGCACCACGGCACGACTGACACCGTAGGCCTCGCCCAGGGCTTTTTCCGTCGGCAGGCGGTCGCCGGGTTTGAGGTCGCCGCGGGCGATGCGGCGCTGCAGATCACCCGAAACCTCTTCTGAGAGGCGCAAGGGCCGCGTAATGCGGCCGATTTCGGTGGTCTGGTCCGGGGTTGGAGGGGGGGGTATCGGCATCGGAATTTATTTCTGGTTGTCCTATTGTCAGACAAATCTTCTTTCTGGTAAAGTGGTTTTGTCAGTCGCAGTCCCAAGGATACAAGAATCAGGATCGCAGGCCGTCGCGGCATTCGCCGCAGTCGCCGCACCCAACATTTTCCCAGGAGGAGACCATGTCCGACACCAAGCAGCCCGAACAGAAACCGTCCCGCCGCAAGTTCCTCGCCGCCGCAGTCACCGGCAGCGTCGGGGTCGCCGCCGCGGGTTTTCCTATGATCGCCAAGGCCCAAGCCGGCCCGATCAGCATGCGCTGGCAGTCGACCTGGCCGGCGAAAGACATCTTCCACGAGTACGCACTGGACTTCGCCAAGAAGGTCAATGACATGACCGGCGGCGACCTCAAGATCGAGGTGCTGCCCGCCGGTGCCGTGGTTCCCGCCTTCGGCCTGCTGGAAGCCGTGTCCAAGGGTACCCTGGACGGCGGCCACGGCGTGCTGGGCTACCACTACGGCAAGCAGAACGCGCTGGCGCTGTGGAATTCCGGCCCGGCCTTCGGCATGGATGCCAACATGCTGCTTTCCTGGCACAAGTACGGCGGCGGCGCCGAACTGCTGGCCAAGCTGTATGCCTCGATCGGCATCACCACGGTGCAGTCCTTCCTCTACGGCCCGATGGCGACGCAGCCGCTGGGCTGGTTCAAGAAGCCGGTCACCAAGCCCGAGGACTTCAAGGGCCTCAAGTTCCGCACCAACGGGTTGGCCATCGACTTGTTCACGGCCATGGGCGCAGCGGTGAATGCGCTGCCCGGCGGCGAAATCGTGCCGGCCATGGATCGCGGCCTGCTCGACGCGGCCGAGTTCAACAACGCCACCTCCGACCGCCTCCTGGGCTTCCCCGACGTGTCGAAGATCTGCATGCTGCAGAGTTACCACCAGAGCGCCGAGACCTTCGAAATCATGTTCAACAAGCCGAAGTACGATGCGCTGCCGGCAAAAATGCGGGCCATCATTGCCGGTGCCGTCGAAGCTGCCTCGGCCGACATGTCGTGGAAGGCCATCGACCGCTACTCGAAGGACTACATAGAGCTACAGAACAAGGACAAGGTCAAGTTCTACAAGACCCCGGATGCGGTGCTGCAAAAGCAGCTTGACCTGTGGTCGGGAATCATGGAAAAGAAGTCGGCCGAGAACCCCCTGTTCAAGGAAATCGCCGCCTCCCAGCGTGCGTTTGCCGAACGCGCGGTGAAATGGGACCAGGACACCTATGTCAGCCGGCGCATGGCGGTCAGTCACTTCTTCGGCGCCAAGAAGGGCGCACCGGCCAAGGCGGCTCCCAAGAAGGGCTGAGGGGCGTCGCTTCATGAGCAACGATCAACCACCCGGGCGGGTTCCGGGTGGTTGATTTCTTTTCGCAGGGCACGCCATGCAAATGCAGAAACTGCTGCTGACCATCGACCGGATCAGCACCTTCGTCGGCCATGCCTTCGCCTGGCTGATCGTTTCATTGACTTTCATGATCACCTGGGAGGTGGTCTCCCGCTATGCATTCGACAATCCCCACCCCTGGGCGTTCGATGTCATGAGCATGATGTACGGCAGCGTGTTCATGATGGCCGGCGCGTACACTTTGTCCAAGAACGGCCACGTGCGCGGCGACGTGCTTTATGGATTCTTTTCACCGCGGGTTCAGGCCGGCATCGACCTGACGCTGTATTTCCTGTTTTTCATCCCCGGGGTGTTTGCCCTGGCCTGGGCCGGCTATAACTTCGCCGCTGATTCCTGGGCCATCAACGAACATTCGAACGTCACGGCCGACGGCCCGCCGGTGTATCCCTTCAAGACCATCCTGCCCCTGGCCGGCGCCTTTCTGCTGCTGCAGGGCGTGGTCGAGATCATCCGTTGCATCGTCTGCATCCGCCAGGGCGAATGGCCTTCGCGCGAACATGACGTCGAGGAAGTCGATGTCGAGAAACTCAAGGAAATGGTACATGTGAAGGACGAAGACATTGCCGCCCTCGATAAATTCGTGGTCGCCCAGGAAATTGAGCACCCGGCGCACGCGGGACCAGCCAAATGAAAATCAGGAAGGAACTCTGGTTCGGCTTCTCGCTGATGGCGGTGATCCTCACCGTCACCGTAATCTTCATGCCCTGGAGCAACATGCAGAACGGCCATATCGGCCTGCTGATGCTGTCGCTGGTGGTGGTCGCCATCATGCTCGGCTTTCCCACCGCATTTACCCTGATGGGCATGGGCGTGTTCTTCGCCTGGCTCGCCTACCGCAGTGGCAATCCGGACCTTGCCCAGCGCCAGACGCTGGACCTGATGGTGCAGCGCGCCTATTCGGTGATGTCCAACGACGTGCTGATCTCGATTCCGCTGTTCGTTTTCATGGGCTACCTGGTCGAGCGCGCCAACCTCATCTCGAAGCTGTTCCGCGCGCTTGAACTGGCGCTGGCGCGCCTGCCAGGTGCATTGGCGGTGGCAACCCTGGTCACCTGCGCAATCTTCGCCACGGCCACCGGCATCGTCGGCGCGGTGGTGACGCTGATGGGCCTGCTGGCGTTGCCGGCCATGCTCAAGTCGGGTTATGACGTACGACTGTCGGCCGGGGTGATCACCGCCGGCGGCTGCCTCGGCATCCTGATCCCGCCTTCGGTGTTGCTGATCGTTTACGGCGCCACGGCGGGGGTTTCGGTGGTCCAGCTGTATGCCGGCGCCTTCTTCCCCGGCATCATGCTCGCCAGCCTCTACATCCTCTATGTGATCATCGTCGCCAAGCTCAATCCGCATCTGGCGCCGCCACTGCCGATGGAAGAACGGCACATCGATCTGCCTGCGGCCAATGAAAAAATGCGTGAGGCCATCAGCCATCGGGTTCTGCCGGGCCTGATCGGCGCGCTGAAGGGTTCGCGCAACCTGGGCATCAGCAGCGGCACCATCGCCAAACAAGGCTTCATCGCGCTTCTGCCGGCGTTCACTCTTGTCGTCTTCCTCGGCTTCGCCTGGCACCTTGCGACCAAGCCGGCGCCAAAGGCCGAAGCCGAAGGCTTGATGCAAATGGGCGGCGGTGTGATTGCCGAGGAGGCAGCCGAGGGCGACGCCGGCGGTCTGGAGGAACCCAAGGAGGAAGGCGAGGAAGGTCTCAAGGAGCCTCCGGCCGAAGGTCTCAAGGAACCACCTGCCGAAGGACTCAAGGAGCCCCTGGCAGAGGGTGTCAAGGAGCCGCCGGCGGCAAAGGTCGCCACGGCGCCCGCGCCGGCAGCGGCCGCAGCACCGGCGCCGGAAGCCGAAGCCGCCGAGCGCCTGCCGGTGCCGACCTGGTACTGGATCATGGCGGGCGTCAGCCTGGTCACGGCGGTGGCCTTTTATGCCGTGTTCACCTTCGTCCGCCTCGAAATCTTCAAGATGCTGCTGGGATCCTTCTTCCCGCTGGCGCTGATGATTCTCGCCGTGCTGGGCAGCATCGTCTTCGGTTTCGCCACGCCGACCGAGGCTGCGGCATTGGGTTCGGCCGGCGGCTTCATCCTCGCCGCGGCCTACAAGCAGTTGAACTTCGGAGTGGTCAAGGAGTCGGTGTTCCTCACCGCGAAAACCTCGGCCATGGTCTGCTGGCTGTTCGTCGGTTCCTCGATCTTCTCGGCGGCCTTCGCCCTGCTGGGTGGGCAGAACCTGGTCGAGCAATGGGTGCTGTCGCTCAACATGACGCCGCTGCAATTCATGTTGCTCAGCCAGTTCATCATTTTCATCCTCGGCTGGCCGCTGGAATGGACAGAAATCATCGTCATCTTCATGCCGATCTTCATTCCGCTGCTGCCGCACTTCGGGGTGGATCCGCTGTTTTTCGGCCTCTTGGTCGCGCTCAACCTGCAGACCGCCTTCCTCTCGCCGCCGGTGGCGATGGCGGCTTTCTACCTGAAGGGAGTATCGCCGCCGCACGTGACGCTGAACCAGATCTTCGCCGGCATGATGCCCTTCATGGGCATACAGATCGTCGCCCTGGCGCTGCTCTATATCTTCCCCGAAATCGGCATGTGGCTGCCGAAAGTGCTTTACGGGAATTGAGCGGCGGGGATGCAGCCGAAGAGTCGTATCTCGGGCGAAGCCGCCTGCGACGGCGCGATCTGATCAAACCGGAGAACCCCTAATGCCCAGATTCGCCGCCAACCTGACAATGCTGTTCAACGAAGCGCCCTTCCTCGAACGCTTCGAGCGCGCGGCTGGAGCCGGCTTCAAGGCTGTCGAATTCCTGTTCCCCTACGACTACCCGGCCGGGCAGCTGCAGGAAATTCTGACCAAACACGGCCTGCAACTGGTACTGCACAACCTGCCGGCAGGTAACTGGGCGGCGGGCGAGCGCGGCATCGGCTGCCATCCCGACCGCGTCGATGAATTCCGCGCCGGCGTCGACCAGGCCATCGCCTATGCCACGACGCTCGGCGTGAAGCAGCTGAACTGCCTCGCCGGCATCCAGCCCGCCGGTGTGTCCGATGCCGACGCGCGCCGGACACTCGTCGAAAACCTCAAGTTCGCCGCACCGAAGCTCAAGGCCGCCGGCATCCGGCTGCTGATCGAGCCGATCAATACCTTCGACATCCCCGGCTTCTTCCTCAATCGCACGCAGCAGGCGCTCGACATCATCGCCGACGTGGGTTCCGACAACCTCTTCGTCCAGTACGACATCTACCACATGCAGCGCATGGAGGGCGAACTGGCGAAGACCATCGAAAAGAACCTGGCGCAGATCGCCCACCTGCAGTTGGCCGACAACCCGGGCCGCAACGAGCCGGGCACGGGCGAGATCAATTACTGCTTCCTCTTCGCCTTCCTCGACAGGATCGGCTACCCGGGCTGGATCGGCTGCGAATACAAGCCGGCGACGACCACCGTAGCGGGCCTGGGCTGGGCGCAGGCATACCTCAAACAACAAGGGACACAGACATGAACATCGGATTCATCGGCCTCGGCATCATGGGCAAGCCCATGGCCGGCCACCTCATCGCCGGCGGTCACACCGCGTATCTCTTCAGCCGCTCGGGCGTGGCGCAGGAACTGCTCGACGCCGGCGGCAAGCGTTGTGCTTCCCCCGCCGAGGTGGCGAAGAACGCCGACATCATCTTCATGATGGTGCCGGACACGCCGGACGTCGAGAAGGTGCTGTTCGGCAAGGGCGGCGTGGCCGAAGGCCTCGCGCCGGGCAAGGTCGTGGTCGACATGAGCTCGATCGCGCCGCTGGAGACCAAGCAGTTCGCCGCGCGGATCAACGAACAGAAGTGCGACTACATCGACGCGCCGGTCTCCGGCGGCGAAGTCGGCGCCAGGAACGCGGCGCTGACCATCATGTGCGGTGGAACGGAGGCGGCGTTCAACCGCGTCAAGCCGCTGTTCGAGCTGATGGGCAAGAACATCACCCTGGTCGGCGGCAACGGCGACGGCCAGACCTGCAAGGTCGCCAACCAGATCATCGTCGCGCTGACCATCGAAGCCGTCGGCGAGGCGCTGCTGTTCGCCTCCAAGGCCGGCGCCGACCCGGCCAGGGTGCGCCAGGCGCTGATGGGCGGCTTCGCCAACTCGCGCATCCTCGAGGTGCATGGCGAACGCATGGTCAAGCGCACATTCAACCCGGGCTTTCGCATCGAACTGCACCAGAAGGACCTCAACCTCGCGCTCGCCGGCGCGCGCGCACTCGGCGTCTCGCTGCCCAACACGGCCACGGCGCAGGAACTGTTCAATTCCTGCGTCGCACATGGCGGCGCTACCTGGGACCATTCGGCCATGGTGCGCGCGCTGGAGATGATGGCGAATCACGACGTGGCCAAGGTGGCGTAGGAACATGCTGACCCACCGACTACCCCATACCTACTCGAAAGAATCCATACATGCTTACCCTTGAAGACGCACTTCGCATCACCTTGGCGGCACGCCGCGCCGCGACGGAAAACAACTGGAATGTGGTGATTGCCGTGGTCGATGACGGTGGCCACCTGATTTCACTGGCGCGCATGGACGGCACGCAGAAGGGCTCCGTGCGCGTTGCCGAACAGAAAGCCCGAACCGCCATCCTATTCAAGCGGCCGACCAAGGCCTTCGAGGACATGGTCCTGCAGGGGCGCCCGGTAATGATGACCATGCCTGACGTGATTTGCCTGGAGGGCGGCCTGCCCCTGATCCGCGACGGCGTTTATCTCGGCGCCATCGGTGTCTCTGGCGTCAAGTCGTCCGAGGATGGTATCGTCGCGGCACAAGGCGCGTCCGCGCTCGATGCCTAGCCAATTATGAAAGCGAAGATCCTTGTTGCCCGCGAAGTCTTCCCCGAAGTGCTGGAGCGCCTGCGCCAGCACTTCGAGGTCGATGATAATCAGGCCGATGTCGTGCTCGGCGTCGAGGGCCTGAAGCAGCGGCTGGCGGACAAGGCCGGTGCGCTGACGGCGGCCACCGATCCGGTGACGGCCGAGGTGATCGCCGCCGCGCCGCAACTGAAAGCCGTATGCAACTTCGCCGTCGGCTACAACAACATCGATCTCGCCGCCTGTAACCGTGCCGGGGTGATGGCGACCAACACCCCGGGCGTGCTCGACGACACCACGGCCGATTTGGCCTGGGCGCTGCTGATGGCCACGGCGCGGCGTCTGCCGGCGGCGGAACGCTGGCTGCGCAATGGCGAGTGGAAAGGGTGGCAGTTCATCCAGTGGCTGGGCAGCGACGTGCATCACGCCACGCTCGGCATCCTCGGCATGGGGCGCATCGGCCAGACCGTGGCACGGCGCGCACTGGGCTTCGACATGAAGGTGATCTACCATAATCGCACACCGCTGGCCGCCGACCAGGAGGCCGCCATTCGCGCGAGCTGGGTAGACAAGCAAACCCTGTTGCGCGAAGCTGATTTTCTCGTCTTGCTGCTGCCCTATTCGCCGGCAACGCACCACACCATCGGAGCTGCCGAACTGGCGTTGATGAAGCCCACCGCGCACCTGATCAACGTCGCCCGCGGTGGCATTGTCGATGACGAAGCGTTGATATCGGCGTTGCGCCAGCGCCGACTTTCCGGTGCCGGGCTCGATGTGTTCGAGGGCGAGCCGAAGTTCAATCCAGGGTATCTCGAACTCGACAACGTGGCCCTGACGCCGCACATCGGGTCGAGTTCGCGCGCGACGCGCATGGCCATGGCGATGACGGCGGCCGACAACCTGATCGCCGCGCTTTCCGGCCAGCGTCCGCCCAATCTCCTGAATCCCGAAGCCTTCAAATGACCACGGTCGCCACCCGACCGGCCGTGCTGCTCGGCCTCGGCGTGGCGATTGCCGCCTACCTGCTGTCCTTCTTCCACCGCGTTGCGCCGGCGGCGATCTCGGGCGACCTGCAGGTCAGCTTCGCCATTGGCGGCGCGCAACTGGGCACGCTGGCCGCGACCTATTTCTACGTCTACACCCTGATGCAGATTCCCACCGGGGTCCTCGCCGATACCCTGGGGCCGCGCCGCATCCTGTTCTGGGGCGGGCTGGTGGCGGGTGTCGGGGCGATCCTGTTCGGCCTCGCGCCGAGTTTCGAACTGGCGTTTGCCGGCCGCACCCTGGTTGGCCTCGGTGTGTCGGTGACCTTCATCGCCATGCTGAAACTGCTGGCGATCGGCTTCGAGGAGCGTCGCTTCGCCACCCTGACCGGGTTGTGCATGCTAATTGGCAACCTGGGGTCGATACTGGCCGGCGCGCCGCTGGCTTGGGCGACGCAGGCCGCGGGCTGGCGTCAGGTCTTCGTCGTGGTCGGGCTGCTGTCCTTCACGCTGGCGTTTGCCAGTCGCGCCTGGGTCATTGAAACCCCGGCGGGCAAGGTCGATCGCACGGCCTGGCTCTCCGGACTGGTTTCGGTGTTGAAGAACCGCGCCACCTGGCCCGGCTTCTTCGCCAACACCGGGCTTTCCGGCGCCTTTTTTACGTTCGCGGGACTATGGGCCGTGCCCTACCTGACCCAGATGCACGCTATGTCGCGCGCCACGGCGTCCAATCACGTGAGCATTTACTTTCTGGGTTTTGCGGTCGGCTCGGCGCTATGGGGTCGCGTCTCGGATGCGATGGGGCGGCGCAAGGTGGTGGCGCTGGCGGTGTCCGGCGTGCATGTGCTGGGCTGGGGCGTCTGGCTCTGGGTGACCTGGCGGGCCGACGGGGCGCTACCGCTGGCGGCGACCTATGGACTGTGCCTGGTGATGGGCCTCGCTACCGCCGGCTTCACGCTGTCCTGGGCGAGCGCCAAGGAAGTCAATCCGCCCCAGCTCTCGGGCATGGCCACCAGCGTGGTGAATGTCGGCATTTTTCTGGGTCCGGCGATTTTGCAGCCCATGGTCGGCTGGCTCATGGAGCGTACCTGGGATGGCAGAATGGAGGCTGGCGTGCGCATCTATTCGGCCGGCGACTGGCGCAACGGCATGCTGCTGATGACGCTGGCCGCTGCAGCGGGCTGGATCGCCACCTTGTTCGTCAGGGAAACCGGTTGCCGCAACATATGGACTTCGAAAGAAAAAAAGTGAAAGCAATATTGCTTTACGGCCACGGCGCCCGCAACCCGGAATGGGCGCGGCCCTTCGAGCTTATCCGCTCGGCGATCAAGGCGCGCGACCCGCGAACGCTGGTCGAACCGGGCTTTCTGGAGCTGATGCGGCCGACCTTTGACGAGGGCGTGGCCTGCCTGATCGAGCAGGGTGCGACGTCCATCATGGTGGTGCCGATCTTCATGGCCGCGGGCAGCCACGTGAAGAAGGACCTGCCGCGCCTGGCGGCGGATGCCATGGACCGCCACGCGGGATTGGTCATCGAACTGGCGGCGCCGGTGGGTGAGGCGGAGTCGGTACTGGCGGCGATGGCCGACTACGCGCTCAAGGCGCAGCCCGCCGAGTAGTTCGCTGCCGGCGTTGCAAAGAAAAACGGGGGCCCGAGGCCCCCGTTTCCTTTGCCACAGATGGCGCGATTCAATACACGTCGTGCTGTGTATTGTGAATGTTGAACTTGCCGGTAGGCGTGATCAGCTTCGGGTCCTTGATCACGGCCTTCAGCTTGCGCGTCTTGTCGTCGACGATGACCAGCGCGGAGATCTTGTCTTTTGCACTCCACACCGAGAACCAGACTTCGTCGCCCGCCATGTTGTATTCCGGCTGCACGATGCGCTTGGCGCCGTCATCCTTGATGCCCGCCCATTCGCCGATCGGCAACACTTCGTAGCCCTTGTCGAGGTTCTTGATGTCGAACACGGCAATCGACTGGCTGTTGGCGGCTTCCGGATTGAGCGGCGTATCGACCCACAGGTTGCTCGACTTCGGATGGGTCTTGATGAACAGCGAACCGCCACCTTGCGCCTTGAGCGTCTGCACTACGCGCCAAGCGTGATCCTTGTGCTTCTTCGGATCGGTGCCGATCAGGCTGACCGTCTCGTCGCCGAGGTGGCTGGTGGCCCAGACCGGGCCGAACTTCGGATGAATGAAGTTGGCGCCGCGACCGGGGTGAGGTACCTTGCCCACGTCGACCAGACCCGCCAGTTTGCCTTCCTTGGTATCGACCACGGCGATCTTGTTCGAGGCGTTGGCCGCGACCAGGAAATAGCGCCCGGTCGAATCCATGCCGCCGTCGTGGAGGAACTGCGCCGCGTTGATGCTGGTGATTTTCAGGTTGGTCAGGTCCTTGTAGTTGACTACCAGGATCTTGCCCGTTTCCTTGGCATTGACGATGAACTCGGGGTTGTAGTGCGAGGACACGATCGCCGCGACACGGGGCTCGGGATGGTATTCCTGGGTGCCGACCACCATGCCACGCGTCGATTCGAGGCGCAGCGGCTTCAGGGTGTCGCCTTCCATGATGACGAACTGCGGCGGCCAGTAGGTGCCGGCAATCGCATACTTGTCTTCATAGCCCTTGAACTTGGAGGTCTCGACCGAACGTGCTTCGAGGCCGACCTTGATCTCGGCCACGTTGGAAGGTTCTTCCATCCACAAGTCGATCAGGTTGATGCGGGCATCGCGGCCGATGACATAGAGGTAGCGGCCGGATTGCGACATGCGCGAAATATGCACCGCGTAGCCGGTTTTGAGGATCTTGACGATCTTCTTGGTCTTGCCGTCGATCAGGGCGATCTCGCCCGCATCACGCAGGGTGACGGAGAACAGGTTGCCCAGGTCGAGATTGTTCATCTTTTTCTTCGGGCGCTGGCTCGGCGGCACGCTGACCTTCAGCGAAGCCATCATTTCCTTCATGCCCCATTCCGGCGGCGTCGGCGGCTCTTGCTGGATGTAACGCGCCATCAGGTTGACTTCGGCATCGGTCAGTTCGCCGGAGGTGCCCCAGTTCGGCATGCCGCCGGGCGAGCCGTACTTGAT
>CAYNGV010000041.1:0-15562 GCA_964397005.1 uncultured Sulfuritalea sp. | reverse complement strand
CGGACTCCTTGAGGATCTTCTTGCCGAGGTCTTCGTTGGTGCCCTTCATGCGGACTACCAGCGGCACGCTGAGGTGGGTTTCCTTGGCAGCCGCAACGACGCCTTCGGCGATCGTGTCGCACTTCATGATGCCGCCGAAGATATTTACCAAAATGCCTTTGACTTTGGGATTCTTCAGCATGATCTTGAAGGCTTCGGTGACCTTCTCGGTAGTGGCGCCACCGCCGACGTCAAGGAAGTTGGCCGGCTCGGCGCCGAACAGCTTGATCGTGTCCATGGTCGCCATCGCGAGACCGGCGCCATTGACCAGGCAGCCGATGTTGCCGTCAAGCGAGATATAGGCCAGGTCATACTTTGAGGCCTCGATTTCATCGGCGTCCTCTTCATCCAGGTCGCGGTAGGCGACGATCTCCGGATGGCGGTAGAGCGCGTTGGCATCGAAGTTGAACTTGGCGTCGAGCGCCTTGATGTTGCCGTTGCCCTCAAGGATCAGGGGATTGATTTCCGCCAGCGAGGCATCGGTTTCCATGTAGCAGGCGTAGAGCTTCTTGAAGGTATCCACGGCCTGCGCCAGCGAACCGGGGGGCACGCCGATGCCGTTGGCCAGTTCCGTGGCTTGCGCGTCGGTGAGCCCGGTTGCCGGATCGATGAAGACCTTGATGATCTTCTCGGGCGTCTTGTGCGCGACTTCCTCGATGTCCATGCCGCCCTCGGAGGACGCCATCATGGCAACCTTCTGCGTGGCACGGTCGGTCAGCGCGGCGACGTAGTATTCCTTCTTGATGTCGGCGCCTTCCTCGATCAGCAGGCGACGGACTTTCTGGCCCGTGGAGCCGGTCTGGTGTGTCTTGAGCTGCATGCCAAGGATGGCTTTTGCAAAGATTTTGACTTCGTCGGGATTCTTGGCGACTTTCACACCACCGCCCTTGCCGCGTCCGCCGGCATGAATCTGGGCCTTCACCACCCAAACCCTGCCACCCAGAGTCTCCGCCGCCTTCACCGCCTCGTCGACGGAAAAGCAGGGAATGCCGCGCGGGGTGGTCACGCCGAATTTTTTCAGGAGTTCCTTGCCCTGATATTCGTGGATCTTCATGCGTCTTCCTTGTTGTATTTGGTGCGTTGATTGGGGGCCGACATCACTCGAACGCCAGGGACCGGTTTTGTTGCCGAAAAAACCGCCACCGACCATTCCTTCAGATCCATTCCAAAGTGGTGGTGCGGCGCCGCATGCACAGAGAAGCGGGGCTATTGTTGCGGCGCGAAATACTACCATAAGCCCACTTAATCGAAGCTTACAAACCGCCCTGATTCGCGCTCCGACTCATCCATTCAGCCACCTGCTGGCGTTCGGCCTCGCTGTAGTGCAGGCCCCGCTTGGTTCGCCGCCAGAGAACGTCATCCGCCGCGAGCGCCCACTCCTCGCGGCACAGGTAACGCAGCTCGGCCTCGAACAGGCCGGGGGCGATTTCCGCGCCGAGATCGGCATAACATGTGGCGTCACCCACTACCCGTTCGATGCGGCTGCCGTAGGCACGCGCCAGCCGCCGCACCAGAACCGGATCGAGCCAGCCATAACGCGAACGCACCGCCTCAATGAAACGTTCGATGTCGATATCCGGCCGTTGCGGAGCGCCGATCCAGGCCCGCAGGTCGCCGCCGGGCAGGCTGGCCTTTTCCGTCCAGGCGGGGCGCGCATCATCCAGCACGCGCCCGATCTCGTCGGCAGCCTCTTCGGCCAGCTTGCGATAGGTGGTGATCTTGCCGCCCCAGACGCTCAACAACGGCGCCGCCCCGGTGTCACTCTCCAGCAGGTAGTCGCGGGTAATGGCCGACAGGGCGCCCGCGGTATCGCCGAACAATGGCCGCACGCCGCTGAAACTCCACACCACATCTTCCGGTTTCAGGATGCGCTTGAAGTAGTGGCTGGCCTGCTCGCATAGGTAGGCGGTTTCGTCGGCACCCACGCTCGGGCTGGCCGGGTCGCCGGAGAACTCTGAATCCGTGGTACCGATCAGGGTGAAGCGTTCTTCGTAAGGAATGGCAAAAATGATGCGTTTGTCGGGATCCTGAAAAACGTAGGCGTGATCATGCTCGAAGCAGCGCGGCACGACGATATGACTGCCCTTGACCAGCCGCTGATGGCGTGTCGACAGTGCTTCGCCATGATCCGCCCGGACGACGCCGCGCAAGAAGGCCTCCGCCCAGGGACCCGCAGCATTGACCAGAACACGGGCGGCCAGGCTACGCTGCCGGCCATCGGCGTCTTGCAGGATCGCCGTCCAGCCTTCTGCACTGCGCTGTGCGGACACGCAGCGGGTGCGCGTATGGATCTTGGCGCCGCGGTCTTGTGCATCCAGTACATTGAGCACCACCAGTCGCGCGTCATCGACCCAGCCATCGGAATAGACAAACCCCCGGGTATAGCGATCCTGCAAGGCCTCGCCGACGGGGTTGTGGCTCAGATCGACCGCCTCCGACCCCGGCAATACTTCGCGCCGCGCCAGATGGTCATAAAGGAACAGGCCGAGACGCATCAACCAGACCGGGCGCATCGACGGCTCGTGCGGCATCACAAAGCGCATCGGGCGGATGATGTGCGGCGCGCTCCTGAGCAAGACCTCGCGCTCCAGCAGCGATTTCCTGACCATCGCGAACTCGTAGTATTCGAGATAGCGCAGCCCACCGTGGATCAGCTTGGACGAAGCCGAGGAGGTATGCGCGGCGAGATCGTCCTGCTCGACCAGCACCACGCGCCAGCCGCGCCCGGCCAGATCGCGGGCGATGCCGGCGCCATTGATGCCACCGCCGACCACCAGGACGTCGCAATCCGGCACGTCGGATAAGCTGGGTACAGCGGGTGATTCGTCCATGGGTTTCCTCGTCGGCGACCGGATTTTTATCCGCCCTGCCGACAACCATCATAATGGCATCCGGCGCATATTTCCCGCAGGAGTTCCCGATGAACCGCCCCCGCTTTCTGTTGGCTCTGGATCAAGGCACCTCCAGCTCGCGCAGTATCCTGTTCGACACGCAAGGTCGCACGGTGGCAATGGCGCAGCGGGAGTTTCGCCAGATATTTCCCCAGCCCGGCTGGGTCGAGCACGATCCGCGGGAAATCTGGAACAGCCAGCTGGCAACCGCGCAGGAAGCCCTGAGCAAGGCTGGTGTCGCCGCCGCCGATGTGGCCGGCATTGGCATCACCAACCAGCGCGAGACCACGCTGGTCTGGAACCGCGGCACCGGCGAACCCCTGGGCAATGCCATCGTCTGGCAGGACCGGCGCACCGAGCCGGCCTGTGCCTCACTGCGTGAACGTGGCTTCGAAGCCATGGTGCGCGACAAGACCGGCTTGGTCATCGATGCCTACTTTTCCGGCACCAAGCTCAAGTGGATACTCGACAAAGTCCCCGGCGCGCGCGATGCCGCAGAGCGTGGCGAACTGGCTTTCGGCACAGTGGATTGCTGGCTGACTTGGCAACTCACGGGCGGCGCCGTGCACGCCACCGACGTCAGCAATGCGTCGCGCACCCTGCTGTTCAACATCCATCGCAATCAATGGGACGACGAGCTACTGGCGATACTGGATATCCCGCGTGAAGTGCTTCCCGAAGTGCATGCTTCCAGTCATGTCTATGGTCACACGCGGGCCGAACTGTTCGGCGCGCCGATCGCGATCGGCGGCATCGCCGGCGACCAGCAGAGTGCGCTGTTCGGCCAGGCGTGCTTCTCCGCGGGCCTGGCCAAGAACACCTACGGCACCGGCTGCTTCATGCTGATGCATACCGGCGAGAAGTGCCACGCCAGCCGCAACGGACTGATCACCACCAGCGCCGCGCAAATCGATGCGACGCCGGAATACGCGCTCGAAGGCAGCGTGTTCATCGGCGGCGCCGTCGTGCAATGGCTGCGCGACGGCTTGCATGCGATCACGGGCAGCGAGGCCGTGCAGAATCTGGCCGAAAGCGTGCCCGACAGCGGCGGCGTAATGTTCGTGCCGGCCTTCACCGGCCTGGGCGCCCCTTACTGGAAACCCGACGCGCGCGGCGCCATCCTTGGCCTCTCCCGCGGCACCACCGTCGCGCACATTGCCCGCGCCGCATTGGAAAGCATCGCCTTCCAGAGCGCGGCGCTGCTGCTCGCCATGAGCCGCGACCTGGCGGACAGCGGCGGCGTCACGGAACTGCGCGTCGACGGCGGCGCCTGCGTGAACAATCTGCTGATGCAATTTCAGGCCGACCTGCTGGGCATCCCCGTGGTGCGGCCGAAGGTCATCGAAACCACGGCACTGGGTGCGGCGTACCTGGCAGGCCTGTCCTGCGGCGTCTATGCCGGCCTCGACGAGCTCGCCGCACATTGGCAGGCAGAGCGGGTGTTCCATCCGACGCTGTCACGCGAACGGGCCGGCGAGCTCATGCAGCGCTGGGAACATGCGGTGGCGCAAACCATCCTCTGAATCGCCGTCCCGCTAGCGCCGACTTTTCACTCCCGGGCGCGGCGGGTTTCCTTCAGCGTCTTCAGTTCCGGCAACTTGAGCCGCTTGCGGTCCGGCTCGACCGCCGTCAGGGCCTCGACTTCGCGCAGCGTGCCGTGGCAGCGCCGGACGAGATCGTGATAGACGCTGGTGCCTTCGATCTTCCAGGCCATTTCCAGTGCCGTCAGTTCGCGCATCACCTTGGCCGGCACGCCGCCGGCCAGCATGCGCGGCGGAATTTCCATGCCGGCCTTGACGAAGCTCTGTGCCGCGACGATGGCCGATTCGCCGACCACCGCGTTATCCATCACCACCGCGTTCATGCCGACCATGCCGTTCCTGCGCACGATGCAGCCGTGCAGGATGGCGCCATGGCCGATGTGGCCGTTCTCCTCGACGATGGTGTCGCTGCCGGGGAAACCGTGCATCACGCAGCAGTCCTGCACATTGGCGCCGGCGCCGATGAACAGGCGACCGAAGTCACCGCGCAAACTGGCGCAGGGCCCGATGTAGGCGCCGGGCCCGACGACGACATCGCCGATCAGGACCGCCGACGGATGCACATAGGCTGTCGGGTCGACCACCGGCACGATGCCGTCAATCTCATACACCTTCATTCGATTCTCTCCGCTTCACCCTGGACCGCCGGGTATCACAACATGGTGACCCATTCCTGCGCCCAGTTCAACGCTTCCTCGTCGGGCAGCGGCTGTGTGCAGGCATCGATCTCGAGGCGTTCGCCCACCTTGCGCGCACCGCAGCGGGCGAACAGGGCATCCATCTCCTTTCCTGCCTTGCAGAAGGTTGCCTGGTAGGTCTGGTCGCCAAGCGCGATGACGCCGTAGCGGACATGGGAGAGGTCCGGCTGCTGCTCGCGCAGCCGCTCGGCCAGTGGAATGATGTTGTCGGGCAGTTCACCGTCGCCGTGCGTCGAGGTGCATACCAGGACCGCATCGCGGCCCTCAAGATCGACACCACCGGCGTCGGCGTCGCCGGCTACCTCGACTTCATGGCCGAGGCCGGGCAGATTGTCTGACAGATGATCGGCACACATCTGGGCATTGCCCGACTCGGTGCCGACGATAATCAGTATGTTGGCCATGACGCCTTTTCCTCAAACTTCCCGGTTGCCCGAAAACGGTGACGTGATACATTTTCATTGTATCGCATCGCACTTTTTTGTGTCATAATAAATTTGACACGGATTAAATATTTCATGTGGCTAATAGTGTATCCCTGCACCGCGCACCGCCAGATGCTTCTATAGTCCCGGCGCGGAGTACGGATACACATCGTGGAGCGAAACATGCAGAAACAGGACACAAGTTTTCTCGAGCGCATCGCTGCAGGCAGCAAGATCGAGTCTCCCCGGGGCGATTCCCTGCGCTGCGCCGGCGAACCGGTGCCAACCGGCTACCGCAGCGAACTGATGCGACTGGTGGTGGTCTTCGCCGATTCCGAACTGGCGGGCGCGGCCGGCTTCTGCCCCTTCGTCAACCGTGGGCCGGGCCTGCGCGAGCGCATCGTCGCGGCAAAAATCGTCACCGAGAAGTACGTGCATGCCGAGATGGCGCTCACGCTGCTCAAGCCTTTCGGCGTGAACCCGATGCTCTATGTGCGCTCCCATGCCTGGGATTCGCGCCTTGACCGCCATATCGATCTCGGTACCCGGCGCATCGGCGGCGACAAGCGGCTGAACGTTTTTCACTATCCGCTCGAAGGCTGGGAGGACGCCGTCGTTTTCAACATGCTGATGGGCGCCGCCACCGCGATCCAACTGGCGGAAATGGCGCAAAGCTCCTATGCACCACTCGCCGAGGCGATCACGCAGATCCTGCCGCGCGAAAGGGAACACGCGCAATTGGGCGAAACCGGCGTCAGGCAGGCCATTGAACAAAGCAACAGCACGGCAGCGGTGCAGGCGGCGGTCAACTACTGGCATCCACGGGTCGCGGCGACGTTCGGCCGCGTCGATTCCGATCACGCTTCCATCTACATCCAGTACGGCCTGCGCCGCCGCAGCAGTGCGGAGATGCTGAAAGACTGGAAGGCACAGTCGGCAGCGGCGCTCAAGCGCCTCGGGCTGTCCATCCCCGACTGATCGACTTCCGGAATCCAGCCATGGCCTACCAGAACATCCTGTTTTCGCTCGAAAATGGCATCGCCCGCGTCACTCTGAATCGCCCCGACCGGCTCAACAGCTTCAACGGCGAGATGCATCTCGAACTTCGCGATGCACTGGCCCGCACGCGCGACGGCGGTGCCCGCGTCCTGCTGCTGACCGGAGCCGGCCGCGGCTTCTGCGCCGGACAGGACCTCGCCGATCGCAACGTGTCGGTCGGCAGCGACCCTGTCGATCTGGGCTACACCATCGAGACTTACTACAAGCCGCTGATACTGAGCCTGCGCGCACTCGAAATGCCGGTGATCTGCGCCGTAAATGGCGTCGCCGCGGGGGCCGGCGCCAGCATCGCGCTGGCCTGCGACATCGTCCTGGCAGCGCGTTCCGCCTCCTTCATCCAGGCCTTCTGCAAGCTTGGACTGGTGCCCGATGCAGGCGGCACCTGGGCGCTGCCACGCCTCGTTGGCACGGCCCGCGCCATGGGTCTGGCGATGCTCGGCGACAAGCTTTCCGCCGAACAGGCCGAGTCGTGGGGGCTGATCTGGAAATGCGTCGATGACGACAAACTCATGGCCGAAGCCGAGAAACTCGCCACCCATTTCAGCACCGCGCCGACCAAAGGACTGGCCCGCACCAAGCAGGCGATTTACGCCAGCAGCGGCAACAGCCTCGAACAACAGCTTGAGCTGGAACGCGCCAGCCAGCGCGAACTCGGCTTCGGCCACGACTACCGCGAGGGCGTCGCCGCCTTCATGGAAAAGCGCAGCCCCGACTTCAAGGGCGAATGATGGCCATGACACCGCAGGAAATCGCCGAGCGCTGCACCGCGATCATGTGGCCGGACGACCACGCCGCGCAGGGTCTTGGCATCACCATCGCCAGCACCACTCCGGGCGGCGCCACCGTAACCATGACGGTGCGTCAGGACATGGTGAACGGGCACGGCATCTGCCACGGCGGTTTCATTTTCGCCCTGGCCGACACCAACTTCGCCTATGCCTGCAACAGTTTCAACCACCGCGCGGTGGCGGCAGGCGTCGACATCAACTTCATCGCTCCCGCCCATCTTGGCGATACACTGACGGCCAAAGGCGGCGCACGGCATCAGGGCGGCCGCAGCGGCATCTACGATATCGAGGTCACCAACCAGGACGGCAAGACCATTGCCCTGTTTCGTGGCCGCTCGACCCGCATCAAGGGTCACTTTTTTGACGAAAGTGAATCTGTATGACCGAACAGGCATTCATCTGCGACGCAGTGCGCACTCCCATCGGCCGTTACGGCGGCACGCTGTCAAGCATCCGCACCGACGATCTGGGCGCGCTGCCGATCAAGGCGCTGATGGCGCGCAACGGCAGGGTCGATTGGGAACGGATCGAGGACGTCATTTACGGCTGCGCCAATCAAGCCGGCGAAGACAACCGCAACGTGGCGCGCATGGCCGGCCTGCTGGCCGGACTGCCGGTCGCCGTCGCGGGCGCCACCTTCAACCGGCTGTGCGGCTCGGGCATGGATGCGATCGGCACCGCCGCCCGCGCCATCAAGGCCGGTGAAACCGCGCTGATGATCGCCGGCGGCGTCGAAAGCATGAGCCGCGCACCCTTCGTCATGCCCAAGGCCGACAGCGCCTTCTCGCGCAGCAACGCGGTATATGACACCACGATTGGCTGGCGCTTCGTCAACAAGCTGATGAAGCAGCAGTACGGCGTCGACTCGATGCCCGAAACCGCCGACAACGTCGCCGCCGAGTTCGGCATCGAACGCGCAGCGCAGGATGCGTTTGCCCTGCGCTCGCAACAGCGCTGGGGCGCCGCGCAGGCCGCTGGCTATTTCCGGGACGAGATCGTTCCGGTCGAGATTGCACAGAAAAAGGGCGACCCAAAAATCTTCGATACCGACGAACATCCGCGCCCCGACACCACCCTGGAACAACTGGCGAAACTCAAGGGCATCAACGGGCCCGAACTCACGGTCACGGCGGGCAATGCCTCCGGCGTCAACGACGGCGCCTGCGCCCTGATCCTGGCCTCCGAAGCGGCCGCCAAGGCCCACGGCCTGACGCCGAAAGCCCGCGTCGTGGCCATGGCCACCGCCGGCGTGGCGCCGCGCATCATGGGTTTCGGCCCCGCCCCGGCGGTGAAGAAGCTGCTGGCGCAAACCGGGTTGCGACTCGATCAGATGGATGTCATCGAACTCAACGAGGCTTTCGCCGCACAGGGTCTGGCGGTCACCCGCGACCTCGGCCTGGCGGATGACGACGCGCGGGTGAACCCCAATGGCGGCGCGATTGCCATCGGCCATCCCTTGGGCATGAGCGGCGCGCGCCTGGTCACCACCGCCATGTACCAACTGCATCGCAGCGGCGGCCGCTACGCGCTGTGCACCATGTGCATCGGCGTCGGCCAGGGCATCGCGCTGATCATCGAGCGGGTCTGAGCATTACGGCAGCCGATCACTTCTCCGGCCACGCCGCCGACTACGCGAAGGCCCGACCCGGCTATCCGCCCGCGCTGTTCGCGTGGCTGGCGCAGCACTGTCCGACGCGCGACCTGGCCTGGGATTGCGGCACCGGCAACGGGCAGGCGGCGCAGGCGCTGGTCGAACACTTCCAGCGCGTCCATGCCACCGACCTCTCCGCCGAGCAGGTGGCGCAGGCGAAACCGCATCCGCGCATCGACTACCGTGCCGCCCCGGCCGAAAACAGTGGTCTCACTGACCGTAGCTGCGATCTGGTCGCGGTTGCACAGGCCCTGCACTGGTTCTGCAATGATCGCTTCTATGCCGAGGTCCGGCGCGTGCTCAAGCCGGACGGACTGTTTGCCGCCTGGACTTACACGCTGCTGCGCGGCGAGCCGGAACTCAACGCGATCGTTGGGGATTTCTACACCAATGTCGTCGGGCCCTGGTGGCCGGTGGAACGCCGCTGGGTCGACCTCGGCTACCGCGACATGCCCTTCCCCTTTGCCGACATTGCCGCTCCCTCATTCGAAATACGGCTGGAGTGGACCCTCGCCGACCTGCTCGCCTATCTGCGCACATGGTCGGCAACGCAGCGCTGCATCAATGAAACCGGCGAGAACCCGTGCCTGGCGCTGGGCGAGCGCCTGAGAGAAATCTGGCCCGACCCGGAATACAGAAAGACCATTGCCTGGCCGATTGCCTTGCGTTGCGGGAGACTCGAATGAACAGCAAAGACAACTCCGAAGTTGCCCTACTAGGAGGCGGCTGCTTCTGGTGCCTGGAAGCCGCCTTTGTCCAACTCGCCGGCGTCGAATCGGTAGTCTCCGGCTATGCCGGCGGACCGATGCGAAATCCCGACTACCGCAGCGTGTGCAGCGGCGATACCGGCCACGCCGAAGTGGTGGAGGTGCGCTTCGATCCCGCCGTGATCGACTACCGCACGCTGCTGCAAGCCTTCTTCGCCATCCACGACCCGACCACGCCCGACCGGCAGGGCAACGATGTCGGCAGCCAATACCGCTCGGTGATATTCACCCACGGCGCCGAACAGGACAGTACCGCCCGCGCCCTCATCGCGGAGCTCGCTGCAGCGAAAATCTGGCCCGCGCCTATCGTTACCGCCGTATCGCCAGCGCCGACTTTCTGGCCAGCCGAGGATCATCACCAGAACTACTTCGCCAACAATCCGCTGCAGGGATATTGCCAGGCCGTCGTTGCGCCGAAGGCGGCCAAGCTGCGCAAGGTATTCGCCGGACGGCTCAAGACTTGACTATTCGGCATCCGGCTGAAGTGCCGGGACCGACTTGGCAAAGGCCGGCAGCGTCAGGCAATGTTCGTGGATGCGCATCACCGTCGGCACGTGATCGAGCCGGGCATTGAAGCGCTGCGCGTTGACTATCTGCGGCACCAGGCAAATGTCCGCCAGGGTCGGCGTATCACCGTGGCAGCAAAGGCCGGTGCGCGGATCGCCGGCCAGCATTGCCTCCACCGTGGCCAGCCCGGTTTCCACCCAGTGACGATACCAGGCGGTTTTCTCTTCTTCGGAAACACCCAGGGTCTTGCTCAGATAGCCCAGCACACGCAGGTTGTTGAGCGGGTGGATTTCGCAGGCGATCGCCAGCGCGATCGCCCTCGCCCGCGCCCGGCCGGCCGCATCGCCGGGAAGCAGGGGCGGCTGCGGTCGCGTCTCGTCGAGGTATTCGATGATGGCCAGCGATTGCGTCAAGACGATTCCGTCGTCGTCCAGCACCGGCACCAGCGCCGCCGGATTCATCGCCGTGAATTCGGCGGCAAACTGCTCACCGCCGCCCTTCAGCAGATGCACCGAGGCGTATTCGTAGTCAAGGCCCTTGAGTGCCAAGGCGATCCGCACGCGGAAGCTGGCGGAACTGCGAAAGTAGTTATGGAGCTTCATGGCCATCCTGCGAAAAACGCAATTAGAGGGTTTGCCCGCCCCTGCTTGCGCAAAGTCGGAATTCGGCGCAAAGACTAGAATGGCAGCACTATAGCCGTGTCCAATTCGATGTCAAAGCTTGCTGCCGCTACTGTTTCCCGTCCCCGACGATATGTCGGCAGGCTTTGTGCCGCCTTGTCGGTGCTGATCCTGCTGCCCCCGGCGACTGCCCTTGCGGCTACCTCCGATCCGGCGCTGCGGCGCAGCGAACAGCTCGATATCCGCCGGCTTGGCAAAGCGTCGGATGACGAGCGTGCAGTGCTGCGTGTCGAGTGGCGTGCCGCGGTCACCGGTGCGGAGGAGGCGCGCACCGTCCAGGACATGCTCGACAGCCTGCGGCGAATGCAGGGAACGATAGGCGACATCAGCCGATTGCTCCGCGCTATTCCGGCACAGAAATCCACGGTCGAGACGGTGGCGACCGAGCCGACCGAATCAACTTTCGACGACAAAACACTCGCGCTGGCGGGCAGTGCCGTTATTGGCTTGCTGGCAATCTGGTGGTCTCGCCGTCGCGAGTCCGCCGTACCGGCAAACGCGCCCCGGGTCTCCGACGCTCCGCCGGAGGCAAGTCCGTCGGTCATCACGGAACCCGTCGAAACTCCGCCGCCCCCCGCCCCGGCACCCGTTGCCCCGACAATGCCGAAGCCGGTCGAGACACCCGCGCCGGAGCAATCCGTGCCATCTGTTCCGCCACACGAAGGCGACAGCGGGCCTGTCGAGTTCTCGCTGGAGGACGCCGATCCGGAATCCATCGCGCGCGCGAACGCAAAACTGGAGAAGCTGCAAGCCCTTGACCGCCGCAAAGCACCGGAGAGAATCAAGGCGACCGACGTAGAGCCCACTCTTGAACTGGCTGGAATCATGTTGTCATTGGGGCTCGAGCAGGGCGCCGCGCAGACCCTGGTCGAATACATCGATGCCAACCCGCGCCAGGCGCTGCATCACTCGTTAAAACTGCTTGAGATCTATCGCAACAGCGGTCACCGCAAGGACTTCAAGGAGGCAGCCGAGAAACTCCGTCACAATTTCAACATCCAGGCCGAGGACTGGATGCGGGAAAGCACCGCAGAGGTGCCTACCCTGGAGGGATTCTCCCGCTTGTCGCAGCATATCCAGGAAATCTGGTCACGGCCGACGGAATGCATCAGCTATCTGCAGAATCTGCTGGAAGATAACCGGGAGGGCGCACGAGCCGGATTCCCGTGGCCGGTAGCCGAGGAGATCCTGCTGCTGATCGACATCCTGAAAGAGACGTCGGGCGCTGCTCAAACAGTCGCGGTGTAGCGCTGGACAACCTGGTCGATGGCGCCGAAGATGCTGGCGCCGTTGGCGTCCCGCATCTCGATCCGGACGCGGTCGCCGAAGCGCATGAAAGGCGTCTTCGGCTTGCCCTCTTCGATGGTTTCGTACATCCGCACTTCGGCGATGCAGCAGTAGCCCACGCCGCCATTCGCCACCGAGGAACCGTACAGGCCACCCTGCTTGTTCGACACGGTACCCGAGCCGATGATGGAGCCGGCCTCGAGTTCGCGCGTCTTTGCCAGATGGGCGATCAGCTGTCCAAAGTTGAACGTCATGTCCACGCCGGCATCGGGCTTGCCGAAGGGCTTGCCGTTCAACTCGACCTCAAGCGGCAGATGCAGCTTCGCATCTTTCCACGCCACGCCCAGTTCGTCGGGAGTGACCGCTACCGGAGAAAAAGCCGAGGCAGACTTGGACTGGAGGAAGCCGAAACCCTTGGCCAGTTCCGCCGGGATCAGGTTGCGCAGGCTGACGTCATTGACCAGCATCAGCAGGCGAATTTGTTGCGCGCATTGTGCCGGCGTGGCGCCGATCTGCACATCGCCGATGATCACCGCCACCTCGGCTTCGAAGTCGATGCCCCAGGCTTCGTCGCAGGCCAGCACCGGATCGCAGGGGCCGACGAAGCTGTCGGAACCGCCCTGGTACATCAGAGGATCGACATGGAATTCCGGCGGCAGCTCCGCGCCGCGCGCCTTGCGCACCAGCTCGACATGATTGATGTAGGCCGAACCGTCGGCCCACTGGTAGGCGCGCGGCAGGGGACTGTGGCAATGTTGCGGCTCGAAGGAAATGGCGTGGCGCGCATGGCCGTTGTTGAGCATGTCATACACCAGTTCCAGCGCGGCGACCACCTCATCCCAGTTGTCCAGCGCCCGTTGCAGGGTTGGCGCAATCTCCGTCACCGTCTGGCAAAGCGTGAGGTCGCGACTGACCACCACCAGCGTGCCGTCGCGGCCGCCATGCTTGAGCGTCGCCAGCTTCACGTCCGGCCCCAGTGCTTGTAGCTGCCGTCGTGCATCCAGCGCGCATGCTGCGGCGCCTTGCGGATGACGGCCCATTCGTTGATCATGTCCCACTTCACTTCGTCGAGCCGCCTCATCATCTCCGGCGTGCCGGTATTGAAGGCAAGCTCCAGGCGATGGCCGCTGGGATCGAAGAAGTAGATCGACTGGAACAAGGCATGGTCGGTCGGCCCGACCACCTCGATGCCGTCGGCCTCCAGCCGGGCCTTGGTCGCCAGCATTTCCTCCATGCTGCCCACTTCCAGCGCCAGATGCTGGGTCCAGGCCGGAGTATTCGGATCGCGGCCCATTTCAGGTCGCGTCGGTAGTTCGAAGAAGGCGAGGATGTTGCCGCCGCCGGCATCGAGGAAGACGTGCATGTAGGGATCGGCCTCGCCGGTGGAGGGCACCGCATCCTCGGCGATCGCCAGGACAAAATCCATCTTCAGGTATTTGCCGTACCACTCGACGGTCTGCTTCGCGTCCTTGCAGCGGTAGGCGACGTGGTGGACTTTCTTGACGAGACTGGTGGCCATTTTCAGACTCCTTCGCGTGCGGCGCTGAGGGCTTCGCGCAGCGTGCCGATGTCGCCGATGTGATTGGCGAGCAACAGGATCAGCCGCGCGTTGAGCAGCTCGGATTGCTCATCGGATAGATCGCGATGCGTGCTGATGAGAATTTCGTAGAAATCGTCGCCGGGGGAATAGGCGCTGAAGTAGCGCTTGCCGGATTCGGAGAAATTAGGGTTCAGATTGAGTGGCATGGCATTTCTTTCCTCAAGCATTGCAGGTGGCGCGGGCTACGGCGGCCCTGATCGTGGCTGGGTCGAGACTGCGCCAACGGGCGGCGACGTGCTGATCGGGACGCAACAGATAGACCGTGCCGGGTCTGGCGTCGTAGCGCTGGGCAATGATGCCCCTCGCATCCTCCAGCGTAGTGAAACCGTCGACCGCCGCACCGGGCGTGCGCGAAACCAGCACGGTGCGCAGCGGGATGCCGGGAAAAGTCGGTGCTGGCGATACGGCGAGTACTGCGGCATCAAGCGTTTTCTGGTCATCGACAAAGCAAAGCAGCACAAACTCGCCGCCGACCTTGTCCAGCAGCCAGCCGGGCGTGCCGTTTTCGACCACCGGCGCATCATCCATCGGCGCGCCGGGCAACATGCGCCCGGCGAACGCGGCGCCCGGCTCATCCGGGGTGCTGAGGCTGGAGTCGGTAAGGAAGGCCGGCACCGAAAGCCGCCCGGAATTCACCAGCGCGCGACCGAAGGCATGGTGCTTCGCCAGGCCCAGCACGGCATTGCGGAAGGTCCTGCTGACGCGGCTCTTGGGCGTGATGAAATCGGTGGAGCGCGTGGAATTCATCAGGTTCTCGTCAGCTGCGCAGACCCGCTCCTCGGTGTAACTGTCAAGCAGCTTCGCCGGCGCCTTGCCATCCATCACCAGCTTCAGTTTCCACCCCAGATTGTCGGCATCCTGCAGGCCCGAATTGGCGCCGCGTGCGCCGAAGGGCGAGACCTGGTGCGCGGCGTCGCCGACGAACAGCACGCGACCATGGTTGAAGCGGCTCATGCGCCTGCACTGAAAGGTGTAGACGCTGACCCATTCGAGTTCAAACTCTCTTTCATCGCCCAGCATCGCCTTGATGCGCGGCAGCACGTTCTCCGGCTTCTTTTCCTCTTCCGGATCGGCGTCCCAGCCCAGCTGGAAATCGATGCGGAACACGCTGTCGGCCTGCTTGTGCAGCAGCACCGATTGCCCCGGATGAAACGGCGGGTCGAACCAGAACCAGCGTTCGGCCGGAAAGTCGGCCTTCATCACCACGTCGGCAATGAGGAAGCGGTCCATGAATATCTTGCCTTCGACTTCGAGGCCCAGCATGCGGCGAATTGGGCTGCGCGCGCCGTCCGCGGCGATCAGCCAATCGGTTTCGACGGTGTAGAGGCCGTCCGCGGTCTCGACTTTCAGGATCACCGTCTTGCCGGTCTGGGTGACCGAAACCACCTTGTTCTTCCAGCGCAGTTCCACGTTCGGTCGCGATGCGGCGCGCGTCGCCATATATTCTTCGAGGTAGTACTGCTGCAGGTTCACCATGCCGGGGCGATGGTGATCCGGTTCCGGTACCAGGTTGAAGTTGTACACCTCTTCTTCGCGGAAGAAGGTTCGCCCGACATTCCACGACACGCCCTTGTCGCAGACCGCCTCGCCGACGCCGTAGCGGTCGAGGATTTCCAGCGCGCGCTTGGC
>CAYNGV010000040.1:0-15816 GCA_964397005.1 uncultured Sulfuritalea sp. | reverse complement strand
CGCAGGGCGGCTTCTCGCACTGCATGCAGGCGATCGGCATGTAGGTGGCGTCCTTTTCCGGAACGGCCTCGGGGTTGTAGTGGTACTGGCCTTCCAGCACCTGGCCGGCCGGGGTGTAGGCGTTGCCGCCGACCTGGATGCCGAGGCCCTCGGGATAGCCGTGATTCATCTTGTCCTTGGAGAACTCGCCGCGCTCCATGCGCAACACCTGGATCCACTCGATCTTTTCCCCGGGCCGCGTGCCGCGCGACTGGTTGTTTTCCTCGACGCAGGCATGGACGCAGCGGCGGCAGCCGATGCACTTCCTGACGTTCAGGGCATAGCCCATGAGCACGCCCGGCTGCGGCCCCGTGGTATCGACGGCAACCTTCTTGCCGTACTCGGACGAATAGCGCCGTTCAAGCCGGGTACGCGCCTCGGCTTTTTCCTCGTCCGTCATCAGGCGGTAGTTTTTCTGGAAATGCTCGGCCCATTCGGTGGAGGCCTTGGCATCGTCGGACATCGTCATCAACGCTGCGGAGCCCATCAGCGCGGAGACGCTGAGCATTCCGCCACCCTTGAGAAAGTCGCGGCGCGAGGTGGTCAGGCCCGGGGCGGAAGGATCTGCCGACGCGGGTTGCGCCGGACATTCGGATGACCGCTCCTGGTCGGGACCGGCAGCGGGGTTGTCGTTGGGGGTCAAAATTGTTCTCCAGTACAGAAAATAGCCAGAATCGAATCTTCAATGGATCAAGAAGCCATCGTCCGCTCCGCCAGTCAGTCGAAACAAGCTGCTGCGGAGTTCATAAGACGGTAGTTGGTCTGTCACTTATCGCTACCCTATAAGCTGGGGAAAAGGCTGCCTTGATATGGATCAAAACTCATCGACACCAGGCACATGATCCGCCGTGAAATACGCGCCCGTACAAGGGCATGGCAAATCCACCCGCAGCCAATTCGGGGGATGGCTGTGAGGGGTCGCGAACGACCGCTTCCGATTTATGCTGTCGGCGCGTCGGGGCTCGCCGCCGTCCGCATCTCTCTTCAGCGGGGAGCGAAAGCCGGAGCAAATGATGAAAGTCGGCGATGGCGATACGGCGGCAATCGGCGATGCGCGATGCACACTGGCTTTGTCAGGCCGGTGCTGTTGCCCGGCACGGAACAATGTGTTCCTGGCCAGCCCCTGATCGGACCGAGTCCGCCGCGCTAGACTGCGGCCATGACATATATCCCGCCGGTATTCATTTCCCACGGCTCGCCGATGCTGATGCTAAAGCCCGGCCGCACTGGGCCGGCATGGCGGACGCTGGCGCAAAGCTTGCCGCGACCGCGGGCGATTCTCGCCGTTTCCGCGCACTGGAACACCCAAGTGCCGGCAGTCAGCGCCACCGCCCGGCCGGAAACGATTCACGATTTCCACGGCTTTCCGCTGCCGCTCTACGAGCTTGCTTATCCGGCTCCCGGCGCGCCCGAACTGGCCGAGGAAGTTGCCGGGCTGTTGCCCGGAATTCATGTCGCCCGCGAGCGCGGACTCGATCACGGCGCATGGTCGCCGCTCTCCACCATGTATCCGGCGGCCGACATTCCGGTGATCCAACTGGCCGTGATGCCGCAAGCCCCTGCCGAAACTCACCATCGGCTTGGCCGGTTGCTGCGGCCGCTGACGCGGCGCGGTGTATTGGTCCTCGCCTCGGGCGGGCTCACGCACAATCTGCGCGACATCATCGCTGACGCGCCTGATGGCGAGGCGCTGCCGTATGTCAGTGAATTCCGCGACTGGTTTGTGACGGCGCTGCAGCGGCGCGACCTGCCGGCCTTGCTCGACTGGCGCCGCCAGGCGCCGCACGCCGCGCGCGCCCATCCATCAGCAGAACATCTGCTGCCGTTGTTTGTCGCCATGGGTGCCGCCGGCAAGACCGCGACAGCGCAAACCACGTACAGCGACACCCAGCTCGGTGCGCTCGCGCTGGACGCTTTTGTGTTTGCCGGCGACGAGCCTTGACGCCGGATCAGCCCGGAGTGCGCAAGTCTTGCTCGAGCAGCTTCTGCATTTCCGCCGCCGGCAAGGGCTTGCTGAAGTAGAACCCCTGTATTTCATTGCAGTTGCTGGAATGCAGGAAGTCCAGTTGCTCGATGGTTTCCACTCCCTCGGCGATCACCTTGAGGCCAAGGCTGTGGCCGAGCATGATGATGGCCACCGAAATGGCGCCGCTGTCGGCATTGCCGACGATGTCGCGGACGAAGGACTGGTCGATCTTCAGCCGGTTGATGGGGAAGCGCTGCAGATAGCTGAGGCTGGAATAGCCGGTGCCGAAATCGTCCACCGCCAGTTCGATGCCGATCTCCCTCAGTTCGCGCAAGGTCGAGATGAACAGGTCGGCGTTGTGCATGATCAGGCTTTCGGTCAACTCGAGTTCAAGATACTCGGCTGACAACCCGGTGTCTTCCAGCGTCTGCCGGATCGATGCGATCAGGTCGCGCTGGATGAACTGTCGCGCCGAGAGATTGACCGACAGCCTGACCGGCGGCAATCCCGCATCCTGCCAGGCCTTGGCCTGGGCGCAGGCGGTGCGCAAAACCCAGGCGCCGATAGGCACGATCAGCCCGGTTTCCTCGGCCAGCGGAATGAACTGGACCGGCGAGATCAAGCCGCGCTGCGGATGCTGCCAACGGATCAGTGTCTCCATGCCGACCATACGGCGCGTGACCAGGTCCATTTGCGGCTGGTAGCAAAGATAGAACTCGCCGTTGTCCAGCGCACGCCGCAGATCGCCTTCCAGCGACAGCCGGCGAATCACCTTTTCGTTGAGTTCCGGCACGAACGGCTGGATGTTGTTGCGCCCGAGGTCCTTGGCGCGATACATCGCCATGTCGGCATTTCGCAGCAGCAGATCCGCGGTGTCCCCGTCCCCCGGCAACAGCGAATAGCCGATGCTGCACGACAGGAAGAATTCGTGCGGGCCGATCCGGTAGGGCAGCGCGATCTCATCCAGGATTCTTTGCAGCGTGACATTGAGTGGCGGGCTTGCGACGCCCGGCTCGGCCGGATGGTCGCACAGCAGCACCACGAATTCGTCGCCGCCCAGGCGGGCCACGGTGTCGCTGACCCGGATGCACGACTGGAGGCGCTCCGCCACGATCTTCAGCAACTGGTCGCCGGACTGGTGGCCGAGGCTGTCATTGACCAGCTTGAAATTGTCGAGATCGATGAAGGCCACCGCCAGCGTGCGCTGGTAGCGTTGCGCGTAAGCGATCGCCTGCGCGATGCGATCCTTCAGCAGATTGCGATTGGGCAGCCCGGTCAGCGTGTCGTGGTTGGCCTGGTGTTCGAGCTCATCCTGATAGCGCATGGCGCTGCTGACATCGTTCAGGATGCCGATGAAATGGGTGACGGCGCCGCTGTCGCCCTGCACCGGGGCGATATGCAGGTCGTTCCAGAACAGGCTGCCGTCCTTGCGGAAGTTGCGCAGCAGGGCACGGCCCTCCTTCTTCTCGCGCAAGGCGGTGCGAATGCCCTCCAGCGCCGGTTGGTCGACCTCGTCGCCTAGCAGAAAATTCCAGTTGCGCCCCATCGCTTCCGCGGCGGAATAGCCGGTGATGCGGGTAAAGGCCGGATTGACGTATTCGATGGGGTTGTCGGCGCGGGTGTGATCCGTGATGACGATTGCGTTGAAGCTCGACTCGATGGCGCGGTCTCTCAGGTTCAGCGCCTGCGCGGCACGGCGCGAATCCTCGAGCTTTCTCTTTACCAGCAGGAAGAGCAGAAACGAGGAGGACAGCACCACCAGCATGCCGCTCATGGTCTCGTTCCACGGCAGATCGCGCAACGACACGTCGCGACTTACCAGCAGCGCAAGGATGCCGCTGCTGAGCAGCATCCAGAGGCAGCCGATCAGCGCATAGGCTGCCGCGATGCCCAGCGCCTGAATGCTCTCCGGTGAAAATCTCGGCTGCTGCGGGGCCATGACGGCCGCCTCCTGGCGGCGTGGTGAAGGCTGACCATACCAGTCTAATTCAAACCGTCACAGTATGAACGGGCCGCCGTCCCGCCGGCGCCGACTTTTCGCACGCAGTCGCGGTGATCGCTACCTCTTCTTCCGCGTTGCCGCGGCGCGCGGCTTTCCCGCGGCCTTGGGTTTGGCTTCCACCTCGGGCGCTGGCGGCTTGTCGCCGAGCACGCCCTTGAGCGGGCAGATCTTGAAAGCCGGGCATTTTTGGCAGCCAACGGCGATGGCAATCGGACAAACAGTCATGGCGATTCCTGCTGAACGTGAGGAGAGGCGCGAAGTATGCGCGGGGCGTGCGCCGGAAAGTAGGCTGCCTCGCCTAAGAGCCTGCTTCTTGCGACAACTCGGTGAAGTCGCGCATCAGGTCGCCAAGCTTGTGCTGGGCATGGGTGCGCTGCGCCGGCGTGGTCATGGCGAGGACGGCCACGGACAGTTCGGCGGAAGCGCGACGCAGGGCCTGCGCCTGCACCAGTCGCGCCGGATCGACCGGCAGGTCGAAACGCGCCGCATAGTCGCGCAGCAAACGGATCGCCTGTTCGCGCGGCGGGCGCTCGCGTTGTACCTGCCGCGCCAGACTCAGCCAGTCCCGCTGGCGCCGCAAACGCTCGTCGTACCAGAACTGGCTGCCGGTGCTCTGGCCGTCGATCATCCGGCGCAAGGCCGCCTTCTGCGCGTCGCTGAAATCGCCGAACCAGTATTCGGCCCGTTCCAGCAGCCGCGTATAGCGGGCCTTGCGCTGCCCGCTTTCGCCCTCCGCGAGCTGGGCCTCCCTGGCGTAGTCGATGTTCTTTTCCGCCAGGCGTGCCGCCATGCGCTCGACCTGCTCGGGGGCGAGGGTCGCCAGAAAGTCGGCGATGTCCGGCGTCATTTGTTCGGCAACGGTGCGGCCGAGGCGAATCATGCCGTCGCCGAGCGTCAGCATGTCGGTGGCATTTGGCTGGCCGGCGACCAGCTTCTGGCCTTGTCGCAGCACGGCAACGTAATCCGGCAACTGCGTCTTGCGATGCCAGGCATGAATCCGGGAAAGGCGCTCGCGGGCCAGCGTGTCCTGCTCGGGCGACATGTTCACGTACTGATCCACCCACCAGCGGGTGAGGCTGTCGGCGTTGCCGTAGCCGAGGCGCACGGCGCTGCAGCCCGGCAGCAACACGCCGGTGGCGACAAGGAGAATCAGGAGATGGATCGAACGACGCATGATGGAGGACGCAGGCTAAGCAGCCGCTCCCAGTTGCTCCAGTTCGTTGCGGTAGTAGGCTTCGACCCGATGATCCATCACCCGGCGCCACAACGGCGGCACCAGGGCGAGCAGCACCATCGCCGCATAGCCGCCCGGCAGTTGCGGGCTGTCGTCGAAATGGCGCAGCACCTGATAGCGTCGCGCGGGGTGGGCATGGTGGTCGGAATGGCGCTGCAACTGGAAGAGGAAGAGATTGGTCACCCGGTAGCTGCTGTTCCACGAATGCTGGTGAGTGGTGCGCTCGAAACGGCCGTCGGCCTGGCGCCGCCGATGCAGCCCGTAGTGCTCGACGTAATTGATGATTTCCAGCTCGGTGAAGGCGACGAAGCTCTGGCCGGCGAAGAACAGCAGGCCGAGCCAGCCAAACGCCCAGGCCATGAGGACGGCGATGGCCAGGCTCAGGCCATACCACCAGATCAGTTCGTTGCGCCAATGCAGGGCCGGCAGCCCGCGCCGCCGCAGGTGTTCCGCCTCCAGCCGCCAGGCGTTGAGGAAGTTCCACTTCCAGGCATGCGGCAAAAAGGCGTAGAGCGACTGGCCATAGCGGGCCGAGGAGGCATCCTGCGGCGTCGAGACATGCACGTGGTGGCCGCGCACATGCTCGACCTTGAAGCCGCCATAGGCCACCAGCGAGAGCAGCACGCCACCGGCCCAGGGCTCCAGACGACCATGGCGATGGATCAGTTCGTGGCCTATGTTGATGGCATTGATGCCGGAGACGGCGCCCATCGACAGCAGCCAGCCCAATCGCCCCCAGAATCCCAGGTCGCCGTGCACGAACACCCAACCGGCCCAGGCCAGCAGCAGGGCCTGGATCGGCACCGCGAGCAGGGTCAGGACGCGGTAATAGACCTGTTGTTGCATGAGCGGCGTTTCCGTCGTTTCATCCGGATTGACCGTGTCGCGGCCGACGGCGTAATCGAGCAGCGGAATCACGCAGAAGATCCAGAACACCGGATACCAGGCCATCAGGTCAGGCAGGCCCGTGTTGCGGCCCAGCATCCAGCCCATCGGCATCAGGGTCGGCGTCAGCAGGAAGAGCAGGTAGCCCGCCTTGCGAATGGCTAGTGCGCGCTGCAAAGCCGGACCTCGGACATCGGGGATGTTCCGCCAGCCCGGCGTCAGGCCACCGGGACGGGCATGCCGCGCCGCTCTTTCAAGGCCAGCCAGCCGCGAATCACTCGATAGAGCACCCACAGCCCGGTACCGACAATGACCATGATCGCGGCCGGAATGCCGATCAGCGTGATCGCCAGCAGTCCGGCCACCAGCAGCCACAAGGCAGCGAACCAGAAGCTGCGCAACTGCCAGCGCCAGTGCGTCGCCAGCCAGGTGCCGCGTACCTGGTCGCGGGTAACGTAATTGATGATCACGGCAATGATCGACGGCCAGCCGAAAACAAAGGCGCCGACGACGGTCGCCGAGGTAAGCACTCCGGAAATCGCCGACAGGGCATGCAGTCCGTACATCACATGGCACCAGGCCATCTGTCCATCCAGTCGGCCATCCGTTTCGTCGTGCGCAGGAATCACTTCGGGTTCGGTCATTGCGCTCCTCTCCTACAATCCCAACCGCTGCCACAGCGCGTCGACGCGCTCCTTGACGGCTATGTCCATTGTAATAGGCCGCCCCCACTCGCGCGCGGTCTCGCCCGGCCACTTGTTGGTCGCGTCGATGCCCATTTTGCTCCCCAGGCTTGCCACCGGTGAGGCGAAATCGAGGTAATCAATGGGCGTATTCTCGACGATCAGCGTATCCCGCGCCGCATCGACGCGAGTGGTCAGCGCCCAGATCACTTCCGGCCAGGAGCGCACATCGACGTCCTCGTCGGTGACGATGATGAACTTGGTGTACATGAACTGCCGCAGAAAGCTCCAGATGCCGAACATCACCCGCTTGGCGTGCCCCGGATACTGTTTTTTGATGCTGACCACGGCCATCCGGTAGGAGCAGCCCTCGGGCGGCAGGTAGAAATCGGTGATCTCCGGGAACTGCTTTTGCAGCAGCGGTACGAAGACTTCGTTGAGGGCCAGGCCGAGCATCGCCGGCTCGTCGGGCGGCTTGCCGGTGTAGGTGGAATGGTAGATCGGGTCGCGCCGCATGGTGATGCGCTCGACGGTGAACACCGGAAAGCCGGCCACCTCGTTGTAATAGCCGGTATGGTCGCCGAACGGGCCTTCGGCAGCCGTTTCGCCGGGATTGATGAACCCTTCGAGGACGATCTCGGCCGAGGCCGGCACCTGCAGATCGGAACCGAGACACTTCACGACTTCCGTCTTGGCCCCGCGCAACAGGCCGGCGAACTGGTATTCGGACAAGCTGTCGGGCACCGGCGTCACCGCCGCCAGGATGGTCGCCGGATCGGCGCCGATCACCACCGCCACCGGGAAGGGTTGGCCGGGATGCGTTGTGCAATGCTCGCGGAAATCCAGCGCGCCACCGCGATGCGCGAGCCAGCGCATGATGACCTTGTTCGGCGCGATGATCTGCTGGCGATAGATGCCGAGGTTCTGCCGCGGCTTCTGCGGCCCGCGCGTGACGACCAGGCCCCAGGTGATCAGCGGCGCGGCGTCGCCCGGCCAACAGGTCTGCGCCGGCAGGCGCGCCAGATCGACGTCCCCGCCTTCCCATACCACCTCCTGGCAGGGCGCGGAACTCAGCAGCTTGGGCGCCATGTTGAGCACCTGCTTCAGCACCGGCAGCTTTTCCCAGGCGTCCTTCAATCCCTTCGGCGGCTCCGGTTCCTTGAGCCAGGCCAGCAGTTCGCCGACCTCGCGCAAGCGGCCCTTCCAGTCGATGTCGGCGGTCTCTTCGCTTTCCCCGGCGGCAATGCCCAGCGCCACCCGGCGCGGCGTGCCGAACAGGTTGGCCAGCACCGGCATCGAATGTCCCTTGGGCTTTTCGAAGAGCAGCGCCGGTCCGCCGGCGCGCAACACGCGATCGGCGATCTCGGTCATCTCCAGATGAGGATCAACCTCGACCGCGACGCGCTTGAGTTCGCCCAGCGCTTCCAGCTGGGCGATGAAATCGCGCAGATCGGAATATTTCATGGGAAGGAGCCTGACATAATTTTTGATTCTAACCGCCCGCACCCCATCCTGGAAAAGTCGGCGCCCGCGACACGGCGTCGCGGTCGCCACCGATCGGCGACTTTTCGACTACAGTGTCGCTACTTTGAAAAGCCGGCGCGCCGGCATCACGCAATGTCCCACGAATTCCTTTCCGAACAAGAACGCACCGTTGTCCAGGCTGAACAGATCCGGGCGTTCTACAGCGAGGCCAACGCCCAGAACATCGCCGGCGCGGCGGTGATGAGCCTGCTGGTCTACATGGTGCATGACGGCGTCCCGACCTGGACCTGGCTGCCGGCGCTGGGCACCCTTTACCTGGTCACCCTGGCGCGCAGCTGGCTGTTCTGGCAATACCGCCGCACGCCGGGGCTTCGCAGCGCGCAGCAGTGGGGACGCCCCCAGGACATCACCGGCGCGGCGTCCGGCATCTGCTGGGGCTTCGCCAACACCGCCATGCTGATGCACGCGCCGACCATGTCCCAGCTGGCGATCCTCACCGTCATCACCGTCTCGGCGGCGAGCAGCGCTTCCGAAGGGTTTTCCTATCTGCCGCCGTCGCGCGGCTACATCCTCGGCTCGATCGCCCCGCCCACGCTGTGGCTGCTGACCGTCGGCGACAGCCTGCACACCATCCTCGGCCTGATGCTGCTGGTGTTCCTGCCGATGACCTTGTGGCAGGCGCACAAGCGCAACCGGATATTCATCGAAGTCCAGCAACTGCGTTTCCGCAACGAGGCGCTGGCCAGGGAGGTGGCTCTGCAGCGCGACGTCGCACAACAGGCCTACCAGGCCAAGGCGCGCTTTCTCGCCGCCGCCAGCCACGACCTGCGCCAGCCGATGCAGGCGCTGTCGATCTTCCACGAGTTGCTCGACGGCGAGCCGCACTCCCCGCGCGGCGCCGAGCTGCTGTCCAGCGCCCGCCAGTCCGCTGACGCCATGAACATGCTGCTCGGCGCCCTGCTCGATGTCTCCAAGCTCGACGCCAACGTCATCAAGACCGATTGCCGCCCGTTTCCGGTGCAGGCTCTGCTCGACGAAATGGCGCGCGAGTTCGCGCCGCTGGCCTCGCACAAGGGACTGCGGCTGCGCATCATGCCCTGCTCGGCGGTCATCAGGAGCGATCCGACGCTGCTCGGCCAGGTACTGCGCAACCTGCTGTCCAACGCAATCCGCTATACGCCGGCGGGACGCGTCCTGATGGGCTGCCGGCGGTGCCGGGGGCAATTGCGGATCGAAGTGTTCGATACCGGCATCGGCATTGCCGAAGACCAGCATGCGGCGATCTTCGCCGAGTTCTACCAGGTCGACAACAAGGCCAGGGACCGGAAGCAGGGCCTCGGCCTCGGCCTCGCCATCGTCGAGCGCGTGGCGCGCCTGCTCGGACATCCGCTGGCTTTGCGCTCGGCGCCTAAGCGCGGCAGCTGCTTCGCCGTGTCGGTCCCCCTGGCGACACCGGACGACAAGGTCACCGCGGCGCCGAGCGATGCGGAAAGCGCCCCGATCGAGAAATACCTCCGCGGCCGCCGGGTGCTCCTGGTCGACGACGAGGAAGCCATCCGCACCGGCATGGGCGCGCTGCTGCAAGGCTGGGGCTGCGAAGTGATCACCGCCGGCTCCGTCACCGACGCCCTGGCCAGCACCCGCCACGCCACGCTCGACGCCGTCATCTCGGACATGGGCCTGCCGGGAACGGGCAACGGCATCGACGCCATCGCCATCCTGCGCGAACGCCATGGCACCGGCCTGCCGGCACTACTCGTCACCGGCGACACCAGCCAGAACACGCTGCAGGCCGCCGCGGAAGCCGGCCTCATCATGCTGCACAAGCCCATCAAGCCAGCCCGCTTGCGCGCCGCCCTCACCACCGCCATTGCGGCAAGCAGCGCACGGGCAGCGCCCTGATTACTGCAACAGCCAGGGGCGCAGATTGAGTTCGGCGACGATGCCGGCGAAGATCGCCGCGCCAAACCACTTGTTGTGGCGAAAGGCGGCGAAGCAGCCTTCACGGCTGCGCCCGCGAATCAGCAGGTAGTGATAGCCCGCCAGAGCGGCGGCGGCGACCAGCCCGGCGTAATACAGGGCGCCGTAGCGCAACTGCCAGCCGATGGCCGCCAGGATGCCCAGCGTCGCCGCGTAGCAGAACATCACCGCGACCACGTCGAAGCGGCCGAAGGTAATGGCGGCGGTGCGGATGCCGATCTTGAGATCATCCTCGCGGTCGACCATGGCGTATTCGGTGTCGTAGGCCAGCGCCCAGAAAATATTGGCGACCAGCATCGTCCAGCCGATCATGCCCACTTCGCCGGTCGCGGCGGCAAACGCCATCGGAATACCGAAGCCGAAGGCGACGCCGAGGTAGGCCTGCGGCAAAGCGAAAAATCGCTTGGTGAAGGGGTAGCTCGCGGCGAGAAACACCGCGATCAGCGTCAGCCACCAGACCTGGCGGATTATCGGCAGCACCAGCAGGAAGGAACAGAACACCAGCACCGCGGCCAGCGTCAGCGCCTCGCGCACGGACACCGTGCGCGCCGCCAGCGGCCGGTCCTTGGTGCGTTCGACATGCGGATCGAAATCGCGGTCGGCGTAATCGTTGATGACGCAGCCGGCGGAACGCATCAAGAGCGTGCCCAGGGCGAAGATCCAGACCAGCATCCAGTGCGGCCGGCCGCCGGTCACGACCCACAACGCCCACAACGTCGGCCACAGCAGCAGCAGCGTGCCGATCGGCTTGTCCAGCCGCATCAGCTTTTCGTAGCGGTCGGCGCGTTGCTTGAGTTCGGCGAAAGTCATGCCCGAATTTTACGCCTTGAGCAGTTCCTCGCGGCCGCCGAGCCAGCGCTGCAGATGCGCCTCGGCACGCTGCGGCTCGTCGCGCAGCATGGCTTCGGCGACGGCGCGCGCCTGCTCGACCAGCGCTTCGTCTTCCAGGTCGGCATAGCGCAGCAGCGGCAGGCCGCTTTGGCGCGCGCCGATGAATTCGCCGGGGCCGCGCAGGCGCAGGTCCTCGCGGGCGATCTCGAAGCCGTCGGTGGACTCGAAAATGATTTTCAGCCGCGCCCGCGCCAGTTCGCCCAGCGGCTGGGCATAGAGCAGGATGCAGGCCGATTGCGCGGCGCCGCGGCCGACGCGGCCGCGCAACTGGTGCAGTTGCGCGAGGCCGAAACGCTCGGCGTGTTCGATGACCATCAGGCTGGCATTGGGCACGTCGACGCCGACTTCGATCACCGTGGTCGCGACCAGCACCTGAATCTCGTTGGCGACGAAGGCGGCCATCACGGCGGCCTTTTCATTGCCCTTGAGCCGCCCGTGCACCAGGCCGATCTTCAGGTCGGGCAGGTCGGTGGCCAGCCGGGCGAAAGTCTCCTCCGCAGTCTTCAACTGAAGCGTTTCACTCTCCTCGATAAGAGGACAGACCCAGTAAGCCTGACGCCCGCTGCGGCAGGCCTCATGCACCCGCGCCACGACCTGGTCGCGGCGTGCCTCCGACACCAGCTTGGTGGTCACCGGGCTGCGGCCGGGCGGCAGTTCGTCGAGCACCGAGACATCGAGGTCCGCGTAATAGCTCATCGCCAGGGTGCGCGGAATCGGCGTCGCCGACATCGCCAGTTGATGCGCGAAGAGGCCCTTCTCCTTCAGCGCCAGACGCTGGCGCACGCCGAAGCGGTGCTGCTCGTCGACGATCGCCAGGCCGAGGCGGGCGAACTCGACCTTGTCTTCGATCAGGGCATGCGTGCCGACAATAATCGCCGTATCGCCAGCGCCGACTTTTGCGATCGCCGCTTCCTTCTCGCGTTTCTTGAGGCTGCCGGTGAGCCAGGCGACTTCAAGGCCGAGCGGCTCCAGCCATGCCGCCAGCTTGCGGTAATGCTGTTCGGCGAGGATTTCGGTGGGCGCCATCAGGGCCGCCTGATAGCCGGCTTCGACTGCATGCAACATGGCCAGCGCGGCGACCACGGTCTTGCCGCTGCCGACGTCGCCCTGCAGCAGGCGCTGCATCGGATGCGGCTGGGCCAGATCGGCGGCGATCTCATGCCAGGCGCGTTGCTGCGCTTTGGTCAGGCGAAACGGCAGCGAGGCCAACAGGGCTTTGGTCAGCTTCGCCGTCGGCTTCAGTCGCGGCGCACCGCGCGCGCGGCGGACGGTGTAGGCGCGGCGCAGGCTGAGTTGCTGCGCCAGCAGTTCATCGAACTGCACGCGACGCCAGGCGGGATGGTCGCGCGACGCCAACTCAGCCTGGGTCATGTCCGGCGGCGGCGCGTGCAGGCGCTGGATGGCGGCGGAAAATTCGGGCAGGCGCAGCTTCTCGCGCAGTTCCGGCGCCAGCGTGTCGCCGAGGTCGGCGCGCGCCAGCGCCTTGTCGATGAGGCGCCGCAACGTGGCCTGGCCGAGACCGGCCGTGGTCGGATAGACCGGCGTCAGGCGTTCCGGCAGCGGCTCATTCGCGCCGACGACATGGAAGCGAGGATGGATGATCTCGGGCCCGAGGTAGCCCTCGTGAAGCTCGCCGAAAATCCGCAGGCGGGCGCCGGGCAGAAGGGCTTTTTGCTGGCTCGGGTAGAAATTCAGGAAGCGCAACAGCAGCGAGCCGCCCGCATCCCTGACCCGCGCCAGCAACTGGCGGCGCGGCCGGTAGGCGATTTCACTGTCGAGCACCTCGACTTCGAACTGCGCCGCGACACCGGGTTGTGCGTCGGCCAGTGCGGTGATGCGGGTTTCGTCCTCGTAGCGCAACGGCAGGTGGAGGACGAATTCGGCGTCGCTCTTCAGGCCCAGCCGGGCCAGTCGCGCCGCCAGCGTGTTGGGGCCGGCGGCGGGTGTTTTAGCCAAGGACGAGCACGGCGTCCGCCTCGACCAGGGCGCCGCGCGGCAATTCCTTGACGCCCACCGCGGCGCGCGCCGGATAGGGCTCGCTGACGTACTTGGCCATGGTTTCGTTCACCTTGGCGAAGTTGGCCAGATCGGTCAGGTAGATGTTGAACTTGACTGCATCGTTCAGGGTCACCCCGGCAGCCGCAGCGACCGCCTTGAGATTCTCGAAGACGCGCTCGATCTGCGCGTCGATACCCTCGACCATCTGCATGCTGGCCGGATCGAGGCCGATCTGGCCCGAGAGGTAAATCGTGTTGCCGGCCTGCACCGCCTGCGAGTAGATGCCGATCGCGGCGGGGGCGGCGGACGTGGAAATGATTTTGCGGCTCATGGATTCTCCGTTGGGGAAGAGGTGACGTTGTAATCGAGGCGGACGAACACGTGCTGCAGCCCGCGCCGCGTGTCGAGATTGATCACGAGGGGGCCGTTGAGATTGGCGCGTACCGGCTGGTCGGGGCTTTCCTTGATCAGGATCACCGCCACCGCAAGCCGCGCCGCCGATTTGGCGACATCGCGCTCGGCGCCTCTGATCGCGAGATCCGCCGCTTCTTCGTCGGACAGGACAATCTTGTAGGCAAGGCCGAACTGCTCCGGGTCACTGATGTGGAAAGCCAGCGCGGGATCGTCCATCGACTGCAGCAGGAAGTGGCCGACCCGCTTCCGCTCCGGATGAAAAAGGGCAAAGCGCCTGCAATGTTCAAGGCCGACCAGTCCCCGCGGAAACTCGATGACATGCGAGGGATCCACCATCAGGGTACCGAAGCGCGGGCTTTCAATCTTGGCTACGGCCGCTGCGCTTAACGCCGACAAATCCGGCGTTAGCCTTCTCTGAAACTTTGTTTTCATGTTTTTGTCCTGCTTTATTTCTTCATGGTTACGAGGAGGCCGCCGTCGAGGCCGAGCTCCTTCAATTTGGCACGGGCAGCATCGGCTTCTTCCTTCGTGGCAAAGGGGCCGACCCGCACCCGCGCCTCGATGGTCGAGGGAATGCCATGCAGCTCCAGCTTCGCGCGCAGGTCCTCGGCATTGGCGACGTTGCTGAAGACGCCCATCTGCACCGCATACTGGCGTTCGGCGGCTTGTGTGAGCGGACGCGAGGCGGGGGCGCGGCGCGCGGCGTTGTGCGATTGCGCCAGTTCACGCGCAGGTTCCGGACGGGCCGCGGGCGAAGCGGCCAGCGGCACCGGATCGGAGGGTCGAATCGACGCGGGTTTGCCGGTGGCCGGCTTGGTCAAGGGCCGGGTTGGCAACGTCTCCGGCGGCAGCGGCAGCAAGGGCGGCGCGCCCGGCGACGCCGTGCGTTCCGGTACGGCCGGCTCTTCTGCCCGGGCGACTACCGCGGTCTCGGCCGGCTTGGTATCGATCGCGGCAGCCGGCTCTTCCCTGGCGGGCGCGTCCTGCCTGGGCGGCAGGGCGGCCACCCGGGTGGCCGCCGGCGGGCTCGGAGCATAGATGGCGTCGAACATGGCCAGGCTGCCGAGCAGACCGACCACCATCACGCCGGCAATGGCAATGCGATTGAGAAGCCGCCGCTTGAGAGCGTCTTCGGCAGTGGATTCGGTATCAGGAGCCGGTGTTTCGTTCATCGCGATCCTCGCCTTGTTCATGTCGCTCAAATGCAGTTCCGCTGCGTGCCAGCGAAGCCACCAGTTCCGCCTCGCCAATCGAAATGCCGCAGCGGCCGGCAATTCCGGCGGCTGACATGCCCTGCTGCGCCAGTGCCATTGCCTCGTTGTACAGCGGTGAAACATTGCGCGAGGCCTTGAGCTGGGAGATCTCCTCGGCCAGACGAGCCAGTTCATCGCGCTGATAGGCGGACTCGCGCCGCAATCGCTCGAGTTCGACTTCGATGTTGGACCTGGCCAGTTCGCGGGCAAATTCCTGTTGTTCGGGTGCCGTCGGTTCGGGCGGCGGGGATGCCGGCGCCGCCTCCGAGGCGCTGGGTTGCCACCCGGAAAGCCTGAGCTTGGCTTCCTGCATCTTGCCGTCGCGGCGCTTGCCGGCCACCTGGAGCAGCCGCATCACCAAGAACACCAGATAGACGCCCGCCATCACCGCCAGCACCAAAATGACATCGCGCCAGCCAATGCCGTCGATGAAATCAAAATCCATCATGCGCTGCGCTCCAGCGCCTGGTCGATGTCCCAGAGGATGTCATCGAGGGTTTCGAGACCCACCGACAGGCGCACCATGTCCGGCGTGACGCCGGATGCCCGCTGATCCGCCTCGCTCAATTGCCGGTGCGTGGTCGATGCCGGATGGATCACCAGCGTCTTGGCGTCGCCGATGTTGGCCAGGTGCGAACAGAATTGCAGCGCATCGATGAAGCGCTCACCGGCGGCTTGGCCGCTGCCTTTGCCGGCGGGGTTGCCACCATCGACGCCGAAGCTCAGGAGGGCACCCGCGCCGCCATGCAGGTAGCGCTGCGCCAGCGTGTAGCCGGGGCTGGCGGGCAGGCCGGGGTAGTTGACCCAGGCCACCCGAGGATGATTCTCCAGGTGCCGGGCCACGGCGAGAGCATTCTCGCAATGCCGCTGCATCCGCAGCGGCAGCGTCTCGATGCCCTGCATCAGTTGCCAGGCGGAAAACGGCGACAGCGCGGGGCCGAAGGTGCGCAGGGTTTCCATGCGCGCCTTCATGGTGAAGCCGAAAT
>CAYNGV010000039.1:5383-16067 GCA_964397005.1 uncultured Sulfuritalea sp. | reverse complement strand
CCCCCCCTTCGCAGGGGGGCGACTGCGGTTCAGGCGCTGCGCGCCTTCCGCTTCGTTGACTTGCCGTCCTCTTGGGGCGGCCCGGCGGGGACGGCGGAATGAGCCAGGATTTTCTCTCCCAGGAAGAGGTAGATGCCCTGCTCAAGGGCGTCACCGGCGAAGCTGACGAAGCTCCGGCCGAGAGCGACACCGGGGGCGTCAAGAACTACGACCTCGGCCGGCAAGAAAGGATTGTGCGCGGCAGGATGCCGACGCTCGAACTCATCAACGAGCGTTTCGCCCGCTACCTGCGCATCGGGCTGTTCAGCTACATGCATCGCAGCACCGAAATTTCGGTCGGGCCGATCAAGGTGCAGAAATACAGCGAGTTCATCCGCAACCTGGTGGTTCCGACCAATCTGAACCTGATTCAGGCCAAGCCGCTGCGCGGCACCGGCTTGATCGTTTTTGATCCGAACCTGGTGTTTCTCGTTGTCGACAACATGTTCGGCGGCGATGGCCGCTTCCATACCCGGGTTGAAGGTCGTGACTTTACGGCCACGGAGCAGCGCATTATTCAAGGCATTCTCGGGGTTGTTTTCGAGGAATACCAGAGAGCCTGGGCCCCGGTTTATCCGCTGAGTTTCGAGTTCATCCGGTCGGAGATGAACACTCAGTTCGCGAACATCGCAACACCGTCCGAGGTGATCGTTTCGGTCACCTTCACCATCGAACTCTCCGGCACCACAGCCGAGATGCACTTCTGCCTGCCCTACTCGATGGTCGAGCCAATCCGCGACGTGCTCTACAGCACCATGCACAGCGAGCAGGCATCGTCAGACAAGCGCTGGACCGGAACCCTGACGCGTCAGTTGCAGACAGCAGAGGTCGAACTGGTGGCCAGGCTTGGCAGTGCCAACGCTACCTTTGGCGACATTGTGGAGATGAAAGTCGGGGACGTCATTCCGATCTCGATCGAAGACATGGTCCCGGTCTCTGTCAACGGTGTCCACGTGCTGGACTGTCGCTACGGGATACGGAACGGGCAGTATGCACTCAAGCTCGAGCGCTTCGTCGCCGAGGAAGAAGCCTAAGCACTTATACGCAGGGAGCATGTAATGAGCGAAACGAACGAAACCGAAGAGCAGGTCTCCGAAGACGACTGGGCGGCAGCCATGGGCGAACAGACCGCGGTTGAGGGCGGAGCCGCGGTCGATGCCAAGCCGGCAGAGATATTCGAGCAGTTCTCCGGCAGTGCCGAGAACACGGCGACGCCCCAGGGCTTCGACATGATCCTCGACATCCCGGTGAACCTCACCGTGGAGTTGGGTCGCACCAAGATATCGATTCGAAACCTGTTGCAACTGGCCCATGGCTCGGTAGTCGAACTCGAGGGCATGGCCGGCGAGCCGATGGATGTGCTGGTCAATGGAACCCTGATCGCACAAGGCGAGGTAGTGGTGGTCAACGAAAAATTCGGCATCCGCCTCACCGACGTCATCACGCCGCAAGAACGCATTCGCAAACTGAACCGCTGATAAGTCCCGCCTTCCCCCCTCTACTTGGGGGTTTTTTGCTGCTGGCGAAAGCCTAAGCTCGCGCCCTATAAGGTCACTCCGGTCACCCCGGTTGCGAGCATGGTTCGTTTCATCCCCACCCCGTTGCTGCTTTTCGCCATGGCGGAAGCGTCTGCGCAGGCCGCCCAGGGCGCCGCTGTTGCCGCGCCCACGACAGAACTTGGCGGCAGCCTGTGGCAGCTGTTTTTTGGCCTGGCCATTGTCCTGGCACTGGTAGTCGGCAGCCTGTGGATACTGAAAAAACTGGTTGCCCCGCGTGGTGAAAATGCTGGACTGCTGCGCGTCGTTGCGGGTACCGCGGTGGGCACGCGCGAACGCGTCGTCATTGTCGAAGTGGGCAGCACCTGGTTGGTGCTCGGAGTTGCGCCCGGCCGCGTCTCGGCTCTCGCCGAAGTTCCTCGCCAGCCCACCCCGGCTCAAGCGGCAAGCCCGACTTCCTCGCCTGGCGAAGGCTTCCCCGACTGGTTGCGCAAGCTGACGCAGAGGCGATAGACGATGCTGGCGAGACTCCTGGGCTGCGCGCTGTTGCTGGCGCCACTATTCGCCGACGCGCAGGTATTGCCCGCGGTAACCAGCAGTCCCGCAGCCGGGGGCGGCACGCAATGGTCGTTGTCGATCCAGACCCTGCTGCTGCTGACCGGCCTGACCTTTCTTCCGGCGATGCTGCTGATGATGACCAGCTTCACGCGCATCATCATCGTCCTGTCGCTGCTGCGCCACGCCCTGGGCACGCAGACCTCTCCGCCCAACCAGGTGATTGTCGGACTCGCCCTGTTCCTGACTTTTTTCATCATGGCTCCCGTCACCGAGCGCATCTACATTGATGCCTATCTGCCGCTCTCGGAAAACAAGATCAGTTTCCAGGCGGCGCTGGACAAAGGTGCCGTGCCCTTGCGCGCCTTCATGCTCAAGCAGGTTCGCCAGGCCGATCTGGCCACGTTCACCAAAGTCGCCAAGCTGCCGGCGCCAGCCAATGCGGATGACATACCGATGCGCGTCCTGATCCCGGCCTTTGTCACCTCGGAACTCAAGACGGCGTTCCAGATCGGCTTTATCGTGTTCATTCCATTTCTGATTATCGACATGGTGGTGGCCTCGGTACTCATGTCGATGGGCATGATGATGATGTCGCCCGTCATCGTCGCCCTGCCCTTCAAAATCATGCTGTTTGTATTGGTCGATGGCTGGAACCTGCTCATCGGCTCGCTAGTGCTGAGTTTCGGTTAGGGACAGGCCATGACGCCCACTACCGTAATCGAAATCGGTCGCAACGCCGTCGAAATCACGCTGCTGATCTCGGCCCCGCTGTTCATCGCGGCACTGGTGACAGGCCTGATTGTCAGCATTTTCCAGGCGGCGACACAGATCAACGAGGCCACGCTCTCCTTCGTACCCAAGCTGATCGCCATTTTTGCCACCCTCATCATCGCCGGCCCCTGGATGCTTACGGTGATGACCGACTACATGCGTCGCCTCTACGAGTCAATCCCCGGCATTATCGGCTGACCGAGGCCAGAGCATGATTTCGATCAGTTCGGTACAGCTCGATGCATGGCTTGCCCTGTTCATCTTTCCTCTGTCGCGAATCCTCGGCCTGCTGGCGACCGCCCCCGTGTTCAGCAATGCCGCATTGCCCGTCCGGGTAAGGCTGATAGCGGGCCTGGCCATTACGCTGGCGGTGGCACCCGCGCTGCCGCCGCTGCCGGCGATTCCGGCCAGCTCATGGATCGGGCTGGTGGTTCTTGGCGAGCAGATACTGATCGGCGTCCTGCTCGGCTTCGCGTTGCGCATCACCTTCGCCGCTGTCGATGTCGCCGGGGAACTGATCGGCCTGCAGATGGGTTTGGGGTTCGCCACGTTTTTCGATCCGGATAGCGGCGGTCAAACACCCGTAATCGCGGAATTTCTCGGACTTCTGACAGCGCTTATATTTCTCGCTCTGAACGGGCATTTGCTGGCTCTGACCGTTCTCACAGAGAGCTTCACCCTGTTGCCGGTGAGTACGACCCCAATCCATGCCGCGGCCTTTTCATCGATGCTGGCCTGGTCGGCCACGCTGTTTTCAACCGGACTGCTGCTGGCGCTGCCGCTAATCACGGCACTGCTGATCGCCAACATCGCGCTTGGCGTGCTGGCTCGAATTGCCCAGCAGTTGAACCTGTTCTCGGTTGGCTTTCCGGTTACGCTGGCTCTGGGGTTTCTGGTTCTGATGTTGTCGCTGCCCTTTATCGGGGCGGCAATGGAAGGCCTGTTTACCAAGGGCTTCCAGGCAATGGCCATGGTCATGCGAGCGGCGGGCAGTCCGCTCTAAAGGCGCGCCGGATCAGTTGCGACCATTGCGCTTGCCGTCGGCAAGCCCGTCCCTGACCTTCGTCGAACCCGCGCTTCTCGTCAGGCGAATCACGCCCTGTGACACGCGCTGCGAGCCGAGCACGGAAGATTCCATGCCTTCGGAATATTCCACGACCTGATATCCGTCGTAGCCGCCCTGGCGCATGAGTTCCTTCGCGCGCTGATGGAATACCACGCGTGACTCGCCCGCGCCACCCGCGTAAAAGCGCTTCATTTTCAGCGAAAAGTGGTAATGGCCATCTGGAAATGCAGCCTGCTCGATCTCCCAGTTTGGCGCCAGCGGATCAAGGATCAGGTAGGCAGCCCCGGCGTACAAGCCCCACGTCACGATCCTTTCCAGCGGAATCTGCACCGAGTTGGAGAGATTCAGGGTGGTATCGGGAATGATCGGCCCCTGTGCCGGAAGAGCGCCACTGAGACTCGTCTGCCCCGGGTAATCCATGACGGCACAGCCTGCGAGCCCGCAGCAAAGCAGGGAAACATACAAAAGTCGGCGCTGGCGGGACGGCGTCATAGGTAGTTGAACAGGGAAAGCTGGGATATCCTGGAAAAGGACTTCTGCGCCGCCTCCAAATCCACCTGCTTGCGGGTCAGATCGGAAATTGCCTTGGCATAGTCCAGATCCTGCAGGTTCGACAGGGTCTGCTGATACTGCAGGCTCAGGTTCTCGTTCAAACTGCCCAGCGACTCGATCTCATTCATGCGTGAACCGATCTGCGTTCGAACCCTCAAGATGTTGTCGATCCCCTGATCGAGATTGGTCAGGGCGAATCCGATGTCATTGCTGAGTCGGGCATTGGCGGCAGGCGTGCCCGTAGTCGTTTCGAGCGCTCCGATCAGATTGGCGACGGTAACAAACACGCTTTGGGATGTGCTGGGCGCAATCGAGAAGCTGTCCCCGGTTGCGGGAGCGCCATTGATGGTAATGCTGGCGCCAATATCGAATGCCGGTGCGCCCGTCTGACTCAGCACGATGGGCTGGCCGCTCTGGTACGTTCGCTGACTGACAACTGGCGCTGGTGCCGCACCGCCGGTCAACAACGAGTTTCCGCTAACGGTATCGACGAGGTCATAGGTGGTAACAGCTCCCGTCACCGTGAATCGGATCGCAACATTCTTGGTGGTTGCTGCGTTCCAGGCCGCCGGATTGGTCACCGAGCCGGAACCGGCGACCCCTGTGCCCGTGTTGCCGGCGGCATAGTCGACAGCGAAGTAGCCGTTGCCGCTCCTTATGCGCTTGAACACGTCATTCCCAGAATCGCTGATCTCGAGAGATCGCGTCGGGGCCACCTGCAATTTGCGCTGGCCATCATCGCCCAGATAGACGATTTCATTGCCGGCAAGAATGTTGTCGACCGATCCGGCGAAAGGCGTAGTCGCCCCCATGTAGCCGGAAAAAATGTGCTGGCCAGTGCCATCGGTGGCATTGGCGATGCCAAGCAGTTCATCGAAACGCGAGCGCAATTCGATGGCTATGGCCTTGCGGTCATTCGCCGACAGGCTCGCATTACCGCCTTGGACCGCCAGTTCACGCACTCGCCCGAGCATGTCGCCGGCGCTGGCCAGTTGTGCTTCTTCAAGCCCCAGGGTGGATGTCGCGGAACTCAGATTTCGCTTGAATTGATCCGCGACATCGCTGGCCTGTGTCACTTCCAGTGCCCGCGCAGCCGCCACCGGATCATCGCTGGGCGTCAGAATCCTCCGGCCGGATGCCACCTGCTGCTGCAGATGAAGCAGTGAGGCTGTTTGCCGGTTGATGCTGGATATACCCGCATCGAAAATCATTCCGCTACTGACACGCATGGCTTTCTCCTTCTACCTTGGCCCGCTCATCGGCCCAGGGCAAGAATCTCGTCAAACACCTTGCCGGCAATTTCCAGCACTTTGGCCGATGCCTGATACGCCTGTTGATAACGCAGCAGGTTGGCCGCTTCCTCGTCCAGATTGACCCCGGAAAGCGCCTGCATGGCCTGCGTGGCGCGATCGACGAGGCCTTGCTGCGATGCGCCGACAGCCTGCACCTCATTTGTCTTGCTCCCCACGAAGCTGACGATCTGGGAATAGGCCGCCTGGTAGGACGCCGTCGGACCGCTGGTGGAACTGCCAATCATCGTAGACCGGGTTTGCAGCGTTCCCATCAGCATTGCGTTGCGATTGTCGGCAACCCCGGCGGCATTCGCGGCAATGGTAAACACGTCGCCGGCGGCTGGCGTGCCGGTGATCTGAATTGTCCAGCCGTTGTAGGTGATATTGCCGCCGGCCGTGAAGGCGACGTTGGCCGGGTTGCCGGTGCCGGTACCGCTGACGTCGAAGGTCGTCGGTGGATTGTCGAAAGTGATGGTAACGGACTGGGTCAGATTGACATTCGGCGGCGGTGGCGCATTGACGGTTCCCCCGCTGACGCTGCCCGTTCCGCTGTTGGTCATGGCTGCCGCTGTGCGTATCGGTGCGGCGGCGGCAATCAGACGCGCGTCGGAGAACGCCACGGTGAGGTTTTGGGCGCCTTTGCGGGTGGGCTGAACCAGCACGGCGTCGCCGGCATTGGGCAGCCACGCACCGATGGCAATGGTCATGCCGTCGACTGTCTGCGGCAGGGCGGCGAAACTTTGCACCTGATTGTCGGAAAGACGCGTCAACTGATAGTTGCCGACACCCACATAGGTGAGCCGGTAGTCACTGCTGGTGAGTCGATCAATGGTCGTAGCATCGATACTTGCCGTCGGTGTTCCGGTGCCCGTGTTAAGGCTGCTTGCCCTCACGGTCGGCGCCGAGAAACTGAAGAGGCTCTGTCCCGGCGCGCCCGTCAAGTCCTGTCCCAGCCTTTGCTGGTCGTTGAAGTTCTGCGCCAGCGTCAGCGCGATGCGGCCAATGGAGTTTTGCGCGGCATCCAGTGTCTGGTTGCGAAAACCCACTAACCCGCCCAGACTGCCGCCGGTAAGCTGAGATTCAGGCAGAACGATCGGAGTACCACCAACGCCGACCAGGGCGACAGTGATGTGCTCAGGATCGTCAGGCGCCTGTACCGCTTGCAGTTGATACGACTGGGTGCCGACCACCAGCGGCTGGCCGTTGCCGATGAAGACATTCAAACTGCCGTCGCTTTGCATCAGTTTGTTGACCCGAATCACCTTGTTCAAATCATTCAGCATCTGGTCACGCTGATCCAGCAGGTCATTTGGCGCCTGGTCCTGGTTACTGGCCTGCGCAATCGCGATACGCTGATTGATGTCCGCAATCTGTAGCGCATAGGTATTGATCGCCGTCACCTGTGACTGGATCTGGGAGTTGGTCCCTTCCCGTATCTCGACCATGCGCTGGTCGATCGACTGAAACCGGGCGGCCATGGCCTGGGCCGCGGAGAGCATGGACTGCCGGGCGGGAATCGATGACGGGTAAGCCGCCACGTCCTGGACCCCCGCAAAGAATGCCGCCAGCGCGGGAGACAAGCCGGCGGCGGGATCGGCAAGCATGTTGTCGATCTGCTTGATTTGCGCAAGATAGCTGTCCATCTCGGCCGCCCCGGCCTCGGCGCTCATCACCTGGCGACCGAGAAAATCGTCATAGATGCGCTTGGTCGTCACGACATGCGTACCCTGCCCCTGATAACCCGCCCCGGTAAGCAAGGGAATATTGGTTCCTTGAACGATCGCCTGTCGGCTGAAGCCGGGCGTCGACGCGTTCGAGATATTGTGACTGGCGGTAAGGATGCCTGCCTGTGCGGCATTTAAACCGCTGGCGCCAACGCTGAAAATGCCCATGATTGCTCCGTGAATTGAGCTTAATAACGGCAAAACTTGCCGTGAGTTAAGTATTCACGTGATTTAGAGCAATGGCCGTGCCACCCGGTGAAACGTAAGGGTTGAACTAGCCCGCCAGCACTTGTCTCAGTGTGGCTCCGCCGATGATTCGTTCGAGCTTGGCGGCATACATCGGGTCGGTGGCGTAGCCCGCACGTTGCAGACCGCGGGCGAAACCGCCGGCATCCTGATTGCCAAGCACGCTGGCGTAGCGGGGATTGGCGGACAACACGCTGGAGTAGTCGCGGAACGCCTCGGCGTACGAGCCGTAGGCACGGAAGCGCTCAAGCTGCTTTTGCGCAACGCCATTCACGTACTCGGTGGTCGTCGACTCGACCACGGGGCCCTGCCAGTTTCGCCCCGCCTTGATGCCGAACACGTTGAAGCTGGGACTGCCATCTGCATGACGCAGCTCGGATTTGCCCCAACCGGTTTCCAGTGCCGCCTGGGCCACCATGAAATGCGCCGGAATGCCTGTAGCGCGTGCGGCTTCCGCCGCTGCAGGCCACAATCGATTGGCAAACTCGCCGGCAATGGCCGTTGGATTGGCGCCATCCCCGGTCACTGCCGGATCAATCGCCGACCCCGGCCCGGGACTATTTCGTATCGGTGGCAAACCGGGCAACGGCAGGGGCACCTGATTCACTTTGTTCGACAAGGGAATCATCTTCCCCTCCGAAAAGCGAAAGAACCGGGTTGGCGGCGACAGCGGCAAGGGGCCGTCAAACACCTGTGGTTCGGGGTTCTGCTGCAGCAACTGCTTTTCGATCATGGCGGCGAGACCCGTACCGCCCCCTTTCGAGCCGAGGACCTGGGCCATTTGTTGGTCCAGCAGGGATTCGTACATCCGGCTTTGGTCGCTATCGAGCAATCCCTCGCGCGGAATGGCATCGCGCATCGACTTCAATACCATCTGCAGAAACAGCGCCTCGAACTGCTGCGCAACCGCCTTCAAGGCCTTGGGATCGCCGCCCTTCACCTGGCGTTTCAGCGCCGTGAGGCTGCTGGCGTCGAAAACGTTCGGATTGGCGGTGGTAACGGTGTCGGCACTCATGGCAGGCTGAAGGATGTCAGAAGATCGCCGCCGCCATTCGCCTAATCAGGGCAGCAAAATATTCCTGACTCGAATGATCAGATGATTTCCAGTTCGGCGCGCAGGGCCCCCGCCGATTTCATCGCCTGCAGAATCGCCATCAGGTCCTGCGGGTTGGCGCCAAGGGCATTCAAGGCCTTGACGATATCCGCGAGGTTGGCACTTGCCTTGAGGTTCATCATCACGCCGCCCTCCTGCCTGATGTCGATCTGGGCATTGCTGACACCGGCCGTCTGACCTCCCGACAGTGCGCCCGGCTGACTCACGGCGTTGTCGGCGCTGACCGACACGGAAAGATTGCCGTGGGCCACCGCACAGTTGTCCAGCAGCACCGATTGATTCATCACCACCGACCCGGTACGACTATTGACGATGACCTTTGCCGACATCCTCGCCGGGGTCAGCTGGACATTCTCGATGCGCCCGATGAAGGAGACACGCTCATCCGGATTGGTCGGGGCGCGCACGCGAATCTGCCGGGCATCGGCGGCGGTGGCGGCGCCCGGCGCAACCTTGTTGATTGCCTCCACCATCAGTTGGGTAGTACCGAAATCGGTGGTATTCAGGTCGAGATAGACAAACTCGCCTTGTCCCAGCGGCATGGGCACTTCACGTTCGACCGTCGCGCCGCCGGTAATGCGGCCCACCGAAAGATGATTGACCGTGGTTTTGGAACCGGCGCCGGCGGCCCCGGCGCCCACGACCACGACATTGCCTTGCGCCATCGCATAGGTTTGCCCGTCGGCACCCTTCAGCGGCGTCAGGATCAGGGTGCCGCCCTTCAGGCTTTTGGCATTCCCGATCGACGATACCGTGATGTCGATCGGCTGCCCGGCACGGGCGAAAGGCGGCAAGTTTGAAGTCACCATCACGGCCGCGACATTCTTCAACTGCAACGACTGTCCAGGGGGCAGGTTGACGCCCATTGCCGACAGCATGCTGATGATGCTCTGCACGGTAAAAGGTGTTTGCGTCGTCTGGTCGCCGCTGCCATCCAGACCAACCACGATGCCGTAGCCCACCAGCTGGTTGTTTCGCACGCCGGCGATCGATGCGAGATCCTTGATCCGTTCCGCACGCGCCGTATCCATGACCAGCAGCGCCATCAGCATCCAGAGAAACGCCAGGAAGCTCTTTTCGATTCGCGTCATGTCAGGCTCCTCAGAAAGGCATGAAAGTCAGGAAGAAACGTCCCAGCCATCCCATGACCTGCGCCGAGTCAAGAAAGCCGTTTGCCTTGTACTCGATGCGCGCATCGGCCACCTGGGTGGATGTGACGGTATTGGCGGAGGTGATGGTGTTCGGATTGACCACCCCCGAGAAGCGAACGAACTCCTCGCCTTCCTTGAGGCCGATCTGCTTTTCACCCGACACCAGCAGGTTTCCGTTCGGATACACCTCGATCACGGTCACCGTGATCGTGCCGGTGAAATCGTTCGACGAGGTGTTCTCGCCCTTGCCGTTGAAGTTGTTGCTGTCGCTTGCGGACAGCGTCGTGCCCTGCGCGCCCTTGAAGGGCAGGCCGACAATGGTCGGCACACTGACATCGACCGTCTGGCTGCGCGTGGTCTTGTTCTCCGACTTCTTGGATGCCTGGACTTTTTCGGCGATGTTGATGGTGATCGTGTCGCCGACAAATCGGGCGCGCCGGTCCTCGAAGAGCGGACGGGCCGAAGCGATATTGAAGATGGCGCCATTGCTCGGCGGCGCATAGTTGCGGGCTTCCGGACGGACGCTCATCGGTTGATGGATGGCCGTGGTCGGCGTGGTGGTGACACAGCCGGACAACACTGCCGCAATACTCGCGATCAAAACCACACTACACTTTGTGTTCATGATGTCACTCGCATTCTTTAGAGTTGAGACAAGCGCGCAAGCATCTGGTC
>CAYNGV010000039.1:0-5283 GCA_964397005.1 uncultured Sulfuritalea sp. | reverse complement strand
TTCATGATGTCACTCGCATTCTTTAGAGTTGAGACAAGCGCGCAAGCATCTGGTCGGTGGTGGTGATGGCCTTGGAGTTCATCTCGTAGCCGCGCTGCGCGACGATCATGTTCACCAGTTCCTCGGCCACATTCACGTTGGAGGTCTCGACGTAACCCTGGTTGAGCACACCCGTGCCGTTGGTGCCGGGCGTATTGGGCGTCGGCGTTCCGGATGAAGCCGTTTCCACAAAGAGATTTTGTCCGGTGCTCTGCAGCCCGCCGTTATTGACGAAGTTGGCCAGCTGTATGTTGCCGATCTGGGTCGGCGTCGTGACGCCCGGCTGGCTGATGGTGACAATCCCGTCGCGTGAGACGGAAACGCTCAGTGCGGTGGAAGGAATCGTAATGGCCGGACTCAGCGGATAGCCATTGGCGGTAACCACCTGGCCATTGGCGTCCTTGGTGAACGAGCCGTCACGTGTGTAGGACAGCGTCCCGTCGGGAAGTTGTACCTGGAAGAACCCGTTGCCCTGGATGGCGAGATCGAGCGGCCCCTCGGTCTTCAGCAAGCTGCCCTGGGTAAAGATATGTTCCGTGGCAACCGTGCGCACACCGGTACCGAGCGTCAATCCCGACGGAACGGTTGTCGCCTGCGAAGAGGCGGCGCCCGGCTGGCGCAGGGTCTGGTACAGCAGATCCTCGAACACCGGGCGCGAGCGTTTGAAGCCGTTGGTACTGACGTTGGCCAGATTGTTGGTGATGACATCCATCGACGTCTGATGGGCATCCAGACCGGTCTTGGCAATCCAGAGGGAACGGATCATCGGGGCTTGCTCCTGTTTTGACTAGTGCTCATCACTTGCCCAGGTTCGCCAGGTTCTGCATGACTTGGTCAAGAATCTTGAAGGTCTGGGCGCTGGCCTGGTAGTTGCGCTGCTGTTCGATCAGGGCGACCAATTCCGTGTTCAGGTCTACGTTGGATTGCTCGGTTGTGTTGCCCTGGATGGCGCCCAGGCCCAAACCGCCCGGAACACCGAGAATCTCCCTGCCCGATCCGCTCACCGGATCCTCATTGGCCTTCCACTGGCTGTCGCCCAGACCGATCATCGCGTCGGGATTGATGAAATTGGCGAGAGCGATCTGCGCCAGTTTGCGCGACTGACCATTGGTGTAGAAGCCCTGAATGACGCCATCGTTGCCGACGCTGAATCCGCCCGAACTGGCGAGGGTGCCCACACGCCAGCCGTCCTGGGTCATCGAATCGACGTGGAAGGGCAGGCCATACTGGGCGGTTCCCGTCAAATCAAGGGCAACCGACAGGCTCCCGCCGCCGCCCAGGGCATAGGTCTGCGCCGCCAGGGGCATCGTCGTGGTCAACAAACCATCGGCATCGAATCCGATACTGACAGGCCCGGTCTGCGATGCGTTGTCCAGAGTGGTATAGAGGTTCCAGGCACTTCCCGCGGCCGGCTTGGCAAAGTACATCTGCAGATTGTGCGAGGTGCCGGCCGCATCATAGACAGTGAGCGCCGTCGTGCTGTTATAGCTCAATGCGTTGGCCGGATCGAACAGCGCAACCGCCGGGGGAGCGGAGCGCGAATCGAGGTTGGCGCCGACGAATACCTGGCTGGTGGGGGAAGCGGGCATAACCGGGTCTATGGTGATGTCCACAGGCTCGGACCCGGCCACGATCACGCCTTGCGGACTGGTGGCGTAGGTCGCGAGATACCCGGTCACATTGCGCCCGGTTTGATTGACCAGAAAGCGCGTGTTCGGGTTGCTGTCGTCATAGGCCAGTTGAAATCGACCGTCGCGGGAATAGGTGATCTCGCCGCCCCGGTTGAAGCGGAAAAAGCCCTGGCCGGTGATCGCCATGTCCAGCGGGTTGTCGCTCCCCGCGAAAGTTCCCTGGTCGCTTTGCCTGATGATGGTAACGCTGACACCGGCACTTGCCACATCCGCGGAAGGGCCTCCGGGAAGTGAAGCCGCCAGCACATCGGCAAAGCGCGCCTTCGATGTCTTGAAGCCAACGGTTTGCAGATTCGAGATGTTGTTGCCAATGATGTCGATCGCCGTCGCGGCGCCGGTCAGTCCACTCAGGCTAGCTGCGAAGCCCATGATTCAGCCCTCCTCTTTCGTGTGCCGTGCATTCAGGTCGGTTCTGGAAGTCAGGGAAACGAGGCTCATGGCATTTCCTAGCGTGACGCCAGAATCTGGGTTGCGGCCCGGTCATTGGCATCCGCCGCCGACAACACTTTCATCTGCATTTCAAACTGGCGCGCCAGGGAAATCATGGCCACCATTTGCGCGGCTGCATTGACGTTGCTGCTTTCGAGGCTCCCCGCGGCGACCGTGACACGTTCGTCGGTCGGCGCGGCGCTGCCGTCACGCAAGCGAAACAGGCCATCGTCGCCACGAACCAGGTCGGCTTCCGGCGGATTGACCAGTTTGAAGCGGCCAACAACACTCACCGTGTTCCGCGCTCCGGTTTCCGGTATCGCCGAAATCGTTCCGTCGGCGCCAACACTGATCGCGACCTCGGGCGGAATGGAGATCGCACCGCCGTCGCCCAGCACCGTCAGTCCGCTACGGGTCTGGACAATTCCGTTGACATTGATTTCGAAGCTGCCGTTCCGTGTATAGGCCTCGCTGCCATCCGCAAGTTGTACCGCCATCCAGCCCGCCCCCTGCACCGCGATGTCCAGCGGTCGCCCCGTGATCATTACCGGGCCCGGCGTGAAGTCGGTATGGGTACTGGCGTCGACCACAAAAGCGCGCGTCGCCAAACCCTTCTGCTGGGCATTCGACTGCACCTGGACAGCACGCAAGCGATGCTCCTCGGCCCGATAGCCGGCCGAGGCCACATTCGCGAGATTGTGTGTCACCGCAGCCTGCCGGTTCAGCGTCTGGCTGGCGCCAGTCATCGCGGTGTAGATCAATCTGTCCATGTCGTTATCCGGATCGCCGTATCGTCAGCGCCGACTTTTACCGCAGGTTGACCAGGGTCTGCAAAATGCTATCCACGGTCTTGATCGTCTGCGCGTTGGCCTGATAAGCACGCTGCTGCGTGATCATGCTGACCAGTTCGGCCGTCAGGTCTACGTTCGAGTCTTCCAGCGCGGAACTCTGCAACACTCCGTATTGGCCGGAGGATCCAGGCGCCCCGGTAAGTGGATCGCCACTGGTGGAGGTGGGTGCCCACCGGTTATCGCCCAACGGCTGCAAACCCTGCGGATTGCGGAAGGTGGCAAGCACGACCTGACCGACAGCCTTGGTCTGCCCGTTCGAGTAGCGCCCGAGCAGAACGCCATCCTCGCCGATGTTGAAGCCCGACAGCGTACCCGCGGCAAATCCATCCTGGCCCAGAGCGTTGACCGAGAACGATGATCCGAATTGTGTGGATCCGGAGAAATTCACGGGAAATACCTGGGGCGTGGTGACGGCGCCGGTGAAGCCCATTTCCGCGTCGGAAAGCGACTCGGACAAGGCAGCCGAGGTCAGCACGCCCGAGGAATTGAAGGTCAGCGTTCCCAGGGAAACCGTGCCTGCCGCCGATAGATCCGTGAAGGTGGGCACGGCGCCGGCCGGGTTGGTGAGCGTCGAATAGACCCTCCAGGTATTCGCCGCCGCAGCCTTGACGAAATACATCGAGTAAGTGTGCGGGTTGCCCAGGCTGTCATACACAGTGACCGCCGTTGACTGGTTGTAGGACGCCGGATTGGCGTAGTTGAATACCCCCACGGCCGGCTGAGCGACACGCGAATCCAGATTGACGTTGGCCTGGATCCCGAGTGCGGCGGCGCTGGTACCGGTCGCCTGAGGCGCCCCCGCCAGACTCTGGGTCGGATCGAACAGTCGCAGCGGCACTGCCGGCGCGCCGGTGGCGATCACGCCGTTGGCCGCCGGGACGCCCTTGAGCCGTAATCCCTGGGCGTTAACGATATAACCGTCCTTGTTCAACTGAAACTGTCCGTTGCGGCCGTATACCGTGCCGCCCGAGCCATCGTCCATCTGGAAAAATCCGCCGCCATTGATGGCGGTGTCCAGCGGATTGTTGGTGGAGGAGATATTGCCCTGGCTGAATTGCTGCAAGATGGCCGCGACCTTGGTGCCAATACCCACGGGTGCCGCACCCGCTCCGCTCAAGGAGGCCGCGAAGACGTCGGCGAATTGCGCCGAACCGCTCTTGAAACCGACGGTACCCGAGTTGGCAATATTGTTGCCGATGGTGTCGAGCGACTTGGAAGAGGCGTTAAGACCACTCAAACCTTGTTGAAAGCCCATGCTGTTCTCCTTCTCAGAAAATTTGCTTGATGTCGCTCATTCTTGCCAATCCGAGGTGCCCGAGATCGAGCGTCACGCCCTGGCTGCTTCGATTCACGCTCACCACCCCGGCAAGCTGCAAGATCGACGCGTCTACCGTGTTAGTGCCTCTCTTCGCGACAACCGACAGGCTGTAAGTACCATTCACCGCTTGCGCGCCGGAATCGGTCTTGCCATCCCACGTGAAGTTGCTGGTTCCCGCATCCAGGCTGCCCAGATCCAGTGTCTTCATCACCAGACCGTTGGCGTCCTTGATGGTCAGCACCACACTGTCAGCCGCCGAGCCCAGATCAACGCCACCCACCGCCCCGCTATCCGTCAGTTGCAGTCCGCTGCCGGCCACCATGACCTGATGTCCCACCAAGCCCGCCGCCTGCATGGCCTCCGCATCAACGGAACTCGACACCAGTTTCTGCAGCGTGGCGTTAAGCCGTTCGATGCCATCGACGGTGCTGATCTGCGCCAGCTGCGAAGTCAGTTGGGCGTTGTCCATCGGATTCAGCGGATCCTGATTCTTCAATTGGGTGGTCAGGAGCTTCAGAAACCGGTCTTGCGTATCGGCCGTCGTGCTTTTGGCTTTGGCGGGCACCGTGCCATTGACCGAGTCGATCAGCGATTGGGTGGTCCCCGTGATGCCGGAAGTTGTGCCAGTTGTCATTTCATGGTCCTTTCAGGTACCTACTGCCCGATCGCCAGCGTTTTCTGCATCAACGACTTGGCGGTGTTCATTACCTCGACATTGTTCTGGTACGACCGGGAGGCCGAGATCATGTTGACCATCTCGTCCACCACATTCACGTTCGGCATCGCGACATAGCCCTGCTCGTTGGCTGCCGGGTTGGTCGGCTCGTACATCATGCGCAGCGGTGCCGCACTTTCGACCACCTGGGTGACGCGCACTCCGATGCCGCCGCCTTCCACGGCCGTGGCCTTGAACACCACCTGCTTGGCGCGATAAGGCTGGCCGTCGGCGCCGACC
>CAYNGV010000038.1:0-16068 GCA_964397005.1 uncultured Sulfuritalea sp. | reverse complement strand
TCGAACGGGTGGCGAACTACTGCCTGAACATGAACAAGGAAATCGACATGATCGCGCACAGCTGCGGCTTGCACCATGCCCGCGAGTTCCGTCGTGAACACGTGCGCATCGTGCAGGCCGATGGTCGCAGCACGGCGCTCAACATGCTGTATCCCTATCCTTTGCGGCGGATGCCTGCCTGAGTTTTTCCATTAGCGCGATCGACAGGCTGCTGGCGGCGATCACCGCCATGCCGGCGATCGAAAGCAGATCGGGCAGGTGGTCGTAGAACAGCCAGCCGAGCACCATGGCCCAGATCAGTTGGGCATACAGGAAGGGAGAGAGGAAGGACGCCGCCGCGTAACGAAAGGCGCGTGTCAGCATCAGGTGGCCGGTGCCGCCATAGATGCCCAGCGATGCAATCAGCGCCGCATCGATCCAGTCCGGCATCGGCCCGCCCCAGTAGAGCGGCGCCGCCAGCGTCATCGATACCGTGCCCACCAGGGCCGTGTAGAACAGCATGGTGATCGTGTTCTCGGTGGGCGAGAGCTGTCGCGTCTGGATTTGGTAGAGGGCATAGCAGGCCGCGGCCAGTGACATCCAGAAGATTCCGTGCAGGTTCAGCGCGCCGCCGGGACGGGCGATCAGCAGGGCGCCGCAGAATCCCGCGATGACCGCCAGCCAGTGGCTGCCGGTGATCGATTCCTTGAGCAGCCAGTGCGAAAGAATCACCACCACGAGCGGCGTGATGAACAGAAAGGCCGTGCTTTCGGCCAGCGGCATCAGGGAAAAGCCGACCATCGAAAAGCCGGTGGTGCCGACCAGCAGCAGGGCGCGGGTGATCTGGGCGATGGGTCGCGCGGTGGCGACCAGTTGCAGGCGCATCGAGGGCGCCAGGAAGATCAGCATCATCAGGCAGTGGAAGGCATAGCGGCCCCAGACCATCATGGGGATCGGATAGGTCTTCGAAAGATGCTTGGAAGTGGCGTCGAGCGCGGCAAAGCACAGGGTTGCGCCGAGCATCAGCAGCACGGCAAAGCCGACCTTGCGGCGGGCTTCAGGCATTCTCTGCGATCAGGCGATTCAGTAGTGTGCGTGCGACGGGAATCAGTTCGCCGGCGGCAAGGCCGACAGGTCCGGCGCCGCTTGCGACGAGCACGTCGGCCGCTGCGCCATGCAGATGCACGGCGCCGCACAAGGCGGCATCAGCTGGCCAGCCTTGCGCCAGCAGCGCGCCGATGAATCCGGAAAGCACGTCGCCGGTGCCGCCCGAGGCCAGCCCCGGGTTGCCGTTGGCATTGATGCGCCAGCGGCCGTCGGGATGGGCGATCACGGTGCCGCAGCCCTTGAGCGCGACATGCGCTTTGAAGCGCTGCGCGAGTTGTAGCGCAGCGCCGACGCGGTCGGCTTGTACTGCGTCGGTAGTGGTCGCCAGCAGCCGCGCGGCTTCGGCGGGGTGCGGGGTGAGTAGTGATGGTGCTGCGCGGCGTGCAATGAGTGCGGCCAGTACCGGATGGGCGGCCAGAAGGTTCAGCGCATCGGCATCGAGCAGCAGGGGAAAGTCGGCGCTGGCGGTACGGCGAACAATCTCGAGAGCGGCTTCGGAGGCACCCAGGCCGGGGCCGACCACGGCAGTCGTGGCATGAGCGAAGGCGTCGTCCGCTGTGCGCAGCATCAGCTCGGGTTGCAGCGGATCGACGGCAAGCGCTTGCAGCAGTCCGACAAACACTCGTCCGGCACCGAGCTGCAATCCGGCACGTCCGGCCAGCAGCGCAGCACCCGTCATGCCGGCGCCGCCGCCGATCAAGGCCAGCGAGCCGTAGCTGCCCTTGTGGCTGTTGCGTGAGCGCGGCTTCAGGCAGTCGCGGAAATCGTCGACGGAGAGCAGGGCGCCGGGAAATTTGTCGAGCCGCAGGCCGAGATCGACCACGCTCACTTCGCCGCAGTGATCGGGGCCGTCGAGCGTATATAGCCCGGGCTTGCCGCCGATGAAACTGATCGTATGCGTGGCCCGCACCGCCACACCGAGGACGCGCCCGGTGTCGCCATCGAGGCCGCTGGGAATATCGAGCGCCAGCACCGGTCCCTCAAAGGCATTGATGCGTGCAACCAGATCGGCATGGGCGCCGGTGATCGGTCGTTGCAATCCGATGCCGAACAAGCCGTCGACCACCAGTCCGTAATCTCCCTCGGGCACGGTGCCACCGGGGCCGGCGACGACGTCAATTCCCTGCTGCTTGAGCACGTGCGCCATGACGATGGCGTCGCCGCCATTGTTGCCGGGACCGGCAAGGACCAGCACGCGAGCGCGGCGGTTCTTGAGCAGTCGCAGGGCGAGCTCCGCGGCGGAGCGCCCGGCCCGTTCCATCAAGGCTGGTACGGCATTGTCGTAGTGCGTTTCGAGGGTGCGCAATTCGGCGCAGCGCAAGATGGGTGTGTGCATGACGCGATTGTAACCGTCAAGCCAATTCCGGAAGCGACACGACCCGGTAGCCGTGTGTTTGCAACTGATCGCGCAGATGGCGCGCAACGGCGACCGCATCGGCGTTGTCGCCATGGACGCAGATGCTGCCGAACGGCGTCGCAATGCGGGTGCCGTCGGTGGCGATCAGCGCGCCCGCATCGAGCATGGCCAGGACATGGGCCAGACAGGCGGCGGAGCCGTGGATCATGGCGTCGGGCCGCGAGCGTGGCACTAGTTGGCCATCCGGCAGATAGGCCCGGTCGGCGAAGATTTCCTCGACTACCGCAAGGCCGGCGGCGCGGCCAGCCAGTACCAGTTGCGATGCTGCCGGTGCCAGCAGGATCAGCGTGCGATCGACGGCGCTCATCGCCCGGCAAATCGTGTCGGCGACGCTGCGGTCGACACAGGCGAGATTGTTCAGGGCGCCGTGCGGCTTGACGTGCGTGACGCGCGTTGCTTCAAGGGTCGCGATGCCGGCCAGTGCGCCGATCTGGAATGCGATCTGGTTTTCCAGTTCTTCCGGCGACATCGCCATGGCGCGGCGACCGAAGCCTTGCAGGTCGGGATAGCTCGGGTGGGCGCCGATCGAAACGCCGCGCTCCTTCGCCAGGAGCACCGTGCGGCGCATTGTGTTCGGGTCGCCGGCATGGCCGCCGCAGGCAATGTTGGCCGAGGTGACGATATCCAGCATGGCGGCGTCATCGCCCATCCGCCAGGGGCCGAAGCCTTCGCCGAGATCGGCGTTGAGGTTAATTGCTGCGCGTGGCATCGATCACTCCGTCGACCAGATTGGCGCCATACAAGGCGTTGAAATTGAATTCCGCAGCGTCGGGAACGATGCTGGCAATGCATTCCGCCAGCGTAGCAGCCGCACGCCTCCGTGCGGCAAGTGCTTCTTCGATGCTCACTTCGACAAAGCGCAGCGTCTGTCCTGGACCGACATGAGCCAGGCGTGGCAGGTCGGCGCCGATCACGGTTGCGATTTTCGGGTAGCCGCCCACGGTCTGGCAATCGGCCAGCAGGACGATGGGGCGGCCGTCGCCGGGGACCTGGATGACGCCCGGGGTGACGGCATCCGAAACGATGTCGGCACCCAGCGCAGGATCATGTTCGAGGCGGGGGCCGTCGAGGCGCAGGCCCATGCGGTCGGCCTCGCGGCTGACGGTGAATCCGTCGTTGATGAGGCATTCCCACGCCGCGTCAGTGAAGTACTCGCGCTGCGGGCCAGGTACCACACGCAACGGCCCGTCCGGCAGGCGCGGAGGCTGGGGCAGGCGCAGCGAAATCGCCGTTGCCTGCCCGCGAAGCGGAATCCCAGGCACGCAGAGCGCGCCAGCGCCGACTGCCAGGCAGTCACCTGCCTGCAGGACGCGGCCATTGATGCCGCCGAGTCCGGCACGCGCATAGGTCGATCGACTGCCGAGCACCGCGGGCAAATCGAATCCGCCGTAAACGGCAAGATAGCCGATACGGCTGCGCAGGCTGCCGGTGACAAGAATCTCGTCCGCTGCCAGGGTATGGCTGCGCCAGTTGCAGGCCTCGCGCCATTGGCCAGTGGCATCCTGTATCCGCGCCGAAAACTCGCCGGCCAGCGCGATGCTTACCGGTGCCTTCGTGCGCAAGCTGGGGCCGAGCAGGTGCACTTCCAGCGCGACGGCTTCGGACGGGTTGCCCGCCAGTGCATTGGCGATGGACAGCCATTCGATATCGAGCGCGCCGGAAAGTGGCACGCCCAGATGCCGGTAGCCGGTGCGGCCGGCATCCTGAAAGCTTGCCGGCATGCGGCACTCAAGGATTTGGATTTCGATCATGCTTCCCGCCAATCCTCGCGCCCGATTTTTCCGGCGGCGACGTCGGTGGCAAGTCGCTCGAACTCGTCGCGACTGACCGGCGCAAAGCGCAGGGTGTCGCCGGGTGCCAGCAGCGCGGGCCGGGCGGCGTCGGTCAGATCGAACAGGCGCACGGGAGTGCGCCCCAGCAGATGCCAGCCGCCGGGGCTCGCCCACGGGTAGACGGCGGCCTGCGCGCCGGCGATGGCGAGGCTGTTGGCGGGGACGACAGTGCGCGGTGTGGCGAGGCGCGGCAGCCGCAGCCATTCCGGCAACTCGCCAAGATAGGGGAAGCCCGGCAGGAAGCCGATCAGGAAGACGCGCAGTTCGGCGGCGCAAATCGCTTCGATCACGGTCGATTCGCTGCGCCCCGTGATGCGTGCAATTTCCGCCAGATCAGGTCCGAACTGACCGCCGAAAACCACGGGGATGTTCCACCGTGTCGCCAGCGCCGACTTTCCGGGAGGCGCCTGTGCCGCCGCCAGAAGCTGCGCCGTCAGGGCTTCCCGATCAAGCCGCAATGGATCGAAATGCACGGTCAGCGAACGGTAGGTAGGTACCACGTCGCTGATGCCGTCGAGCTTGAGAGCCGCCAGGGCATCGCGTGCCGCGATGACTTTCGCATTGAGCGCCCGATCGATGCGATCCCCGAATTCGAGCGTCAGCGCACCATCACCGAGAGCGAGGATGCGCGGTTTCATCCCACCATGCGCTGCGGCAGCCAGGTGATGATCGCCGGAAAGGCATAGAGCAGGCCGACGGCAGCCATCATCAGGAAGAATGCCGGCATTGCGGTGCGCGCGATCCACGGCAACTGTTTTCCGGTCATGCCCTGGATCACGAACAGATTGAAGCCGACCGGCGGCGTGATCTGCGCCATTTCGACGACGACCACGAGGAAGATGCCGAACCAGATCAGGTCGATGCCGGCGGCGACGATGGTCGGCTGGATCACGGCGATGGTCAGCACCACCATCGAAATGCCGTCGAGGAAGCAGCCGAGGATGATGAAGAAAATCATCAGGCCGAAGAGCAAGCCGAACTGGCCGAGGCCGAGGCTGGCGATCCATTCCGCGAGGTGGCGCGGCAAGCCCATGTAGCCCATCGACAGGGTCAGGAAGGCGCTGCCGGCGAGGATCAGCGCAATCATGCAGTACAGGCGCGTGGCGCCCAGCAGGCTTTCGCGGAAGGTGGTCCAGCTCATCGAGCCCTGCGCGGCAGCCAGCAGCAGGCTGCCGACCACGCCGAGCGCTGCCGCCTCGGTGGCCGTGGCGACGCCGGCATAGATCGAACCCAGCACCAGCGTAATGAGCAATACCACCGGGATCAAATGGCGCGAGGCATAGACTTTTTCCCCGAAGGTGGTTTGCTCTGTGGCAGGCGGCACCGCATCGGGGTTGAGCAGCGCCCAGGCCACGATCCAGCCCATGAACAGCGTGGCGAGCATGATGCCCGGCAGCACGCCAGCGATGAACAGCTTGGCGATTGACACCTCGGCGGCGACGCCGTACACGATCATGATGATCGACGGCGGGATCAGCAGGCCCAGCGTGCCCGCACCGGCCAGCGTGCCGATCGTGATGGCTTCCGGATAACCGCGCTTTTTCAGTTCAGGCAGGGTGATCTTGCCGATCGTGGCGCAGGTCGCGGCCGACGAGCCCGACACTGCCGCAAAGATGCTGCAGCCGATTACATTCACATGCAGCAGTCGCCCCGGAAGATTCTCCAACCAGGGCGCAAGGCCCCTGAACATGTCTGAGGACAGCCGGGTGCGAAACAGTATCTCGCCCATCCAGAGAAACATCGGCAAGGCGGTCAGTGTCCAGGACGAGGAGGCGCCCCAGATCGTCACGGCCATCGCATCGCCGGCGGCGCGGGCGGTGAAGAATTCCATGCCCAGCCAGCCAATGCCGAGCAGGGCGAGTCCGATCCAGATGCCGCTGCCGAGCAGGGCGAACAGCGCCAGGATCAAGGCCAGGGTTATCGCCAGATCCACTATTCACTCCTCACGGGTTCGCCATCGGCGGCGCGGTGACGCAGCTTCTCGCCGCGAAGAGTGGCCACCAGTTCGTCGGCCAGTGCGACGGCAAAGATGACAGTACCCAGCGCCATGCCCGTTTGCGGAATCCAGAGCGGGGTCGCATCGGTGCCCTGCGAGATGTCGTTGAACTGGAAGGATTGCCACGCCAGGCGCAGCGCGAACCACGCCAGCAGCACTGCGCAGAGCAGACCGGCGACGTGGCTCCAGATTTCCAGCGCCTGCCGGCTGCGCGAACCGACGTGATCGAGGACCAGCGTGACGCGGATGTGTTCGCCGCGCTTAAGCGTATGCGCCAGCGCGAGGAAAGCCGCTGCCGCCATGCAATAGCCGGCATAGGCGTCGGTGCCGCGGACATGGAAATCCAGCAGGCGCCCGGTGACGGAGAGCAGGATCATCACCAGGGTGCCGATCATGAACAGCGCCGCCGCCCAGGCGGCGGCGCCGTAGATCCGGTCGAGGATGCGTCGCACGGATCGGGAACTACTTCTTGTAGGCGTCGAGAGTGGCCTGTCCTTCAGAGCCGGCCGTCTTCAGCCATTCGGCGATCATCGTGTCGCCGACCTTCTTCAAGTCGGCCTTCAGCGCCGCGGAAGGTGCCGCGACGTTCATGCCGTTCTTGGTCAATTGCTCGAGATAAAACTTCGTCTTCTCCTCGCTGCTCTTCCAGCCGCGCGTTTCGGCTTCGCTTGCGGCTTTCAGCAGCGCATCCTGGGTCGGCTTGTCGAGCGCGTCGAAGGCCTTCTGCGAAACCAGCACCGCATTCTTCGGCAGCCAGGCCTGGGTATCGTAGAAATATTTCACTTGCTCCCACACCTTGCTGTCGTAGCCGGTTGCGCCCGAAGTCATGAAGGCGGCGACGGCGCCGGTAGCCAGCGCTTGCGAGAGTTCGGCGGCCTGAATCGTGACGGGCTGGGCGCCGACCAGTTCGGCGATGCGCGAGGTTTGCGGGCTGTAGGCACGCCACTTGACGCCCTTGAGGTCGGCCGCCGAGTTGATCGGCTTTGCCGAGTAGATGCCCTGCGGCGGCCACGGCACCGAGAACAGCACTTTCAGGCCCTGCTTGGCCAGCAACGCTTCAAGTGCGGGCTTCTGCGCGGTCGCGAGCTTTTTCGCCTCGGCGTAGGAGGTCGCGAGGAAGGGCACGTTATCGGTGCCGAACAGCGGGTTTTCGTTGGCGTAGCCGCCGAAGATGATTTCGCCGATCTGCGCCTGACCACCCTGCACCGCGCGCTTGATCTCGTTGGCCTTGTACAGCGAACCGCCGGCATGCACGGTGATCTTCAGTTTGCCGGCGGTGGCCTTGTCGACGTCGGCGGCGAACTGGCTGATGTTTTCAGTGTGGAAGTTGGCGGCGGCGTAGCCGGTGGGCATGTCCCACTTGGTCTGGGCCGACACGGAGAGAGCGGTGAAGCCGATTGCGGCGACGAGCGTACGAAGGCAGGTATTCATCGGCGGATTCCTCACGAAGATAACGGATGGAAGGGAGCAAGCGGATAACACGTTAACATTACATTTACAAAACGTCAATAAAATGTTTCAATCTTTCTGTCGAACAAACACCGGAGTCCATGATCATGAAAAAAAAGGCGCTGAGCAAGGCTTCTTTGGCATCAGGAGCCGGCAACGAGGCCGAGGTGCGTCGCATCGTTTCCTCGGAGCACCTGGTATCCGACAAGTGCCCCGAGCTGTCCGAGCTTGAGTTCGGCCTCATCATCGCCAGCAACGCCTTCGGCCGCTGGATGACGCGCTGCATGGCCGGCGCCGGAGTGAAGGACATGACGGAGACCGAGATCCTCGTGGTGCATCACGTCAATCATCGCGATCGCGAGAAGAAGCTGGCCGACATCTGCTTCGTGCTCAATATCGAAGACACCCACGTGGTCTCCTACGCCCTCAAGAAGCTCGCCAATCTGGGCCTGGTGTCGGGCAGTCGCCGCGGCAAGGAAGTGTTCTGGTCGACCACCAAGGCCGGGCAGGAACTTTGCGAACGCTATCGCCAGGTGCGCGAAGCCTGCTTGATGCCGGGCTTTTCCGGCGCGGAAGAAGAGAACGTACGCATCGGCGACATGGCGCGTCTGTTGCGCACCTTGTCCGGCCGCTATGATCAGGGTGCGCGGGCCGCATCATCCATCTGACGGATAACCATGACAATCAACCACGGCAGCCTCTCCTATCTCGACCCGGCACGGACTGAACCCTGGGCGAGTTTCATCGAGCAGATTGATCGGGTCGCGCCCCATCTCGGGCATTTGTCGCGCTGGATTGAAACGCTGAAGCATCCCAAGCGCATTCTGGTGGTCGACGTGCCCATCGTGCGTGATGACGGTTCGATCGCGCATTACGAGGGCTACCGCGTGCAGCACAACTTGTCGCGTGGTCCGGGCAAGGGCGGGGTGCGCTTTCACCCGGCGGTGGCGCTGAACGAAGTGATGGCGCTGGCGGGCTGGATGACCATCAAGAACGCCGCGCTGGGCCTGCCTTACGGCGGCGCCAAGGGTGGTATCCGCATCGATCCGCGGACATTCTCTCAAGCCGAACTGGAGCGGATTACGCGGCGCTATACCTCCGAGATCGGCATCGTCATCGGGCCGGACAAGGATATTCCGGCGCCCGACGTCGGCACCAACGAGCAAACCATGGCCTGGATGATGGACACCTACTCGATGAACGTGGGGCATACGGCCAGCGGCGTCGTCACCGGCAAGCCGATTGCGCTGGGCGGTTCGCTGGGGCGTCAGGAAGGGACGGGACGCGGCGTCTGCATCGCCGCGCGCGAAGCCGGCATTCGCATGGGTGTTCCGATCGACGGCGCACGAATTGTGGTGCAGGGTTTTGGCAATGTCGGCGGTGTCGCCGCGCGAATCTTTCGCGAGAGTGGTGCGAAGATCATTGCGCTGCAGGACGCGGAAGCCACCGTCGCCAACCCGGCGGGAATAGACATCCCCGCCGCGCTTGCCCATGTGGCAGCGCACGGCAGCCTGTCCGGCTTTTTCGGTGCGGAGCCCGTCAGCGAAGACGACTTCTGGCAACTCGATTGCGAGTATTTCATACCCGCGGCGCTGGAGGGCCAGGTGACGCCTGAGCGGGCGCGCCGCATGCGAACGAAAATCATCGTCGAAGGCGCCAACGGACCGACCACCCCGGCCGCCGACGACATCCTGCGCGAGCGCGACATTCTGGTCATCCCGGACGTGCTGGCCAATGCCGGCGGCGTGACCGTCTCCTACTTCGAATGGGTACAGGATTTTTCCAGCTTTTTCTGGAGCGAGGAAGAGATCAACGCCCGGCTCGAAAGCATCATGATCAAGGCTTTCGATGCCATCTGGCGGACGGCGCAGGAACGCAGTGTGTCGATTCGTACGGCGGCGTTTATCATCGCCTGCCAGCGTGTGCTCGCGGCCCGCGAGCAACGCGGCCTGTATCCATAAGCCCGCCAGGCGCAGGCATCATGAAATCCCCAATCACGTCGCCGAGGTGATCGGCAACGATTGGTCTGGCGATGGTGGATGGTGCCGTGTCGCCAGCGCCGACTTTTTGCATGACGGAAATCATCGAGCTTCCCGGGCTCTCGTCCGTGGATGAAGAAGCCTTGCCTGCCTCTACTTTTTCTCGCTTGCCGCGCCGGGTAGTTGCGGCACGAAACTCATCCAGGCGCCACTTTCGATGACTTTCGGCGTTACCTTCCTGCCCTGATAGAAAATCGTGAGGTCGCGGCCTTTGGCGACCCGGAATATTTCGGCCCTGGCAATCGAAATGCTTTCTGTCGCACCTTGAGGAACATCGATGCGCGTGCCATCGGCAGGATCCTGGCGCTTCTTCCTGTAGAGGACAGCGGGCTCTTTGGCAATCACCAAAAATACGCCGGCGGGTTTGCCCGGGTTGACCCCTTGCACCACTACAAGCTTTTCCGGATCGGCTTCGGGATGATCCGGCGGTGATGCCTGAACAAGAATTTTGGTGTCCGCTTCCGGGTTGGGTACAGGAGGAGCGGCGTCGACAGCAGCAACTTTCTGAACGCCCTGCAGTCCGCCGCCTCCCGCGGGTGAGGGTTGCGCCTCCGGGACCTCCCTGGTCGCGGAATCTGCCTTGGGCGCGGCATCGGCAAGCGGTGGTGCGGGTGGCGCAACGGATGCCGGATACCGGCTTATCAACACGAACGCAATCGCGGCGACAAGCAGTGCAACGGCGCCGCCAAGTTTGCGTCCGGCCCCGGGGCGATCCCAAAGCCCGCGTTCATCGGGCATCGAGTCGGCATGTGCCCCGGCGGATGCCGGGACTGCCGGCGGTTCTGAAATGCGAATTCGGTATTCAGGATTCAGGCGATCGTCTTTCACTGAATCCACCGGAATCAGCAATCCCTCGATGACGCCGCCGGCATGAATATCGATCGCCTTGTAAAAGACATCTCCCGCGACACAAGCGCCCTGCTGGATTTCAATGGACTCCGACGAATGCACGGGGCCATGAACACGTCCGCCCACGACGACGTGCGGGGCTTTGATCGCGCCGGAAATATTGCCTGTCTTGCCGACGACGACCGTTCCGTCGGAATCCGGCGCAGATGAGACGTCGCCCAGCGTGTCTCCCTGAATGAGCAAAACACCCGTGAAAGTGAGATTGCCTTCAAAGCGCAGGTCGGCACCGATCAAGGTGTCGGTGCGCGTGTGCGAATATCTTACGGCTCCAGCCTTCCCGGACAAGGGATTCGCCTCCCGTTTCCTGTTACGAACCAGAAAGAATCATTCTGCAATACCGTCGGGTGCTTACGGACATAGTACAAGACAAATCATGCGGCATACAGTCTTGGTGCATTCGTTCTCTGGCGGATCACGCACGCGGAAGCCCGCGTTGGAGTTCCAGACCGCGGCTGAAGCGCGACATGGCGTAGCAGCCGATCCAGTAGATCAGGGCGATGAACAGATAGCCTTCGAGATGGAAGGAGCGCCATTCGGCATCGCCCGCCAGCGCCAGCGAGAGCGAGCCGGTCAATTCATACAGGCTGACCACGGTCACCAGCGAGGTGTCCTTGAACACGCTGACCGCGCTGTTCATCATCGAGGGAATCACGGCGCGCAGCGCCTGCGGCAGGATGATCCAGCGCATCGCCTGCCAGCGGCCGAGGCCCAGCGCCGCGGCCGCGTCATGCTGGCCCGCCGGGATCGACTGCAGGCCGCCGCGTATGGTTTCCGAGAGATAAGCCGCGGCGAACAGCACGATGCCCGCCTGCACGCGCAGCAGCACGTCTATCGAGAAGCCCTGCGGCAGGATGATGGGGAACAGGAAAGATGCGAGGAACAGCACGGAAATCAGCGGCACGCCACGCACCAGTTCGACGTAGAGCGTGCACAAGCCGCGCAGCAGCGGCAGCCCGGACTGGCGGCCGAGGGCGACCAGGATAGCGAGCGGAAACGCCAGCAGCATGCCCATGGTGGCCAGCAGCAGCGTCAGCGGCAAGCCGCCCCATTGATCGCTGCCAACGGGCGTGAGGCCAAAGCGGCCGCCGCCCATGAGTATGAAAAAAGCCGGCAGGGCCGCCGCCCAGGCCGCCAGCAATGCATTGCGCGGCAACAGGTGCAGACCGCTGGCGAGTATCGCCGACAGCAGAAGGGCGGTCGCCAGCAGAGGCCGCCACTGTTCCGCGTAGGGATAGCGGCCGAACAGGATGAAGCGGTATTTCTCGGCCACCACGCCCCAGCAGGCACCGGCGTGATTCACGGCCTGGCAGGCGCCGGCATCGGCCTTGAACACGGCCTGCAGCAGCAGCCAGTCGACCAGCCCCGGCAGCCACCAGAGCGCGCCGGCCAACAGCAGCAGCGTCGTCACGCTGCTAAACACATCGGAGAAAAGGTTGCGGCGCAGCCAGTTTTGAGTTGCTGCGAGTTGATTCATGAACGCTCCGCCCAGCGCCCGCTGCGCCGCTCCAGCCAGGCGCTGAGCCAGGCCGTCAGCAGCGAAAGAATCAGGTATACGGCCATGATCAGGGCGATGCATTCGGCGGCGCGGCCGGTCTGGTTCAGCGTGGTGTTGGCCACGGACACCAGGTCGGGATAGCCTATGGCGACCGCCAGCGAAGCGTTCTTGGTCAGGCTCAGGTGCTGGTTGGTCAACGGCGGAATGATGCTGCGCAGCGCTTGCGGCAGCAGCACCAAGCGGAACAGCTGGACCCGCGTCAGCCCCAGCGCCAGCGCGGCGTCGCTTTGTCCGCGCGGCACCGACAAGACGCCGGCGCGTACGGTTTCGGCGACATAGGCTGCGGTGTAGAGACTCAGGCCGAGCAGCAGGGCGAGGAATTCCGGGGTCAGCGCCGCTCCGCCGACGATGCCCATCTCTCCGAGCAGCGGCAGGTCGATCAGGCCGCCGTCGCCACCGAACCACGGCAGGGACAGACCGCTCTTGCTGAGGAAGACATGCGGCGCGAGTTGGAGCGCTTCGCTTGCCAGCGGCAGCAGGTCGGTCACCACGAAGTACCACGCCAGCAATTGCAGCAGTAGTGGCACGTTGCGCAGGATTTCGACATAGGCCGCGCAAAACCCGCGCAGCAGCAGATTGGCCGACAGCCGGCCGAGCCCGATCAGCGTGCCGAGCAGGGTGCTGATGACGATCGCCGGCAGTGCCACGCGCAGCGTATTGGCCAGCCCGGCGGCCAGCGCCAGCAGCGTGCTGTCGGCCGAGTCGAAGGGCAGCAGGCTCTCGCCGATGGCAAAGCCGGCGGGCTCAAGCAGAAAGTCGAAGCCGCTGCGAATGCCGCGCTCGGTCATGTTGGCGGCAGTGACATCGAGCAGCCACCAGAGCGTGGCCAGCAGCGCTGCGGCCAGTAGCGCCTGGATTCCTAGGTCGCGTCGGCGTCGGCCTTGCATTGCGGATGAGTCGGCAAAAAGTCGGCGCTGGCGATACGGCGTTTCAGCGCACGGGCGGGGCGTACATCAGTCCGCCCTTGTTCCACAGCGCATTGACGCCGCGCGGCAGCTTCAGCGGCGAGGCGTTGCCGACATTGCGCTGGAACATTTCGCCATAGTTGCCCACTGCTTTCACTGCGCGTGCTGCCCAATCGCGCTCGAGGCCGAGCAGTTTGCCGGTGTCTTCCGCGCCGCCCAGCAGGCGCTGGATGGCCGGATCGGGGCTGGCCTTCATCTGCTCCAGGTTGGTTTGCGTGATGCCATATTCCTCGGCTTCGATCAGGGCGAAGATCACCCACTTGACGATGGCGAACCACTCGTCATCGCCGCGCCGCACCACCGGCCCCAGCGGTTCCTTCGAGATCAGTTCGGGCAGGACGACGAAGTCATCCGGCTTGGGCGCCTCCTTGCTGCGAATGAAGGCCAGCGCCGACGCATCGGTGGTGTAGGCCTGGCAGCGGCCGCTGAAGAAGGCCTTGATTGAGGCCTCGAACTTTTCGAACACCACGGGTTTGATCTTGATTCCCTGCGCCTTGAACCAGTCGCTCAGGTTTTTCTCCGTCGTGGTGCCCGACTGCACGCAGATTTCCGCATTCTTCAACTGCTTTGCGCTGGTGACTTTGAGCTTTTTCGGCACCAGGAAGCCCTGCCCGTCGTAGTAGGTGACGGCGGTGAAATGCAGGCCCAGCGAGGCATCGCGTGTCAGGGTCCAGGTCGTGTTGCGCGAGAGCAGGTCGACTTCGCCCGATTGCAATGCGGTGAAGCGCTGCTGCGCGTTGAGCGGGACATACTTGACCTTGTTCGGATCGTTCAGCACCGCCGCTGCGATGGCGCGGCAGACATCGACATCGAGCCCGTTCCAGCGGCCCTGGCTGTCGGCCGAGGAAAAGCCGATGACGCCGGTGCTGACGCCGCACACCAGTTGCGCGCGCTGCCTGACCTGATCCAGTGTCTTGCCGGCGTGGGCCGAGGGGAACTGGAACAACAGCAGCAGCAACGCGAAGATCGGAAGTCTCATGGGTTCGGGCAGCCAGGCTGCAAAGGTGGAACTGGGCGGCATTCTATCAATGCGAGGCATTGCCGCTGGCCGCCGACGGGCGGGTCACAGCGGCAACTCGCCCTGTGGCGATTGATCAACTTCCGGCAGCGCGCTGCCGGATGACAGCGCGCTGGCCCGCACGCCGAGCAGGCGCAGTTTTTGTTCCAACGGTACGCGCCGCAGGCACTCGCCAGCCGCGCGGCGGATGATCGTGGGATCGGCGGTGGGATCGGGCAGCGTCAGGTCCCGCGTCACGGTGCGGAAGTCCTCGAAGCGCAGTTTGATGCCTATGGTGCGGCCGAGGTAGCCTTTGCGCTGGAGATCGCCGGCGACGCGCGTGCAGAGATCGGTGAATATCTCCGACAGAACGGCGCGGTCGCGGCGTGCGTGGAGGTCGTGCTCGAAAGTGGTTTCGCGGCTGATCGACTTCGGTTCGGACCAGGTCACCACCGGGCGCTCGTCGATGCCGTGCGCGGCCTGGTGCAGCCATTCGGCGTAGCTGCGGCCGAAGTGTTCTTGCAGCAAAGCCGGTTCGGCCTGCGCCAGGTCGGCGATGGTGGCAATCCCCATCGCCGCGAGTTTTTCGGCGGCTTTCGGGCCGATGCCGTTGATCTTGCGCACCGGCAGCGGCCAGATGCGCCGCGCAATGTCGCTCTCGTCGAGCAGTGTCAGGCCATCGGGCTTTTCCAGGTCAGAGCAGATTTTCGACAGCAGTTTGTTGGGGCTGACGCCGATCGAACAGGAGAGACCGGTGGCATCCTTCACCGCCTGCTTGATGCGGCGCGCGAGGGGCAGCGTCGCGCCGGGCAGGTCGGTCAGGTCGATGTAGATTTCGTCGATGCCGCGGTCCTCGATCTGCGGTGTGATTGCCCTGACAGCGGCCTTGAACAGGCGCGAGTAATCCCGATAGGCGTCGAAGTCGACCGGCAGCAGGATCGCATCCGGGGCCAGTTTCGCCGCCTTCATCACGCCCATTCCCGAGAACACGCCCAGCGCGCGCGCTTCGTAGGTGGAGGTGGTGGTGACGCCGCGCCCGACGTAGTCGCGCAAGCGCGCAAAGCGGCGGCTGCCGTCCGCCAGCAGTTCCGGCTGGTGAATGCTGCGTCCGCCGATCACCACAGGCAGGCCGCGCAGTTCCGGGTAGCGCAAGAGTTCGACCGACGCATAGAAGGCGTCCATGTCCAGATGCGCTATGCGGCGAGGGGGCGTATGCATGAGCAAGCGAAGATACCGTAAAAACGGAGTTAGCTATCCGACCCTGAGTTTGGGCTAGGATTGCCAGTCCGACACAGAGGTTTCGTCATGATCAACGAACTGCTGCCAACCCTGACGCCAAAGATCGCCGCGCTGCGCCGTGACATTCACGCCCACCCCGAACTGGCCTTCGACGAGAAACGCACGGCGGCGAAGGTGGCGGACTACCTCGACGGCCTCGGTCTCGAAGTCCATCGCGGGATTGCCCGTACCGGCGTGGTGGCCAAACTCGCACTTGGCGCTAGCCCTCGCGCGATCGGCCTGCGTGCCGACATGGATGCGCTGCCGCTGGCGGAACTGAATACCTTTCCCCACCATTCGACCCATCACGGAAAGATGCACGCCTGCGGCCACGACGGCCACACGGCGATGCTGCTTGGCGCGGCCGAAGCCTTGAGCAGGCTGCGCAATTTCGACGGCACCGTGTATTTCATCTTCCAGCCGGCGGAAGAGCACGAAGGCGGCGGCCGGGTGATGGTCGAAGAAGGCCTGTTCGAGCGCTTCCCGATGGACATGGTGTTCGGCCTGCACAACTGGCCGGGCATGCCGGCCGGCAGTTTCGGCGT